>JAEUQE010000151.1 GCA_016789785.1 Bryobacterales bacterium
GGCGTGTCGATCTGTTTGTCCAATCCTGGCGGGACCCTCCCATCCATCGCGAGGAATCGCAGCAGTCCGCGCAGCGCCGCGATTTCGTGTTGGAGGCTTCCACGGCAGAGACGTTTGCCTGCTTGGGTGACGAAAACCTCGATGTCCTTCGGCTGAAGGGTCTTCATCGGGGCTCGCCGCTGATTGATGTGATCAAGAAATGCCTGGGAGACGCGCCGGTGATTGGCCATGCTGTGAATCGCGAAGCCGCGAACCTCTCGCAGGTAGGCGACGTACTCGTCGCTCAGCTTCTCCGCGACGGACCGCGTGGCGGTCTTCCTGTCATCGGCGACGATCTTGCCCGTGGCCGTCAGGAAGCACTCCAACGAGCGGACCGTTCCTGCGTTCGTCGGGAAGCGCTTGATCAGATGCCGCCAACTGGCGTAAAGCACCGCGTGACTCAACTCGGAAACGGTGCGCACCTTTCGTTTGCGAAGATCGCTATCCACGTGCGGAAGCATGCGGATCGCAAATCTCCGTGAACCAGCCGTATATCCGTTGGCAGCGAGCCAGTCGTCAAAGCCATCGGCGATCGAGCCCAGCAAGGGAAGCGCCAGCGTTTTGGCGTGCGCCTTCGGAAGGAGGGAATGTAGCATCGGAACCTCGGCAAAATGGAATTTTGTCGCCGGACGGCGACTTTCCGATGCTATTGCTTAAATGTGGAGTTGCGCTGCGCCGAAGCGCCATCTGGCGGGGCTTCCAGTGCTCAGCTCCACATTCCTGGCAACTTCACATAAGTCGACAAATGTTGAGCTCAACATTTGTCGACGAATTTGGGTATCTCAATCTGCGGCCCGAGCAGTGTAATGCTTTCTTCAAGCTCATGGAGCAGCGCTATCGCCGGCACTCCACGATCATCACGACGAATCTCGACTACAGCGAGTGGCATCACTTCCTCGGTAACAAGGCCATGGTGGAAGCGCTGCTGAGCCGCGTGCGGCATGACTGCCACACGGTGCGCATCGACGGACCTGCGTTGCGCGAACCGCAGGGCTGAGCGGCGCCATGGACGCCGCCGAATACGTCCGGCGCGTGCTGGACGGCTATCGCGCCACGCCCCGGTACATGCGGTGTGGAACGTAAACCCGATCGCACGTTCGCCTTGGCCTTGCATGCGCGCGGCGTGTCCATTGAGGCTGTCGAGAATGCCTTCGTGCTGGCGGCCTCGCGCCGGAGCGTGCGGCCACCGGACGCGCCGCCGCTGGGCGTCATCCGCTCGCTGGCTTACTTCGGTCCGGTGATCGAGGAAGTGCTCGCCTCCGCCGCTGGCCCGGACTACTATCGCTATCTCCGTCTGCGCTTGCCTCACTGGCTTGCTGCTCAGCGCTCGCGATAGTTGTCAACGCCCGCACGCCTTTCGGCGTGGATGATGCTGTGGCCGTCCGCTCCTTAACATCATGAACAAGTCCTGGGCAACTCTATCTGAGCGCCACTGGATCAATTTTTGCGAGCGCCGAAGCCCGAGCCTCGTTCTTCCCGCATCATCCAGCGAAGCGGCGAGCAGCGAGGGCTACCCGTCCGGTTCTTCCGCGCCATCCCATGGCCTGAGTACAAACGGCACTGCCGCGGCAGAGCACTGGTCCGTGTTTCGCGAAACCAGCCAGAATCCGTCCATGGGCCGCGCAGCCGGTCCCAATTCGCCGCCGGCAATCACCCGGCCGATACCTTGTAGGTCCAGCGGGCAGGGGGCAAAGGAGCTCGATCCACCGGAGCTTCAAGCGGACCGGGAGGTGGCGCTGAGTTGATCGAAACGGAAGGTGTCGTCTGATTCTCGACGCAATCGATTCGAATCAAGGCTGCAAGAAAACAGTGGGCCCTTCAGCAGCAATTCCGAGCCTGACGGGGGATCAATGCGGCTTACCGCTGCGGGACCGGTTTCTCTGCTGCGCGGGATCGGCGTCTACACCCCCTCCTGCCAAGAAGTCCGCCTGCCCGGCGATACGACTGACCTTCAAGAGCAATTCGACCTGACGCAAAGGAATCGCTAGGGCTGTTGATATCTGCGTGGGATGTTCGCCGCGGCGCATCATTCGGATCGCCTGCGCCCTTCGGTTGACATTGAGTGCAAGTGGCGAAGCCCCTATCGCATGCGGAGTCGTGGCCGGCTTCTCGGAGTCGTCCAGTCGGCGCTTCATGTCATGAAGGGCACTCCGCATTCGACCCATCTCGCTTTGGATGAGCTGACTCCGCGAGAGCCATCGATGATTGAACTCCAACTGCCTTCTTCGGAGTTCCAGAACGACTGCAAGAATCACCAAAGCCTCGACTGTTGCGACTGCAACTGCCAGTCCTTCAGTCATTGCGCAGAAACCCTCCAATGAAATGGGCAGCAGCCCGCGCCAGGCTCGAAGCGGCTCGCCACAAGCGCTTCTGCGATTGCCGGAAAAGAAAAAGTGTAAGTCTCATGCAGATTTTCCCGGCACTGGCGGTGGCGGTCAGTAGAGCGTACGAAGCCGCTCCTCCCTGCTGACAATCTGCTTGATCCGTACTCCATAATTACCCTCCACGACGACAACCTCTCCTCGGGCGACCACACAGTTGTTGACAATCACCTCAACTGGCTCATTGATGGATCGGTTGAGCTCGACAATCGAACCAGAGTTCAACTTGAGAACGTCCTTCAAAGGGAGTTGCGCTCGCCCGAATGACACACTGACGGGCAACTCGACTTCCAGGAGGAGATCCAAGGTTCGTCCACCATCGGCCCTCTTTGGAGCTTCAGGTGCAGCGTTTCGCGTGGCCCTGGCTGCGTCCGAGGATGAAGCCGGCGCGGCCGATGAAGTGGAGTCCGGATCCAAAACACCTTGCAAGGCTGAACTCCATCCAATCCGGAGCCTGTGACTGACATCGGAGATCCCCAGCACGATTTCGATCGAATAGGGCGGTGTTGGTGCAGAGGGAAGGTCCCTGCCCGCTTCGCAACCCACATCCTTGCGAAGCCTGCGGCTCAGAGCCTGAGCGCCTCCTGAAAGGGTCTGACTCTGGAGTTCACGCCATGTCCCGAGACAATCCTCATCGGTGGCGTCGTCGATTCCTGCCCCCGCTAGAGCGAGTTTCCCGAGCGACCGCCATGAGTCGCCAGGAATTCCCGACCAGAAGACCGCCTCCTTTGCCCCACTGATCGGCTGCTCCCACCAGAGCCAATCTCCGCTTTCACCCGGAGCGGCCAGCGGGCACGGTTTCCATTCAATACTCGGCGCCTCGCTTGTGAGTGCCTGCACTGACTGGCTAAGCGCAGCGGTGAGAGTCTCGGCAAGCCATCGCGCGGTCTCGTTGAAGGTCGGAGCGTCAGCCATACCTAAGTACCGTTACCCTATAGACCTCGCGAGGTCGGCCAACGCTTTTCAATGTAGGAACGAAGCCGTAGAATTGCCTGCGACTTCAGTTGGGATACGCGGGACTCATGGAGATCAACGATCCGCGAGATCTCTCTCAACGTCATCTCCTCGTGGTAGTACAGGCTCAAGACCGTGCGTTCAATCGGGGGCATCCGCTCGATTGCCTCTGCCAGTAGTTTCTCTAACTCGCTACGCTCCAGAAGCTTCGACGGCCACTGTTCTTCATCACCCGATACGTATCGGAGCAAATCGCGGCCCTCCTCATCGCCAGGGGACGATTCCAGGCTTCCCAGATTCACCCCTCGAACATCAACGAGCCACTCGTGATACTCCTCGATACTAATTCCAAGAGCGACCGCGACTTGATCCTCATTGGGTGGGCCGTGAAGTTTTTGCTCAAGACCTGCAATCGCCGCTTCAATCTGCTTGGCACGCTTGCGCTGCTGGCGGGGCGCCCAATCCAGCCCTCTCAGACTGTCGAGGATGGCCCCCCGAATCTTGTACTCGGCGTACGTCTTGAGCTTGACGTTATGTGCCGGATCGAAATGATCGATCGCGGAGATCAAACCAACGATTCCGGTGGAGATCAGGTCCTCGAGGTTCACACTCTCCGGCAGGCGCTCGTGAATGCGACGTGCGATCAGGCGCACCTGAGGCAAGTGATCGAGGATTAACTGCTCCCGGTCATGAGTTTCGAATTGAGAACTTGCCCTATATGAATACATTTGATCACTACCCCAACTTATACATAGGCGATGAATGGTCTGCCCTACCGTTGACTACCCTGCCGTTGCATACGCCCTCGCGCTTCCGGGAGCGCATAGAGAAGCCAGCCCATCCAGCGATCTTTCAAGCAGTTCAACGGCCGAAGCTGGTTGAATGTCTTCAGGTATCTGTTGACCGGTGGATACAAAGGAAATGGGCAAGTTCGTGACCTCCATCGCCGTAAACAGGGACCCCAGGCACACCGCCTCATCAAAATGGGTGACCAGCATCTTGCTTGGCCGGAAACACTCGTAGCGTTCCCACATGCTGACGATCTCGGCCGAACGCATGGTCGCGGGCACTACAAGTTGGACGTCAATGTCCGCATTTTCAGCCAGCGGGGCGGCGAGTTCTTCCATCGCGGAGATATCGCGAGGTCCGAACCCCGGGGTGTCAATCCAGATCCAGCCATTTCGTGGAGTTACTCTAAGAACTGCGTCGAGTGCGTCGGGCCTCTCGATTTCCCGCACCACGATTCCAAGAATGGCGCCCAGCGTCCGGATTTGGTCGGAGGCCGCCACTCGGAGATTGTCGAGGGAGAGAATCTGCATCGGCTCTGCTCTTGGGAGCCCATAGTGGATTGCAAGTTTGACCAGGTTTGAAGTCTTCCCCGCGCCGGGGGGGCCAACAAGCGCTACGATGCCAGTTCGAGACGATGTTCCGTTTTGGCCAACCGATGGTTCAATGTGGGTACGCCGCGCAAGAACATCTCGCACACACCCCCGCAATAGACCTCGATCAACCTGTCCGGCGCCGTCCCGAATCGCCTTCCGGAGGCATTCGTTCAGGACATCACGGCAGATTGCGGTACTGAAGTCACTGCCGAAGAGATTGCAGTATAGCCCGACGAGTTCGCTGTCCAGCGATCCGTTACCGATCGACGCGGCAAAGATCGCTGAGTGGGCAACGGCGGCAGCGAGAATCTCCGCGTCTCTTCGCGCCGAATCTTCGAGAGGTTTCCTGACTACCATTCGGGAGGAGCCTGAAAGCGCGGTTCCAGGATCTGCGCCTTTTCGGGCCAGCCCTTCCCGTTTCTGGGTCGCTAAGTCGTCCTCCGGCAGCGCAAAAATCACTTCGTGAGCTCCCAGGTGGCGCGCCTCGGCTGGCGTGGACCTTGATTCGAGGAGCATGGCGTCATCGCCCAACTCAATCCGAGCGCTTCGGATCGCTGCCTCGATCGATGCAGAATAGTAAGATTTGAGCCGCATACTCAGCCTCCAATCGTGCCCAAGGAGATGATTCGTACCCCAGAGGGCACCTCGTTGTGCGAGACCACCGCGACATTGGGCAGGGTGCTCTCCAGTATTTGTCTAAGGAAGAACCGGGTAGAGGCACCTGTAAGCAAAACTGTGCCAATCTCTTTGCGGTCCAGACCTTTGAGGATCCTCGAAACCACCTCTTTCAGGTGCTGTGGCGGAAGCGCCAAATGACTGGATGTCTCGCCGTGCTCGATCGCAGACTCGATTGCCTTTTCGATCGATGAATCAAGGAAATAGACCGGGAGGTCTCCCGATGCGTTCAGATAGGGCTTCACGACAACCCGGCGAATCGACTGCCGCACGAACTCAGTAAGTACCACTTGGTTTTTGGTCATTTGAGCCGCCTCGCCAAGCGATTCCAGAATGGTCACGGCATCCCGAATCGAAACGCGCTCCCGAAGCAGATTCTGAAGTACCTTCTGGACGGTCGCCAAACCGAGAAGCTTCGGAACCAAGTCCTCAACGACTTTCGGGTTGTCCTCGATTACGCGATCAAGGAGTTTCTTCGCATCCTGGCGGGAGAATAACTCGTGAGAGAATTTCCGAACCAGTTCCGTCAGATGTGTTCCGAGCACGCTCACTCCGTCCACCACGGTGTAGCCGCTGAGGCGCGCCTGTTCGGCTCGTGCGGACGGGACCCAGATCGCCTCCATATCAAAGGCAGGCTCCCTTGTCGGGATACCGTCCAGCTTCGTCGTTACCTTAGGACCTGGAATCGCGATTTCATGTCCAGGAGGCAGTTCGAATCGGCCAATCTCAATGCCCTTGAGGACCACAACATACTCGGCCGCCCGGAGAGATAGGTTGTCGGTTACCCGAACAGCGGGAAGCAAGTATCCGAGATCAAGGGCCATCTGCCGGCGTATTCCACTGATTCTGCGCAGCAATGCAGAGTTCGCGCCACCCTCGACAAGACGGACCAGCCCGAGCCCAACTTCAATTGCGAGCAAGTCTACGCGAAGCAGAGACTCGACATTCTCCTTTGGTTGCTGGACAATCACGCTCGCCGCCATCTCTTCCTTGATAACCTCTTCCTTGCTGCGCATCCGGTGGGCAAGGTATCCGAGCCCAGATCCGAGTGCCAGGAAAGGAATCATCGGCAGTCCCGGAAACGCCGCCATTGCTATCAGCACGCAACTCGCCAAAACAAGCGGCTGAGAACTCCCGAAGAGTTGCCGCCGGAAATCTGCTTCAAGTCCAGCGTCTGAACTGGCCCTCGTTACGATTACGCCGCCAGAGATCGAGATCATCAGAGCGGGAATCACCGTCACCAAGCCGTCCCCGATTGTGAGTACCGCGTAAGTCTCCAGAGCCCGGCGGATCTCCATCCCGTGCTGGAGGACTCCAATCAAGATGCCTGCGAAGATGTTCACGGCGGTAATCAGAATGCTGGCTACCGCGTCCCTCTGGGTGAATCGAGAGGCTCCATCCATGGCCCCGTAGAACTCTGCCTCCGCCGCAAGTTTCTTTCGCCGGCTGCGGGCTTCGGCCTCATCAATCAGTCCGGCATTCAGATCCGAATCGATTGACATCTGTTTGCCAGGCAAAGCATCCAGGGTGAACCGTGCGGTGACTTCAGAAATGCGGACCGCCCCGTGATTGATCACAACATACTGAATCGCAATCAAGATGATGAATATCACCGCGCCGATGATATAGTTCCCGCCAACCACGAACTGCCCAAAGGCTTCAATTACTTGTCCCGCAGCCTCAGTACCCAGGTTTCCTTCGAGCAAAATGAGTCTGGCGCTAGACACGTTGAGCGCCAGACGGAATAAAGTCATCAGAAGAAGAGCCGTAGGAAAAATACTGAACTCGACAGGACGCAGGATATTCATCGCGACGAGCAGGATGATGACTGAGAGGGTGAGATTCACACTGATCAGAACATCAAGCAGGAACGCGGGAAGGGGCGTTATCATGGCTAGGAGAATGCCCAGTACCGCGACCGGCACTCCAAGTTGGTGCCAAGGAACAGCGTTCACGGCAGCGATCCAATTCGTGGCCTTGCCTGGGCGGCGAGACGCCGTTGTTTTGCCGGATGGCTGACTCGATGTGCTCATCATTGGCCTTGGAGGGACCGCAGAGACTGGTGTGCTCGGTATCATGACTGGACCTCGCGACTAACTCGCTCGGAATCTTCCATTAAGGAGCCGGTAGATATACGCCAACACTTCTGCGACTGCCTGGTAGAGATGAGGGGGAATTTCCTGCCCGACCTCTGCCGAACCATACAGCGCACGGGCAAGCGGAGGGTTTTCAATAATGGGCACTTGGTGCCTGGCGGCCATCTCCCTGATTCTCTGAGCGAGCCAGTTCTTGCCTTTCGCGACAACCCTTGGTGCTCCCGATTCGCCCATTTGGTACCGAATCGCGACTGCGTAGTGCGTGGGATTTACCACAACAGCCGTTGCCCCGGGAACTTGCTGCATCATCCGCCGCCTCGCAACTTCGCGTTGAAGCCTCCGGACTCGCATTCGCATCAGCGGACTGCCTTCGGACTCCTTCTGCTCTTCCTTGATCTCCTGCTTTGTCATGCGCATTTCGTTCATCCATTTCCTGCGCTGCCGGAACAAATCGAATGCGCCAAGGACCAACAGAACCGCTGCTGCCTTCCATAGAAGGTCCGCGAGAGAGCCCGCCACCGCACGCAGCGCGGGTTCAAGGCGATATCCCGGCAGTTTTTCATAGAGATCTAGATTGCTGGAAACGATCGCGTACGCTGCCCACAGAAAGACCGGCAGCAAGACAGTCGCTTGAACCGCGGCCGAAAGGTTCTGCCGCGGCATCTCCAGCAATCGACTGCCGGGCAACAGGCGTGAGAAATCAGGTGCGAGCTTTGCCGGTGCGACCCCTAGCCCGGTACCCGCCAACTGACATGCCAGTGCGAGAATGGTAAGGGCTAATCCCCACACACCGCCGGGCAGGAGCCCTGAGCAGACCTTCTTTGCCAGCAAAGTGGATGAGGCGGGGTCTAACGCCAGCTCGAAAGCGGCCCGACAGAGATACCGGAAGATCTCGACCATGGTTCCTACGATTGGCAGCGAGTTCGTCGTGATCAGCCAAACGAAGGCCGCAAAGGTGATTCCTCCAACGAACTCTTTGCTTGCTGGGAATCTTCCTTCCCGTCGCGCCTTGTCGAGCCGGCGGGGTGTCGGCTGTTCTGTCCGCTGTCCGTGGTCCGCCATATGCCTCTAAGGCGCCCCTTGGCCGAGCAGGTTGGCCCAACGCTCAAGAGTGGCCGGCACTGTCTGACCGGCGACCACGCCTAGTGACGGCAGTAGCAGAGAAAGAGCCAACAATGCCGCCAGGATCTTGGCTGGGAACGCCACATTGAGGAGTTGGAGTTGGGCGCAGATCCTTCCGAACACCGCAAGGGAAACGTCAAGGACGATAAGCAACCCAATCAGCGGCAGGGCAAATCGCAACGCAGTCACCCACACCTCCGCGCTCAGAGCGATGATACCGTCGATTTGACTGGCTCGTAATGGCCACCGTCCCACCGGCAGTTTCTGAAAGCTCAAGGCAAGGCTCTTGAGCAACAGGCGGTCAATGCCAAAACTCAGTATCAGCAGCATGGCATAGAGCTGAAGAAGCACCTGAATCACATTCGCATCAGCATCGGTGGTGGGGTTAATCGTTGACGCGTAGCTGAAGCCTGCCTGCAGACCGATCAACTGTGCGGCGATGACAAACGTTTCCGTTAGCAAGTTGACGGCAAGTCCGAGCAACAACCCAACCGACAACTCGCTAAGGATCAAGCCTGCCACCATCACGAAGTTCGCACCGTCAAGTTGTTCAGAACCAGGCCATACAGGGATAAGTAGAACTGCGAGGGCCGCGGTGAGGCAGACGATCCCAGTTGTACCGGCCTGCCGCAGACCGGGCACCGGCACCAAGGCACAAACTCCCGCAACGCGAGTCAACACCAGAAGCCCGCTCAACAGCGCGCCGCCGGTGAGGCCTTCAATGGACATACGGGCTGAAGTCGCTCAGCGTATGGATCGAGTACTTGAGCAGCTTTGCCATCATCCAGGGCAGACACAACAGTATCGCCGCCAAGAATGCAATTAGCCTGGGCACCGCACCGAAAGCTGAATCCTGGATCGAAGTGACGATTTGTACGATACTGATGACGATTCCGGAGACGAAACCGACAGCTAGCAATGGGGCGCTGACTACGAAAGCGATCCAAAGCATCTCGCGAATGACGTCGCTCGCCTGACTTGGTGACATGGACTCCTCAACTAGCCGAATAGAAACTTCTCACGAGCGATCCGACCACGAGATTCCATCCGTCGGCAAGCACGAATAGTATCACTTTAAAAGGGGCGGATAGCATGACTGGAGGCAGCTGAACCATTCCAATCGAAAGGGTCACTCCAGCAACGATTAGATCGATGACAAGAAAAGGCAGGAAAAGCACCGCTCCGATCTGGAAGCCGACTCTCAGCTCACTCAAGATATAGGCGGGAAGCAGTATCCTAAGTTCGAGTTCAGCCGGGTTGGCTGGGGCCGGCAGCTTCGCGATACCGAGGAACAACTGAAGGTCCTTTTCACTGCAATACTTGACGAGAAACTGGCGAAGGGGGATCATCCCCACATCCAATGCCTGCGTTGCTGATATCTCCCCGGACTCGTAGGGCCGCCATCCCTTCTCGTACATCTGAATTGCGATAGGTTGCATAATCACACTGGTAAGCAACAGTGAGAGGCCAAGTAGAACCTGGTTGCTCGGGGAAGTCTGGGTTCCGAGAGCGTTCCTGAGAAAATGAAGGACGATCGTGATTCTCAGAAATGGAGTAATTGTCATTATGACCGCAGGCAGAACGGTCAGTGCAGTGACAATCGCAAGAACCTGGAGCGGCATGCTCCCGCTCTTCTCAAACGCGCCGATCAGAGGCACCGATGAGGCACTTGCCAAGAGTGTGGAAGCGGAGATGAGCGCCAGGGCGGTTGTGTGGTGCACTTTCATTTAGGACTCCCAATTCGCGATTCTGGAGGCTCCCAGTGATCCGCCGGGAAAGATGCGATCATGGAGCACCCCCCCGCATAGAGGGCCAGCACAAGCAGACGGTTGCCAACTTGAACAAGCTGCAGGGTGTGTTGGGGCGACAGCGACAGCTTTCCCCCGGCTAACAGAGTGGGGCCGCCTCTCCCGAGGGCTTTCCCTTGGTCCGCTGCCCTGCTTGCCAGGATCCGTACTCCGACGGCTAGCCCGATTACACATAGGCAGAGCAGGATGTGAAGTGTGGTTGTCATCGCCTGATTACTCTTCTACGTTGAAGTCTGTAATTCGCACGCCCATCATGTCCTCAATTACAACGATTTCACCGAACGCGACCAATGCACCGCCGATGATGATGTCGATGTTCTCGCCAGCCGACCGGGATAGCTTAAGGACGCTTCCTTTGTCTAAATCGAGCACCTGACGGAGTGTTGCAGTTTTTCGGTCCAGTTCGACCGAGATGTCTACCATCACATCTGCGAGGTGCAACATACGGTCAGGTGTCATGGCGGTTGCCTGGTGGGATTAACGCTTCAGGTTGATCGTTTCCTGGCTTAACTCATCCACGGTCGTGACCACTCGCGTGTTTGCCTGGTATCCTCGCTGCAGTACGATGAGGTTAGTGAACTCGCGAGCGATGTCTACCGTCGAGAACTCGACTGATCCACCCAAGATCGTGCCTCTCCCTCCCGTACCCGGTATTCCGATCGCTGGAAGCGCGGTTCGCGCGCTCAGCAGATAGTTGTTGTTGCCAGCCGCGATGAGCGACTCCGGATTCCGGATTGCCGCCATGGCCAACTGCCCAACCATGATCTGCTGCCCATCAGAGTACTGCGCCAGGATCCTGCCGCCATCGTCCAAGCCTGCGCGTACCAGTTGCGCGGCGGGTGATCCATCTTGGGCGTTTGCTGAAACTGCTGACGGCTGCGAATACTGAGTCAGCCGTGGCGTCGTCCCATTGTATAACTGCCAGTTCAAATTCATGTCGGTCGCGCCGCTATTGAGGCCCGTGATCGTGATCGAAGGAAAAGGACCTGTAGGTGGCGGGTTGACCATGCGTCCATTTGTGTCGAAACCGATGCTTCCGGTAACGGGCGCGATAGGGCTGGATACGTCCGTGCTTGGGATAGATATCGAGTAGTCCCATTGCCCAGGCGTTGCGTTCTTGGTAAATGCGATCGAAATGACGTGTGAAGCACCGAGAGAGTCGTAGACCTCGATCGATGTCGAGAACTGCGTTGGCGGGGGGCCTGCCGTTCCGCTCGCGTCGAGATTCAGGTCGAATGAGAAAGCAGTGGAGGGAACTGGAGATTTCAAGCTTCCTACGGGAACCACGATGTCTCCGATTGCTAGATTCGTGTCGACTTGGCCTCCGACACTCGTCCACCCTTGGACCCGCTCTCCGGTTGCGGTTAGCAAATTGCCTGACTTGTCGACCTGCAGGTTGCCCCCACGCGTGTAAAGCAGTGCTCCGGCTTTGTCTCTCGCAACTAGGAATCCGTCGCCCTGAATCGCTGCATCTAGCGGACCAGGACTGCTCTGGATGGCGCCCTGGGCAAAGTGGCGAAGCGTAACAGGCCGGCCGACGCCAAACCCGACCTGAGTCTCGCCCAGACCAGCGCCGAGGCTTTGCGTCACCAAGTCATGAAAGGACACTAAGCTCGCCTTGAAGCCAGGTGTGTTTAGGTTCGCCAGATTATTACCCACGACATCCACGGCCGTGGACAGGGCACCTAGTGCGGATAATGCTGTTGAAAATGATGTAAACATTTGTTCTCCTTTACCGGGGTTACGCCTTGCCAGCCGATTCCAGCAGAGCATGAATCCCTTCCAGTTCTTTCCTCATCTCAACCATTTGCTCAACACCGCTGATCTGGCTCAATTGTGCGAGAAAGTCCACGCCGTCGACTGGGTTGAGAGGGTTCTGGTTTCTCAATTGCGCCACCATGAGCTGCAGAAACAGATCTTTGCTTACTTCTTGATTCCCTGTGGAAGGCACTCCAGACCCTTTCGCGCGTGAATCAGAGCCCTGCCAGGTTTCCGCTGTCTGGGTTAGCGGTTGAATTGTGATTGCCATGTGATTTTCTCCATCCAACGAAGCCACTCCTCGTTGTGTCCCTTACGGTGTTGGCGTCGATCCTCCCATCCTTGGGAGCTACGCTGAGCATCTCCCTTGTCGGAGGGCGAAGCTTGCTCAGAGCTGAACTGCCTGTGCTCGCTGGGTGACGCGGATACGGAGTCGCTTGGCAGCGCCATGCCACCGGTATCCGAAGCCGAGAATCCACTCCTGTCCAGGTTGCGAAGCAGATCCTGAAGAGAGTCCCTCAGCACTGTCCTCGCTGTTGGATCGGACGCACGCACCTCCAGGTGGATCTCCCCTCGGGACTCGCGAAGAAGGACCTGCACCTCCCGAGATCCGCTTGGAATCCCGATCTGAATGTCCTTCACGGTCCCGGTTTTGGTGAGAGTTCCTACGGTGCCATTACCTGGTGCGAGTTCTGATCTGCCTGCAAGCTCCTCAACCAGTGTCATGGCAGGCTCACCAGCATCAACGGCAGGCTGCCTGTGCGATGTCACGGCGAGGTCGGCGGCGGTCCGAACCGGCATGGAAGCGAGTTGGGGCTGAAGGGAGGGGGATTTCTCGGAGCGAGCCTCGGCAAACGGGCTGATCTCCCCTGGCTCTGTTTCGTTTCGAGCGCGGTGGGTCTGGCTGGATGCATCCTCCGGTCGGCGGCGTGACTGCTCCTGCGGCAGAGTGATCGGCAACTCCCAGAAAATCCGTTTGGGGGCTTGCAAATTATCTCGATTCGGTCCAGCTTTGTCGCTGGTGACCCAGGCAGGCTGTTCACGCCAGGGATCGCGATGTTCTGAGGCATATTGCGAGGCATGTTCCGAGGCACTACTGTCGATGATTGCTGCCGTCATTGGCGAAGTACTCAGTTGGGATATGGATTTCGAAGTGTCGACTGGCGATCCGGTGTCATCTGCAGTTGAGTGCAGGATCCCATCCATTGGCGCAACCCGAATCCCGGGTGCCTGTGCACGGTCCGGAACCGGCATCGAGGCAGGATCGGCAGGTAGCACCGGCCTTCTCGTCTCCAGACGCAACTGAAACGCTCTGGCCGCGTCAAGTGCCTTCGAGGGCAACACTCCCCAGTCCGAGGAGGAGCCACGAAGCTGCGGGGGGCTTGTTAGATCTCTATTCCCCTGAGAATCCGATCGCGGGGTAACCCGCTCCAATTGGTGGGTCCGGGCCAGACGGCCAGCCTCCAACGCTTGATCCAGTCGAGGCCAATCTGAGGCTTCAAATCGCAAAGACTGATCGCAGTTGGCACCGGCCAGATCGGGCATTCGGTAGCCGAACGCCCCTATGGCGGGCGCCTCAGCGGCGGGAGTTGTTAACCGGGGAACCTCTGCGTGCTCCATCTGGTCTCGATGCTCGGCCTCGTCTGGGTGCTCCCCCCGATCCGGGCTGCCGGAAGTCGTTCTGAGATAAGCGTTGTTCTCTGCTACGGGCTGCGTTGGAGCGAGGCTGGCCCTTACAGGAAGGTGAGGTTGCGGAGACATCCCGCGGGCACTGCCTGGCCTTGGGGGCGGAGTTGCTGGTGAGCCATCCGTCAGACTCACCGAGCCTGGCATGTGCGGCGTAACGGGCGCGGCCGGCTTGGAGACGTGTCCCGCATCGAAACACATGGTTCGGATCGAGTACTCAAGCCGGGACTGGATGGATCCGGTTGAGGATGACTCCTCTGGGTCCGTGTGGCTGTTGGGGGCGAGCAATTCGGCTGGTTGGGAGCGCGCTTCCATGGGACCCGAAGCGGAAAGCCCTTCGTGTCCGCATATCCATTGTGGAGTGTTGATGGCCAGCGAAGGATCGAAACGCGGAAAAGCAACGGGAGAAGCCACAAACATACTGGAGAGCGCGGCAACGGGCACAGATTGGAGGGGCGTGAGAAATCCAGAGAATGGCGTCGGGGTGGATTCTTGGTCTTCCATCTCCGCTGGCTCCTCGGTCATCTGGGCGGAGGTGATCGCTCCGCCAAAATCGCCGAAGAAGCCAAAGGACGCGATGGGACCATCCGTGACCCGTCGGAGCATCAACTCCAGAGAATGGGGACTCACCGTCTCTTCGGGCTGCGCCACTTCGCCCGAGACAGGAGGCTGTATGATTACGAAAGCGCTAGGAGCCACCAGTATCACAGGATCTTGTATTGCAGATCTGGTTCCAACGTACCGGTCGCTGCCGGATCAACAAGTTAGGAGAAAAGGAGGCGCGAAGGGCGGCAAGTTGTTGACAGCAGTTTCAAAAAGGGACGATGTTTTGCCGATTTGGCGTTCCCATATGGTACTCATCGGAACCATTCAGGGTAGATATGAGAGATTTGCGGTTCGGCAATGCGCTTGCAGGGGCAAGGGATGTGGATGCGCTAACAACAGCAGTAGCGAGTGGGCTAAGGGCTCGAACCGAAACGCTGGAAATGCTGGCCAACAATCTTGCAAATGCTGGCTCATCGGGTTTCAAGGCTGATCGCGAGTCCTACTCCACTTACTTCAGTTCCGAGTCCCTCAATGGTCCCGAAGGTAGTTACCCGACCTACTCTCCCGTGGTAGACCGACGCTGGACGGATTTCAGCCAAGGGCCGTCAGTTCCGACGGGAGGGGGTACCGACTTCGCGATCATTGGATCCGGCTTCTTTGTTGTCGACACACAAGATGGCCCCAGATGTACAAGGTCCGGCCATTTTCGCATCTCCCCATCCGGTGGATTGGAGGATATGTCTGGCCACCCGGTTCGAGGCAAGCACGGCAATTCCATCCGGCTGGACCCGGCGCAAGATTTCACGGTTGACGCGGATGGAGTATTCCGGCAAGGTGGCCAGGTGGCAGGGCAGATCGAAGTCATTGACTTCGCGGACCGATCTCGCCTCACGAAATCGGGAAGCACTTACTATCGCTATGAACAGCCGATGTCATTTGCAGTTGCATCCCCGCGCATTCAGCAAGGAAGCCTTGAAGGTGCCAATGTCCAACCTGCTGAGGCGGCTGTGCGGCTTGTCGGGGTAATGAGGCAGTTTGAGGCGCTCCAAAAGGCGTTGAGTCTGGCAGGTGAAATGAACCGCCGGTCTTTGGAAGACGTTGCTCGAGCAAAGGAATGAAAGGACCTTCTTATGATACGGGCTCTATATAGCGCTGGCAGCGGGATGGTTGCGCAGCAATTGAATGTTGACACGATCGCGCACAACCTCGCCAACGCAAATACAGTAGGCTTCAAGATGCGACGGACGCAGTTCCAGGATCTGCTGTATCAGAGTATGGTGCAGCCAGGAGCCGCCGCAGGCAGCCAGACTATAGTGCCAGCGGGTCTGCAGGTCGGCTTGGGAGCACGTCCGGTCGCGAACGAAATCCTGTTCACGCAAGGCAATTTTGTCACAACGAATAATCCACTGGACATGGTAATTCAGGGACGCGGGTTCTTTCAGGTGAGGAGGCCAACTGGAGATCTGGCCTACACACGGAGTGGAGCCTTCCACCTTGATCGCGACGGCAACGTGGTGACGGCGGACGGGGATCCGATTGAGCCGCAAATCACGTTGCCCGCAGAGGCACAAGCGATCGCGATCGCGGCTGACGGCACCGTTAGCTTCAGTCTCCCGGGCCAAACCGCCGTGCAGCAGGCAGGACAAATCCAGGTGGCTAATTTCGCGAACCCGGCGGGACTCAACAGCCTCGGGAAGAACCTCTTTGCGCCGACTGACGCATCTGGAGAGCCCACGCTTGGGGTTCCTGGAGGGCAAGATGGGATTGGTTCCTTGCAGCAGGGGTTTCTTGAACAGTCGAACGTCAGTGTGGTTGAGGAGTTCATCAACCTGATTGTGAGCCAGCGGGCTTACGAAGCGAACTCTAAGATCGTTCGGGCCTCTGATGAGATGTATCAGCAAGTTAATAACATGGCACGATGATGCTAACAATCCCAGTTGCGATCTGGATTTTTTCCGCAGGCGTACCGCCGGCTCACCCGGACTGCGCAGTTGTGACCGGAGAATCCGTGCTGGCAAGCGACATAGCCTCAATCGTCCCGGGAGTGGCGGCGTTGGCACCGGAGACCATTCTGATGCCGGCACCAAAGCCGGGTGTGCGCAGGCACCTCCACGCAGGCCAACTCCGCCAAGCGTTGCGAGTGGCAGGGAGTAGCGGAGGTGTGCAGTCGGGGATCTGCCTGGAACGAGCCTCTCGCGTGCTCGAAAGAGAAGAGATCGTACAGAGCATCCATCGTGTGTTGAAGGTGCCCGCTGACTCAATCGAGGTATTCGACTTCAGCCGCTATCGGGTGCCTGTCGGGACGGTGGAGTTCCCTGCGGCGGCGATGCCTGTCGGAAGCCCGCTGTCTGGAAGGTTCACTTGGCGGGGGCGGGTACGGTATGGCAAGAATCGAACGGCCCCCGTTTGGGCAATCGTCCGAGTTTCGGCGACTCACCGGGGCGTAGTGTCAAGGTCGGTTCTGCTACCAGGCGTGGCCATAGGGGAGGACGATCTTGAGGTGAAAGACTTACCTGGATGGAGGGACGGGGATGCAGATGTTTCTCCGGTGTCCTTCGCGGGTCGAACTCCGAAGCGCCGAATCGAACCCGGCACGGAACTCCGCCCGGAATGGTTTGTGGCGCCGAAGGATGTCCGGCGCGGGGGCCGTGTTGAGGTGCAGGTGCAAAGCGGCTTGGTGGCATTGCGGTTGGAGGGCGTCGCCGAGGGCGAAGGCTCGGCCGGAGACTACATATGGGTGAGCCTGCGACGAGATCACTGGCCGGCGCGAAGGCTCCGTGTGAGAGTTATGGGAGCGAAGAAAGTGGAAGTGGAGGCGACAAATGAAATTGATCCTGATAGTGTTCGCTTGGCCGATCGCGACGGTTCCCGTGTTCGGCGAGAGTCGCCGGGCGGAGCGCAACGTTGAGTCGACGATCGATCGTTTCGTGCGGGACGCAGGGGCGCGTGCAGACTACGGCAGAGGGCCAGGAAGCTCTCCTGGTTCGCTTTACGGGGCGACAGGACGAATGGGTGACCTTTACCGTGATCAGCGTTCCTACCAGATGGACGATATCGTCACGGTGATTGTCAGCGACCGCGCGTCGGCTGTCACACGGGGAAGCACAAGCACCGCCCGCACATCGCGCGCGCGGAGTTCGGTCACGTCACTGGCGGGGCCGTTGGCGGCTGCCGGAAGGCTTGCCAATCTTTCCAGCCTTGGAGGAGAGAGCAAGCTGGACGGCAAGGGAGAAACGAGCCGGGAGTCAGAACTGAGTACCACGCTGAGCGCGAGGATTATTGCCGTGATGCCGAACGGAAATCTCGTGATCGAGGGAACGAAAGACATCGCGGTGAATTCAGAGCGCCAAGTAGTGGTTGTTCGAGGCGTTTGCCGGCCGCAGGACCTGTCGGTTTCAAACGGTGTGCGCACCGAGCAGCTTGCTTTTCTCGAGGTACGCGTGAATGGCAAGGGCGTCGTCGAGGACGCCGTCCGCCGTCCTTTTTTCCTGTACCGGTTATTGCTGGGATTGTTGCCGTTTTAGACTATGGTTCTTGCGATTTTGTGCCTGCTAATGCAAATTGAGCAGCCCCCCCTTAGTGCCGCCCGATTGAAGGACCTTGGGGCTTGGGAGGGTATCCGCGATAATCAACTCGTGGGTTATGGACTGGTTGTCGGCCTCGCCGGGACTGGAGACAAGCGACAGACAGTATTCTCCGCCCAGTCGCTGGCCAACATGCTGGAGAGGATGGGTGTTCGAATCAACCCTGCGGCAATACAGGTGCGAAACACAGCATCCGTCATTGTTACCGCCACACTCCCGCCCTATGGTCAGCCAGGTTCCCGGCTTGATGTACACGTGGCCGCCATTGGAGACGCGTCAAACCTGCAGGGGGGCCTGCTGGTGATGACCCCGTTAAAAGCTGCTGACGGGCAGGTGTTCGCGGTAGCTCAGGGCGCGGTGGTAACGGGTGGATTCCGGGCCGGTAGCGGTGGAAATTCACAGTCAGTGAATCATCCCACTGCAGGCCGCATCCCGAACGGAGCGATTGTGGAACGGACGGCACCATCGCCGCAACCATCTGCCCGAATGCGATTTCAGGTCCGAAACCCAGACTTTACAACAGCCGCTCGAATAACAGATGCAATCAACCGCAGGTACGGTACCGGAGGGCCATCGGTAGCAAAGGCGGAGAGTTCTGCGGTGGTGGTCGTTGATACGCCCTCGCGATATTCACTTCGCGCAGTCGAGTTTCTGGCGGAGGTTGAGAATTTGAGTGTCGACCCTGACAGGACTGCCCGTATCGTTGTGAACGAACGAACGGGAACGGTCGTGCTGGGAAAGGACGTAAGAATCGCGCCGATCTCAATTCTGCACGGAGCGTTGAGCGTCGAGATCCAAACCGAGTTTGACGTGTCTCAGCCATCGCCTCTGTCGCCTGGGAGCACGACCGTAGTACCGCAAGCCAGAGTAGCCGCCCGAGAAGAGAAGGCTAAGCAGATTCAACTGAAGCAGGGTGCAACCGTGGAAGATCTGGTAAAGGCTCTTACGGCAATAGGTTCGACGGCGCGAGACATCATCGCGATCTTGCAGAATCTCAAGTCCGCGGGAGCGATCGAAGCAGACCTGGAGGTGATCTAGTGAGTGTCACGTCGATATCGACAATCGGCTCCGAAGCGCGCGTCACCGAAAGGCCTCAGTCAGTCGAAGCAGCAGCGCAAGCCTTTGAGGCGATGTTTCTGGGGCAACTGCTTCGAATGGCGAGAGAAGCAGAGGAGCGAACACAACTGGGCGAGGGGGATGTTGGTGGTTCCACCATGATGGAGGTCGCCGAAGAGCATTTGGCGGCGGAGGTTGCAAGGAGCGGGGGCCTAGGGTTCGCCAAGACTGTCATCGAACAGATGCGGCGTTAGTCCGCGACTGCATCTGCGTCCGGAGGGAGGCTTTCGGAGCATCGGTGAACTGACCTTGGCCCACCAAACGTACCGCTTCGGGTTCTCGTTCCGCGCAGCCAGATAGCTTTCGATCCAGTGGCAGGTAATTCGCTTACAGGACAGTAACGCTACGCTTATCTCCCGGCAAAGCCGGGGGCCTGGAGTTTCTACATTTATTTCAAGCGGCGGCTGCTTGGACAAGAGCGGAGTCGGTCCCTCCGTGCCAATATAGCTGAGACACTTTTCCTGGTCTTAATTACTGAGCAGGGCGAGAATGGAAGCTTACCGTGAGTAACCTTGGTTTAAAGAAGAACGGCGCTGCTCCAGCCCCCACATGTTTGTCTGACGCGGAGCGCAAGGAGGCCGAGCGTAGCGAGGCCGACTGGAGCGCAGAGGCAGACAAAAATGTCGCGAGCCCTGCCCCGGCCAAGCCAGCACCGAATCCTGAAGTGGTCGCCGACGCCAAGCGCCGCACATTCACCCTGGAATACAAGATGCCCATCCTAGCCGAGGCCGATGCCGCCAGGGACCAACCCGGCGCGGTGGGTGCGCTGCTCCGGCGCGAAGGCTTGTACTCCTCCCACCTCACCACTTGGCGCAAAGAGCGGGAAGCCGGGGTCCGGCGCGCACTGGAGCCCAAGACGCGTGGCCCGAAGACCAAGCTCGATCCGCACCAAGAAGAACTCCGCAAACTGCGCCGGGACAATGAACGGCTCACCGAAGCCTTGCGCAAAGCCGAGTTGATCATCGAGGTTCAAAAAAAAGTGGGCACGCTGTTGGGGTGGGCGCTGCCGGAGACCGGTGGGGACAAGGAGAAGCCCTGATGGACACCACCGTCGCGTTGGCCGCCTCGACCGGCTTCCCCGCCGCTTGTGCCAGCCTGGGTGTGAGCCGAGCCACCTTGTATCGCCGCCGCCCGCTGGTTGGCCCCAGCCCGGCGCCCTCTCCGCCGCCTTCCACTCTGCGGCAGTCCATTCCTCCGCAGCGAGCGCTCACCCCTCCGGAGCGCGAACGTGTGCTGTCCGTCCTCCACCAGGAGCGATTCGAGGATTGCGCACCCGCGACAGTTCACGCCACCCTGCTCGATGAAGGGCAATACCTGTGTTCGGTGCGCACCATGTACGGGCTTTTGCAGGAGCACGGTGAAACGCGGGAGCGCCGTGATCAACTCGTCCATCCGCCCTATCAAAAGCCGGAGTTGCTGGCCACCGCTCCCAATCAACTTTGGAGCTGGGATATCACCAGGCTGCGCGGGCCCGTCAAGTGGACCTACTTTTACCTCTACGTCATCCTCGGCGTCTTCAGTCGCTAGTAACGGGCTGGATGGTGGCCGAGCGGGAGAGCGCCGAGTTGGCCAAGCGCTTCCTGGAAGATACCGTCCGCAAGTACGATATCCCGCCAGGTCAACTCAACATCCATGCCGACCGAGGCCGTGTCATGCGTGCCAAGCCTGTGGCTTTCCTGTTGGCTGACCTCGGCGTCACCAAATCACATAGCCGTCCCTATGTTTCCGACGACAATCCGTTCTCGGAAAGCCAGTTCCGGACGTTGAAATACCGGCCGGACTTCCCGGACCGCTTCGGGTGTTAGCGATCGCCGCGAAACGTAGATTTCTGGACGCCCGCCGGGGGATACGGAGAGAGCGATCGGAGCTTCCGGCGTAGATATTGGAGATAGGATTCCGAGACCGGTTGCTGTGACAGCTCGTCGATGACTGGCTGAAAGTAGGCGAGCGATCGAATACGGGCCAGCGGAGGCAATGACGAAGGGCGCATGAGTCTTCGCAAGGAACCAAGCAAAAGCGCGGCTTCAATGACCTGCAGGGAGATCTGCTCCTGACGGAGGGTCCGTGCCAATGTTTGATCGGCGGAGTTGAAGCGCAGCGGCGTATCCGGCAGGTCGAGATAGAGTTCCAGCACGGCTGCCACAAAGGCAACATCGGCGACCGGAGTCATGACTTGGAGTGCCTCCGCTGACGTGCGTTGTTTTCGATTTCCGCTTCGCGATAGCGATAACTATCGCCTTCCACCACGGTGGCGTCGGCGTGGTGCAACAGGCGATCCAGCAACGTCGCGATGCAGGTGGCGTTGGGAAACACTTCGTTCCATTGCTGAAACGGCCGGTTGGTGGTGACAATCAGCGATTTCCGCTCGTAGCGGCGGTTGACGACTTCGTAAAGTAAGTCCGCAGCCTTGTCATCGCAGGAAAGATACCCGACCTCGTCACAAAATGTTGAGCTCAACATTTTGTGACTTATGTGAAGTTGCCAGGAATGTGGAGCTGAGCACTGGAAGCCCCGCCAGATGGCGCTTCGGCGCAGCGCAACT
>JAEUQE010000152.1 GCA_016789785.1 Bryobacterales bacterium
TGATGGAACCCGTGCTGTTTGTGGTTTCGCAACTTCGTTCGCTGGGCGCGACGGTGGCCGACTTCCCGTTCATGACCGACAAAGCGGAAGAAATGGGACAGAAAGTGCTATATCCACCATCGGTGTTCAGTTACTTCTCCCCCGGATTCCGCATCCGTGGTACGCCGCTGGGAGGGCCCGAGTTCCAGATTTACACCTCGGTGACCTCGCTGGTGCGCGTGAACTTCATCGGCCAGTTGATTTCCAACGGCTTCGGCGCCGACGTGACAATCAACTATCAGCCATTTACGAGCCGCGCTGCTGATGCCGGAGCGCTGGTGGACTACTGCAACCTGTTGTTCATGGGCGGCAACATGTCCACACAGATGCGTTCGGATATCATCAATGCGATTCAGGCAACGCCTGCCACCAATACGACGGAGCGGGTGCGAACGGCACTCTATCTGACGATGGCCGGCGGGCAATACCAGGTGGACCGCTAAATTCCAATTACGAGCAACCAAAAGGAGATCCAAATCATGTATAAGAATCGACGTGAATTCCTGAAGAGCTGCTGCGGGTTGGGAGCGGCCGGAGTCAGTGCGCACCTTACCCGTCTCGGCCTGGTCTCGGCGAACGCCCAGACCTCGTCTACCTACAAGGCGCTTGTGTGCGTCTTCTTTTTCGGCGGGAACGACTCGAATAACATGATCGTTCCCATCGACTCGCGCTACGGCGCTTATCAGACCATGCGGACCACGGTGGCGATCCCTCAGGGGTCGCTGCTGGCCGCGGGCGCGAGCGGCTACGGGCTTCATCCGGCGTTGACCAACATCCAGCGTCTGTATAACCAGCAGCGCGTGGCGATGGTGTTCAATGTCGGGACGTTGTTCCGTCCGACCACGAAGGCGCAACTCAATAGCAATCCGCTGCCGCGCAATCTGTATTCGCATTCCGATCAGACGCAGCAGTGGCAGAGTTCCGATCCGAACGGAGGATCCACGGGTTGGGGCGGACGGCTGAATGATCTGATTTTCAATCAGAACACCGGCACGCTTCCTCCCGGAGTTACCGTCAACGGCGGGAATTCGCTCTTCCTTTCGGGAGTAACTACGAAGGGGTTGAATTACTCGAACATCGGGTCATTCGGCCTGCGGACGTTCGGCGACAGCACATCCATGAACGCCCGTCTTGCATCGTTGCAGCGCATCCTCACCTTCGATACCGGATTGCAGATGGTCGCGTCGGCCAATAGCGTGATCGGCGAGAGCATCCAATCCGCACAGCAGGTGAATGCCGCGCTGGCCGGTGCTCCGGCGCTGCCGGTTGCCTTCCCGAACAGCGGGTTGGGCAACCAGTTGGCGCAGGTGGCGCGGTTGATTTCGGTGCGCGGCGCGCTCGGCATGAACCGGCAGATCTTCTTTGCCGGCATGGGCGGCTTCGACAATCACGAGGATCTCATTGCGCGGCATCAGGGTTTGATGGCGCAAGTGGACGGGGCTTTGAACGCGTTCATGGCAACGCTAGAAGCCACGGGCATGATGAACAACGTGACGCTCTTCACCGAGAGTGAATTCAACCGCACAGGCAATTCCAACTCCAATGTCGGCACCGACCATGGCTGGGGTGGCCACCACATGGTGATGGGCGGTGCGGTGCGGAGTGGCGTTTACGGCACTTTCCCGAATCTCTTGCTGCGCGGCCCGGATGACGCCGGCTCGCGCGGTAACTGGATTCCGACCACGTCGCTCGATCAGTATGGAGCGACGCTCGGAAGCTGGTTCGGCGTATCGGATGCGGATCTGCGGAATGTGTTCCCGAACCTGGTGAACTTCACGCCGCAGAAGCTGACGTTCATCTAAGTGGATCGAAACCATCTCCGCAAGTTACGGCGCCGGGATGAGTACCGGCGGCCGTGACGGACTGGCGGGGATGGGGAATGAGTTGTTCTGTCCAGAGAGGCGGGGAACAGGGCTCCGCCTCCTTTCCCGGGTGCGCCTGGAAGTGCCGATTGGAGAACCGGCCTTTCAGGCGCACTTTTCTGTTCTGCGCCTTCGTCGCTGATACGCTGGATCAGAATGTTCCCGCACTATCTTGCATGCCCTGAAAACGGACGGCATCCGGGCGTCCTTGTGCTGCATTCCTGGTGGGGGCTGAACGTGTTCTTCCGCTCGTTCTGCGACCGCTTGGCGGATGCGGGATTCGTCGTACTTGCGCCGGACTTATTCGACGGGCAGGTGGCCCGCACCGAGGCCGACGCGAAGCAACTCCGGAAACAGGCGACCGCCAGACGCCGCGAACCGGCATACAAGATGCTGATCCGGGCGATCGAGTATCTGCGCGCGCATCCCTCAGTAAGTCATTCCCGAATCGGCGTGGCCGGATTCTCCATGGGCGGGCACTGGGCACTGTGGCTCTCCCAGAGGCCGGATTTGCCCATCGCGGCGACGGTGGTGTTTTATGCGTCTCGCGACGGTGACTATCGCCAGTCCCAGTCGAAGTTCGCCTTCCATCTCGCGCAAGAGGACCCGTGGGTCTCCAGCGCGAGCCTTCAGAAAATGAAGCTCAGCCTGGAAAGAGCGGGGAGGAGTGCGAGTTACTGTACTTATCCGGGCACGGGCCACTGGTTCATGGAGGGCGATCGGAGCGAGGCGTTCGAGGCGGACGCGGCGGCCCTGGCCTGGGAGCGGACGGTGGCGTTTCTTCGTCAGGGGCTCGGGGGGGAGAAGTAAGAAGTAACAAGGAGTCCCGCAACGAGAACGACTCTCGCTGCGGGACTCGTAACGGTAATTCAGCCGGCACGGCTTCCAGCTTACTTGCCGGAGCGGATGTGCTCCGCGGCGATCCGCGCAACTTCGGCCGTGAACGGACGGCCCGCATTCATGAGGTTTTCACGAGTCATGAACGTCAGCGGGATGTCGGGGATCACACCAATGTTCTCAATGAACGGCGCGGTCGGCAGGTCGGGCGATGCGATCGGTTTCTCGCGAGAGTCCAACGTGATCGTGTACGACGTGGACGCTTCACTAT
Organism: Bryobacterales bacterium; assembly: GCA_016789785.1. The sequence goes on from JAEUQE010000152.1 coordinate 3,010, forward strand.
ACGGACCGTAAGCCGTCAGTGTGATGGAGCCACCCCAACCCGCCGTGCGCCCACCCACTACGGGTCCGCGACCATTGTCCTGAATCGCGGCCAGGAAGTAATCCGCGAAGGATACTGAGAACTCATCGGCCAGGAAGATGATCGGCTTGTCATACGCGATGGACTCACCGTTGGGACCGGTGGCGGGATCGGTAAGATTGGTGGGTGTGCCACACGTTGCGATCGCACCGGTGAGCGTGCGGTTGTCCTTTTCCGCTTCCAGCAGCATGTTGAGATAGAACTCGTAGGATGTGATCATCCACTGCGGGAGTCCGAACTGGCGAGCCAGAGTCACCACCTGGGAAAAGCGGTTGATGTTTTCCCGGTTTGCCAGCAGGTGTTCTCCGCCGAAGGTGAAGCGGGAGGGAATCAGCCGCTGGGCGATGTCCAGAGCGATACAGCCACCTCCGGTGTTGCGCATCATGTCGATGACAAGGCCGTCGGTGTTCTGGCGGAAGTAAGCGATCTCCGTGTCCAACTCTCGAAGCACGCCGGCCACGTTAGTGCCCGTAAAACCGGGTACGCGGAGAAAGCCGATGCGCAGCCCGTCCTTCTGGAAGGTGCCAGAGTAGAAGAAATCCGCACCGGTGCCGCGGCGCTGCTGGAAGCTCAGGTCCGCAGGGAAGGTGAATACGGGATTGCGGGCGCCCCAGCCGAGCACTTTGTGGAGTAACTCCCATTCGCCGGTTTCGGGGTTTTGGACGCGGCGCAGCAAGGCCTCATCATCGGCAGCGCGCCGGTTGTGGAATTGGCGCAGAAAGCCAGCGAAATCGAAGTTCCCGGAGGTTGCCGCCGGAGCTTCCGCCGTTGGAATAGGGCTGATGTCGCGGCGGGGCACTCCGGACTTCAGCCAGTTGAGCGTGTAAGTCTCCAGATCGCCCGAGGCGCGCCGGATCTCGACGACGGCGGTATCGCCGAGTTCCACCGTACGGGGATAGAACGTGGCCGAGCGTTGGGTAAGCACTTGTGCCGCGTTGCGCCTTGTTGTGACGGGGTTGCCGAGGCTGCGAAGCGCGGAAAGCTCGTCCAGCAGCGCGTCCACCGGCCGTCCATCCATCGACACGAGTTCATCGCCGATCTGAAACGGATATTGTTGCGCGGGATAGCGGGCGCGATTGATGGAGTCAATCAGCACCTTGCCGTCGTAGATATCCGCGATCACGCCGAGGTCCGCGGCGAATGCGATTCCCGAGCGCCATGCGGCGTGTCCGTCCTTGAGGCTTGCGACATATCGCGCGCATACTTCGAGATAGTCGATGTCGGTCCTGGCGGCGCGCACCTGATCGAGCCACGGTTTCAAATCGAATAAGTTGAACTTGATACCTTGCACTTTCCAATCGTGCGGGGCATAGAAACGCGCATAGACCGCGGCGAGCGACTGAAAGTCCTTGACGCGCTGATCCACGGTAAGTTGCGCCGCGAGAGGCTGGATCGCGATGGTGAAGGCGGCCAGCGCCAGAGTGATCTGCTTCAGTGATTTCATGGGTGCATTCTCCTCTTAGCGGCCGGCCGAACGGATATGCTCGGCAGCGATCCGGGTGAAGGCGTCAACGAAGGGCCGTCCACGCGTCAGCAGGTTCTCGCGGGTCATATAGTCGAGTTCGATGTCCGGCCGCACGCCAGCGTTTTCGATGTAGCGCGAAGCAGGGAAGCCGGGCGCATCCACCGGACCCGCGCGATTGACCAGCGAACGCGTCAGGGTGGTGGAGCTCTCCGAGTGAAAGCCGGCACGCCAGAAACTACTGATGCCGCCCCAACCGGCAGTGCGAATGCCGACGATCGGCCCGCGGCGATTGTCCTGCATCATCGCGGGGAACATGTCGCCGAAGGAGACGGAGAACTCGTCCACGAGAACGATGATGGGTTTGCGGAAGGCCGTTGCCAGACCGGGCCGCCGCTCGAGTGGGGTGAAAAACGGATCGGTCACACCGCATACGGGGAAAGCGCCGGTCAGCACTCGTCCGCTGGAATAACCTTCGCGGAACGCTTCATAGTAAAAGCGCCATGTATCGATCACCCATCGCGGCGCACCCACCTGCTGCGAGATCTGCCAGAACTGCCAGGAGTTGTTTACGTAGTCGAGCGTGGGAATGAACTGCTCCCAGAATCCGGTGTGTTCGGTGGGAATGAGCTTCGCCATGTAGTCGAGGCCGATGCAGCCTCCGCCAGTGTTGCGCATGACATCGACCACCAGGCCATCGGTGTTGGCCTGGAAGAAGTCGATTTCGCGATTGAACTGATCGCGAGCGAGGGTTGGGTTGGCGGGGCCGAAGTTGGGAATGCGAATGAATCCGACGCGCAAGCCATCCACCTGAAACACGCCGGAATAGAACACATCCTGCGCGGAGTTGCCCAGCCGCTGTTGAAAGCTGTACTGTGCGGGGAACACCCACTGTGGCGGACGCGCTCCCCAGCCCAGAATGTAGCGCCGGTCACGCGTCTCGCCCTCGTCAGTGAGAATCGGCTCTCCGTTGAGCATCGGCTCATCCTTGGCGACGGCCCATGTCTGCAGCTTGCGGAGTTCTGACAAATAGGCTGGCTCTTCACCAGTCTCGGCTTGCCCGGCGTTGTTTTCCGCGGATCGAAAGTCAGGCAGACGGCTCAGATTGCGAAGTTCGATTCCGATCTTGCGCCAGGTCAGCCTGTAGCTTGTCACCTCGCCCGCGGCGTTGCGGATTTCCGCGTCAGCCGTGTCTCCGACGATCGAAGCCGAGGGATAGAACACTTGCGAACGGTTGGTAATGGCGTCGGCGGCGATGCGGTCGGTAGTGCGCGGGTTGCCTGCGCCGCGTAGCTTTGCGAAGTAGCGCAACCACTCCCCGGCGGACTTGCCATCGAGCGAGACCAGTTCATCTCCAATCTGAATCGGGAATTCCGCCACCGGATACCGGGAACGGTCAATCCCTTCGATCAACACTTTGCCGTCATAGATATCGAGCCCGAGGCCGAGATTGGCGCTAAAATTCGACGCCGTGCGGAAGGCAGTATGCCCATCCTGCACGCTTGCGACGTATTCGGCACAGATGTCGAGGAACTCCAGGTCGGTCTTGGCGGCGCGCACGCGTTCCAGCCATGGACCGGTTTCGAAGACGTTGACCTGAAGCGCCTCCATTTTCCAGTTGGCGGGCGCGTATCGGCGCGCGAAGAGTGCGGCGAGGTTTTCAAAGTCCTGAACTCGTTGCTCGGTGGTGAGCTGCCCGAGGAGGGCAAAGCAGGGCAAAAACAGCAGGGCGGAAATCTTCCAGATCCTCACGAATGGTCTCCCGTTCTGATCAAGCAAAAGGCGAATGCCGCACGAGACGGCTGCGTTGTTTGTGACGATAGCATAGGAGACGGATCTCAGTGGCGGATTCCTTTTTGAGCGCCTCGGCACCCTCCGCACCTGTTTCCGGTTCCGGCTGGAAAGTGGTATCTTCACTCCAATGCGCCGGTGGACATTCCGGATTCTGATCTCGCTGGTGGTGGCGGGAATTTTTGCGGTGGCTGGCGGCGAGGCGTACCGGCTGCACCGTCAGGGCAAGACGCGGGAGTGGTCGCGCATCAACCTGGAACTTGGCACGGAGTCGCTGGAACGGATTGCGCTCGGCGGTGTCGAGCAGTGGATCCTGACTCGGGGCCAGCGCAATGCGAATCCAGTTTTGCTGTGGTTGCAAGGAGGGCCGGGATTGCCCGTTTTCTCGTGGGCGCGGCGCATCAGTGTCCTCGCCGGTCTGGAACATGATTACACGATTGTGTTTTGGGAGCAGCGGGGTACGGGGAAGTCGGCGGCCGTGGCCGGCAATCCGGACGCGATCCATCTGTCGAAGTACGTCGCGGATGTCTGCGAATTGGGCGGCATGCTGCGCCAGCGTTTCCAGAAGCCCGTCTATCTGGTGGGTCATTCTTTTGGCACGATCCTGGGATTGCAAGCGATTCAAAAATGCCCGGAAACGTTTCAGGCTTATGCGGGCATCGCGCAGTTTGTGAATGTGTTTGAGCATGAGCGGCAGGCCACGCTCTTCATTCAGCAGGCCGCCGAGCGGGCCGGCAATCGCGAGGCGATGGAAGCGATTCAGCGAATCGGCAAGCCGCCTTACGGCGTGGACAAGATTGTCGATCAGCGCCGGTGGCTAGGCGAATTTCGAGGTCTGGATGCGCGCTTCCCGCCTTCGAACTGGCGCACCTTCAAAGACACCGCACAGGCGCCGGAGTACACATTCGTCGACCTCATGCGCATCGTTCTGGATCCATATCGCGCGCGACGTTTGCTGCAGCCAGAGCTCTATGAAGTGAATTTCCTGGCGGCGCCACTTCAAGTGAAACTTCCAGTGTGGCTGATCCACGGGCGCAAAGATGCGCTGTGCCAGCCGGCGCTGGTGGAGCAGCTCTATCAGCACATCGACGCGCCTGCCGGCAAAGAGATGGTCTGGTTTGATGAGGTGGCGCACATGTTGCCGCTGGAGGATCCGGATGGGCTGCGCAAGGTGATGCAGCGCGTCCGCGATGGTGCGATGAAGCCGATGGAGACGGTTGCTCCGAAGCCGAAGCCGGAGCCCGCGCGTGGGCGGAAGAAGTACCGGCGGCGTTGAGATCGGGGTTCGCAGTCACTTGAGGCCTGCTGATGCAACTGAAACATTTTGCGGTGTATTTGTTCTAATGGAGATGTGCCCGGGGGGCAGGGATCGGGCTTGGCAAGGTAATGCTGTTCGCGGGGACGGTGCGATGAAGCCAGTAGAGGCAGCTCGAAGCCGCAGCCCGCGCGTGGGCGGAGGAAGTACCGGAGGCGTTGAGCGGGGCTCGTCAGTCACTTGATGTGATCTGGTGTAACCGAAACATTTTGCGGTGTATTTGTTCGATTGGGGGCGCGCCTGCGGACACGGGATTATCCAGCCGAAACAGCCGTGGGAGATAGCGACGCTGGTGACATTGTCGACAGAATAGGGCCGGCAAGAAACGGCTCAATCAAGAGCCGAATGCGCTTGGAGGGTGCTCATGAATCACTTGATGCGAATCACGGTACTTACAACATTTTGTGCCGTTTTTGTTTTTGCGCAGGGGAAGGGCAAAGGCCACGGTAAGGGGAACCAGAGCGCCGTCTCCGTTGCGTTTTCGCGCAGCGATGTGCAACTGATTCAGACGCACTTCGGCCCAGGGGGACCCGGGCTTCCGCCAGGATTGGCGAAGAAGGAGAGCCTGCCTCCCGGACTCGCGAAGCAGCTTCGGCGCAAAGGAACTCTGCCTCCCGGTCTGCAGAAGAAGGTGGTAGGCTTTCCCGTCGATCTGGATGGTCGGCTCAGTGCGCTTCCACCCGGTTACCGGCGCGTGGTGGTGGACCGCTGGGCGATGATCGTCGCGACGGCAACGAACGTGATCTGGGACATCATCGAACTCGGCAGGCGCGATTAGAATCGGCCGATCTCGACATCTGGAAGATAGTGGCGCAGGATCGCCGCAAAGGGCGAACCATGTTCCGCCATCCACGCCGCGCCACGCTGGCAGACGCCGACGCCGTGTCCTTCGCCGGCGCCCTCGATCCAGACAGTGTCTCCCTCGCGGTGCGCCTGAAAGCTGTTCGAGCGAATCGAACGCCACCCGAAGCGCCGGGAAAGTTCGAGCCGCAATTTCTCAGATCGCTCGCCATTCAGCAACGGAGCCGCATCGGGCAACGGCAACCGCACCTTCCACCGCACCGGCTCACGCGTGCACGCTTCGCACCGCACGGCCGCGTAAGGGAACGCATCGCTGCTCAATCGTACGGCTGCCGCGCTCGACGTGGCACCGCCACAATTGCGAAAGAACATCGCATCGATCGGCCGGCCACGAAAGCGCAGGATCAATCCTTGCGTCGCGGCGGCCGCGGCCAACGCTTGTGCGCTTGGCGGATTCTGAAATAGCTGGCAGTGCGTGGAATCGCAGAAGTCGAATCCCAAGTGCCTTCGCGGCGACGCCTTGTAGTAGGACCTCGCAAGAATCGCTTGAGCCCGTTCAGCTTCCGGAGGCGCGTGTGGTGCTTCCGAGGAGACGCTGATTGCCACGGCACGCTCCACCTCCGTGACCAGGGTCAGCGCGAGTTCCTTATTTTGAACGTGCACTTCCACGGCGCCCGAATAGCTGCGCTTGATCCTGCCCGGAATCTCGATCGTGCGCAGTTCCTCAAACGAAGCTGTCTTGGCGCGGTGCACACGCGTCCCTGTACGGAGCAGCAAACGTGTGCCGTCTACGCTGGCAATCACCGCACCGCCGAGGGAAATGCTCTCGCCGTCCACGCGCATCCGCGCCGCAAAGATGTGTGCTTCCCTGGGATGAAACAGCCCCAACACGCCGATTCGCAGATCTTCCGCGGCCATCATCGCGGGCAGCAGAAGAAATGCGAATCGCATCAGCCCACGACTTCCGCTTCGCGATCACCCGCGACGAGCTTCGTGCCGGGTTTCGCGTGTTCCGATCGCAAGTATCCGAGCGCCACCACTTTTCCGGTCGCAGGTGAGAACGCTGACGACGTAACTTCGCCTGCGGCCGCTTCGCCCGCTTTCAAGGGAGTGGCGGCAGCCACGGCATCCTCGCCGCTGATGGTGAGCGCGGTCAACAAACGATGCACCTGACCGCGAGACCGCACGCGCTCCACAATCTCCTGGCCAAGGTAGCAGCCTTTGCTGAGGTGGACGGCATGCATCTGTTGCGTTTCGTGCACGAGGTGACGTTCGGTGATGTCTTCGCCATAGCGCGGCTTGCGATTCTCGATACGAACCGTGCGTTGCTCATCGGACGTGGCCTGTTCGATGCCCGCAGCCGTGAGTTTTTCAATCAGACTCTGCTTCGATCCGGAAGGCAGGTACAAGCGGAAGCCTTGCTGGCCGGTCGAGGTGATGCGCGCCACAAGAACATCGCCGCTCGATGCATGTGCATTGTCCAGCTCGGGCACGGGCAAGCCAAGCTGGTCCAGCACGGAGGCGCTCTTCGGACCCTCGATCGCGGCCTCGCTCAACTCTTGCCGCGCATCTTCGAGCGTCACATCGTCGGCGATGATGTACTTGTCCAGGTGCTGATAGAGTGTGTCGTGGGTTTCGGGCTCCGTGCCGATGAGGAAAGAGTCTTCCAGGCACAGCAGATTCGCATCGCCAAGGATACGGCCCTGCGAACTCAGGAAGAACGCGTAGCATCCTTCGCCGGGCTTCAGCGTCTGCACCTGATTTGTGGTCATGGCGTGCAGCAGCCGTGCGCGATCCTCTCCCCGTGCGCGGAAGCGGCCGCGCGCATCCAGGTCCAACCATGCCGCACCTTCGCGCAGCATCGAATAGCCACTCATTTCAACGACCTCAAATACGCAGAGATGGCGATCACCAGCAGGATCGTGATGGCGCTTCCGGTGACTTGGCGCATGCGCTTGGCGAGATCGACACCGGGCCGTCCCATGATGAGGGCGATGGCGGCGATGTGCAGCGCAAGCAGAAACTTGATGCCGAACCACATGTGATAGCCCTGCGGTGGGTTGACCTTGTTCAGCAGGTTGTAGATGCCGGAGCCGAAGGCGAGTACCACGGCGATCACCACCCAAGGGCGCAACAAGCCGGCCAGCCGGTCGGCGGTCTTCTTCTGCTCCGGGTTCGAAAGCGCTTCGAGCGCGGGATACACGGCCATGCGGCTGTACAGTGCGCTTCCCGCCAGAAACGTGATGGACGTGATGTGCGTCCATCGCATGAGGATTCCAAGAATATCGGACATAACTCTCCTACTAGGATGCCCGAAACGGCCTGCCCGATGCGACAGTATAGGTATGATCCATGAAATCCTGCCGGTGGGCATGCTGCAATGCAACTGCTCGATCTTCGGTGATGAGTCGACACGCGAAGCCATTGTGGTGGACCCTGGCGATGAGATCGAAGCGATTCTCGAAGTGTTGGCGCGCCATAGCCTGAGCGTGAAGGCGATCGTGATCACGCACGCGCACATCGATCATATCGGCGGTGCGGCGAAGCTGAAGGCTGTGACCTCGGCCCCGGTATGGATGAACGAAAACGATCAGACGCTGTATGACCGTCTGGATGTGCAGGCGTCGTGGCTGGGCGTGCGCATGCCGGAGCAGACCACCATTGATCATGCGGCGAAAGACGGCGACACGTTGAAGCTCGGCACTACGGCGGACTTCCATGTGATCCACACGCCCGGGCACACGCAGGGCAGCTTGTGTCTGTTCATTCCAACCGAGAGCAAGCTGGTGGCGGGTGACACGCTGTTTCGCGAGAGCATCGGCCGCACGGACCTGCCGGGTGGCGATCCTCGCAAGATTCTTTCGTCCATCCAGACGAAGCTGCTCGCGTTGCCGGAAGAGACGGTGGTGATTCCGGGTCATGGTCCGAACACCACCATCGCTCACGAACGCGACTGCAATCCTTTTCTGTGAGCATTCCAGCGCGGCATCCGCACCGATTCTGTTAGCCTGTAAGAGCCTATGAATTTGTATGACCTGGATCCGGGAAAGGACAGCCCGGAAGTGGTCCGGATGATCGTTGAGATCCCGAAGAACTCCGCAAACAAGTATGAATATGATTCGGAAACGGGGCTCTTCCGGCTGGACCGCGCACTCTACTCGCCGATGCACTATCCCGGCGACTATGGCTTCATCCCCGGCACGCTGGCCGAAGACAACGACCCGATGGACGTGCTCGCACTGGTGCAGGAGCCTAGCCACCCCGGCATCGTGTTCGACGTGCGCCCCGTCGGAGTGCTGCACATGGAGGACAACGAAGAGGGCGATCAGAAAGTGCTCGCCGTTCCGATGAACAATCCCCGCTATGATCAGATCCACACCATGGATCAGATCTTCCCGCACGTGCGCCGCGAGATCGAACACTTCTTCACCATCTATAAGGAGTTGGAAGGCCGCGTGACGCGGATTCGCGGATGGGGTGGACCGGCCGATGCCCGGCGCGTGATTGTGGAAAGCCGGCGGCGGTATCTGGATAAGAAGATCGAAGAGCAGGCTGCATTGGAGAGCAAAGACGCTTAGGTGCGTCGAGAACATGGCGAGTGAACCAAAGCATTTTCTGACGGCGGCGCAATATCTGGAGATGGAGCGCGCGTCAGAGGTGCGTCACGAGTACTATCGCGGCGAGTTGTTCGCGATGGCGGGTGGCACCGCGCGTCATGCGATCCTCATCTCAAACATGATGATCGCTCTCGGGACCCGGCTTCGCGGCTCGTGCCGTGTCGTCGGCTCCGATCTGAAACTCGCCATCGATCCTCGATCGCATTACGTTTATCCCGATTTGATGATCTTCTGCGATGGACTCCGGTTGCTGGATGGAACGGATGATGTCGCGGTGAATCCCAGCGTGATCATTGAAGTGCTGTCTCCTTCCACCGAATCGTACGATCGCTCCGGGAAAGCTCACGCCTATCACCGGCTGCCCAGCGTCCGCGAATACATCATGGTGTCGCAGCAGCAGGCCATCGTGGAGCGCTATCACCGGCACTCGGAGAGCGAGTGGATCTACACCTTGCACGAAGGTCTCGACGCAACACTGCCGTGCCTGGAATGCACAGTGCCGCTTGCGGAGATCTACGCGGGCGTCGATTTCGATCAGGTGGTTTCGGCATAGATGGCGGAATCATTCTGGCCGTGGCTGATCCTTTGCGGCTCCGCATTCCTCGCCGGTGTGGTGAATGCGGTTGCGGGCGGCGGCACGATGCTCACGTTTCCAAGTCTGCTGGCGGTGCTTTCGCCGGTGGCTGCCAACGGCACCAGCACGTTCGCTTTGTTCCCGGGTTCGCTCGCATCGGGATGGGGATACCGCAAGGAACTCGCCGAGTGCCGCAGCCATCTCATTCGTCTCCTGCCGCCGAGCTTTGCGGGCGGCATTGTCGGAGCGCTCCTGGTTACCCGGCTTCCGGAGAAAGTGTTTGCCGGCATGGTGCCCTGGCTGCTCATCGGCGCGTCCACCCTGCTGATGCTGCAGAAGCCGATCTCGCGATGGGTGGGCGCGCGTCCGCATGAAAAGCCCGCGCCCTCCACCTTGGCGGGCGTGGTGTTCTTTCAGTTTCTTGTCGGTGTGTATGGCGGCTATTTTGGCGCGGGCATCGGCATCCTGATGCTGAGCTCGCTGGCCTTTGTCGGCATTCCGAACATTCATCACATGAATGCCGTGAAGTCGATTCTCGCGGCGGCGATGAACGGCGTCACGATCGTGGTGTTTCTGATCTCCGGTGTCATCGTGTGGAAGTACGCGATCGCGATGGCACTGGCTGCGACTTTGGGCGGATATGCCGGTGCGCGGGTTGCCCGGAAGATGCCCGTGTCGTGGGTGCGGGCGATCGTGGTGACCATCGGGTTCGGCGTCGCCGTGTACTCCTGGCTGCGGTGAAGATTTCTGCGGAACCTCGGCTACCCTGGCTCCGTAAGTATCAACAGCCATGCGCACACTCATTCTTCTTTCCGCATTTGTGGTGGCTGCCGCCGCACAGACCCGTGACCTTCATCGCACCTTTCCGCTGAGTGCGGGCAGCCGTGTTTCGGTGGACACTTACAAGGGTTCGGTAAAGGTCACCACATGGGACAAAGCGGAAGTCGACGTCGCTGTTCGGATCGAAGCCGACTCCCTCTTCGGCGGTGACCGCGAGTCCGTGGAGGCCACCGAGATCGTGTTCCGATCCGACTCGAAGGAGGTCGGGATCAAGTCGGACTACAGCCGGCTTAAGCGCGGCAAAGGGTGGTTGGAGATGACTGCGCAACCGCTTGTGCATTACACTATACGCATGCCGAAGGGTGCGGCGTTGCGCGTGAAGGACTACAAGAGCGAGATCGACATTGCGGGTCTCACTGCGGAACTCGATCTGGAGACCTACAAGGGAGACATCGAAGTGCTGGCGCACAATGGTCCGGCTCGCATCAAGAACTACAAGAGCGAGGCGCGGCTGGAGTTCGCGGCGGTGCCGGCCGCGATCAGCATGGAAACCTACAAGGGCGACTATGAAGTGCGTATGCCTCGGGATGCGCGTTTCGATCTCGTGTCGCGGATTGGCCGTCATGGGACGCTCGATACTCAATATGGTCTGCTGCGTCCGGCGGGCCGGAGTTCGAATGAGTTCAGCTCGCCCGTGAACGGCGGAGGCCCGCCCGTGACGTTGAAGGGCTATCGCGGCACGTATCGTTTCAGGTAGGGTCGTTTCCGGTCGGGTCGTCTCCGGTAGGGTCGCTTCCGGTAGGGTCGCTTCCGGTAGGGTCGCTTCCGGTAGGCCGCACTATTGCAGGGCTTGGCGCAAAAACTCGGGGATGTAGCCGCGGATCTGATCGCGCACTTCGCGAAACGCCGCGAGCCGTTCTTCCTCGGCGCCGCCGGCAGCCGCGGGGTCGGGGAAGCTATGGTGAATCATGCGAGTGGCAGCCGGGAACACAGGGCACACTTCGCGCGCATGATCGCATACCGTGAGCACGATATCGAAATGGCGGCCCGCGAATTCATCCACGTGTTTGGAGCGATGTCCCCCGATGTCGATGCCCAACTCCCGCAGCGCGGCGATGGCTTCCGGCCGCACGTGCGACGGCTTCGTGCCGGCGCTTTCCACATCCAGGATGCCGCCTGCTTCCGCGCGGAGAAGACCTTCGGCCATCTGGCTGCGCGCGGAGTTTCCGGTACAGAGAACGAGAACGCTTTTCTTCATGATGCTCCTTGGGATTCGCGTCAGGCGGCCCGCGGAGAAGGGAACCAGTGCTGCGTGCGGTTGCAGATTCCGCAGACCGACAGCATCACGGGGACCTCCACCAGCACGCCGACAACGGTCGCCAGCGCGGCGCCTGATTCCGGACCGAATAGCGCGATCGCCGTGGCAACGGCAAGTTCAAAGAAGTTCGATGCGCCGATGAGCGCGCCCGGCGCGGCCACCGCATACTCCACTTTCCAAGCCTTCATGAGGCCGTAGGCGATGCTCGAGTTCAGATACACCTGCAGCGTGATCGGAACCGCGATCAGTAAAACGTGGAAGAACCGGCCGAAAATGTTATCGGCCTGGAAGGCGAAGATCAACACCAGAGTCGCAAGCAGCGCCGAAATGGTGAACGGCGCGAACTTCGGCATCAGTTGCGATTCGAACCACTTCTTCCCATGGCCGCGGATGAAGTAGACGCGCAGCAGCCCGCCGGCGGTGAGAGGAATCACGATGAATGCGATCACCGAATAGAGAAGCACTTCAAAGGGCACGGTGAGGCGCGATGCGCCGGAGACAAGGAACTGCACGATCGGTACGAAGAGCACGAGCATGATGAGGTCGTTCACGGAGACCTGCACCAGCGTATAGGCAGGGTCGCCCTTGGTGAGATGGCTCCACACGAAGACCATCGCAGTGCATGGTGCCGCGGAGAGAATGATGCAGCCCGCGATGTACTGGTCGGCCTCAGCGGCTGGAATCCAGGGCGCGAACAGTACGCGGAAAAACACCCACGCCAGTGCGGCCATGGAGAACGGCTTCAGGATCCAATTGACAAAAAACGTGATCAACAGTCCCGCGCGACGCCGGCCCATATTGCGGATGGAGGAAAAGTCGACCTTCATCATCATGGGTGTGATCATGAGCCAGATCAGCGCAGCGATCGGCAGATTGATCTGGCTGCCCTGGCTGAACTCGATTCTGCGCAGTTGATCGACCGCCGCCGGCAGAAGCCGCCCAATGGCGACTCCTGCCAGCATGCAAAGTGCGACCCAGAGAGACAAGTACCTTTCGAAGAACCCGAGGGAAGCGGGAGTCTCGTGGGGAGGAGCGGCCTCGCCTGGACTTGACACCACTTTCGAATTCGACATGGGGCCGCTCCTCTTAGGAACAACAGGAAGGACCGCAGCACGGGCCTGGCTTGGCGGCGCGCACAAAGGCGCTGATGAACTTGCCGTCCACCTGAGGCGCCATGGCGTCGACATCGAAGCCCTGTCCCGAAAGAAACTCGCGGGCATCGTTCACGCGGTACACACGCGTCGCTTCAATATCGATGCTGGTGAAGCCGGCTTTGGCAAGCTTGTCGCGATACTCGGACTCATGCAGCGCGCCGGCGATGCAGCCAACCCACAACTCGAGGCTCTTGCGAATCTCGGCTGGAATTTCGGCGCGGGTCACAATGTCGGAGATCGCGAAGCGGCCGCCCGGCTTGAGCACGCGAAAGGCTTCGGCGAGCACCCGGTCCTTGTCGCCGGAGAGGTTGATCACACAGTTGGAGATGATCACGTCCACGCTGTTATCGGGAAGCGGGATGTGCTCAATCTCGCCGCGGAGAAACTCGACGTTCGTCAGTCCGCTTTTCGCCTTGTTCTCTTCGGCCAGCGCGAGCATCTCATCCGTCATGTCGAGCCCGTAGGCCTTGCCGGTTGGACCGACACGCCGGGCGCTGAGCAGCACATCTATTCCGCCGCCGGAGCCCAGGTCGAGCACCGTTTCGCCGGGCTTCAGTTCCGCCAGCGCCGTTGGGTTGCCACAGCCGAGCGACGCTGCGATCGCTGTTGCGGGCACGAGGCCGGATTCCGATTCCGAATAGAGGTTTGTAGTGATGGGGTCCACGCAGGACGACGACGGCGAGGCCCCGCAGCACGAACTGCCCGTAGTCTTGGCCCTGAGTGCGGCCTGCCCGTATTTTTCCTTGACGACTTCCTTCAGGTCTGTCATTTCGATCGCTCCTTTTCAATCATTTGTTGGTTTGTTTTAAGCTTGGCTCCGGCGAGTGCCGGCGACAGCTCGTTTTGATACAATGCGCCAAACCGCGTGCGAATGTCATCGCGAACCTTACGGAACACCGCCAGTTTCTCGGCGTCCGTGCCTGTGGCCTTGGCTGGGTCGGGGAAGCCAATATGCAGCCTCTTTCCGACTTTGCCGGAGAACCGCGGGCAGTTCTTATCGGCGTCATCACACACAGTAACTACGAAGTCAAAATCCTGGCCTATGTACTGCTCCACTGCTTTCGGTTTCGCCGCCGAGATATCAAGGCCAATCTCTTTCATCGCCTGGACCGCGAAGGGATTCACTTTCGGAGCAGGCTTTGTGCCAGCCGAATGAACATCCAGCTTCGGGTTCAAAGAACGCAGGACGCCTTCCGTCATCTGCGAGCGGGCACTGTTACCCGTGCAGAGGATCAGGATTTTCAACTTATCCGGCGCGCCCACGGCGGCGGATATCCCAGCCATGCCGAAAAGCAGGCACACTCCCATCGCGAGCCGCAAGGTGGCTTGTTTCCTCATCGTTCTTCTCCGTCTGATGAAACTAAGTGCAGATGGTTGTCAACACGGATTCCGGCTTCACCGCCTTGTTCCGCGTGCAACACTCGGCGTACAGAAACCCGAGCAATTCCTGCAGAACTACCGTGTTCGCCGAGTACCACAAGAAGGTGCCCTCCCGGCGCACCTTGACTAACTCTTCATTCTTCAGCTTTTCCAAATGATGCGAGAGCGTGGAGGAGGTGATACCCAGTTCGGCGGCGATCTCGCCAACCACCATCCCGGCGGGATGTGCCGCGAGCAAGAGCCGCATAATGCGCAGACGAGGCTCCGTTCCCATCGCCGAGAACATGTCGGCATAGCGCGCGATGTCTTCCATTCCGGGTCTGCCCGGTGTGCATTGCTCTGCGCTGTTCGTTGCTTTGAGATCCGGTGCTACGGTACTGGTTCGTGCCACTACGCTGCTCCCTGTCCGATCTGGGCAGGAACGGTTACGCCTGCCATAATTTGATGATAATCGAAATACCGAAACAGTCAAGAGGAGAGTGAGAATTTTTTTGGTAGAGGCTCGTGGACACCCCCTCCATGAGTGACGCGGCCGGAGCAGAGAGTGCCCGCCAGCCAGGAATTTGAGCGGCCCAACAGGTAGCGCAGGTTCGCGGCGGACTGGCATTCCGGGCCGTGGATTCTGCGACAGACGGCCGCCCGATGCCGTCAGGAGACCTGGAACCGGTTCACCAGACGCTGCAACTCCGCCGCCATCCCGGAAAGGGCCTTCGCCGCAACTAGCGAACTCGCGGCGCCCCGCGTCGTGTCCTTCGCGACTTGAGCCACGTTGATGATGCTGTCGGCGATTTCCGATGCACCGGTAGCGGCCTGGGCCACATTGGCGCTGATCTCGTTCGTCGTAATGGTCTGTTCTTCCACCGCGGCGGCAATCGTGTTGGCCAATTCACTCACGTTCCGGATCACATCGTGAATCTGTGTGATGGCCTGTACGGCGCGCTGCGTGTCCTGTTGGATGGCCTCGACCTTCTGGCCGATTTCGCCGGTGGCCCGTGCCGTGCCTCTGGCGAGTTCTTTCACTTCGCCGGCCACGACCGCGAACCCTTTGCCCGCCTCTCCGGCCCGGGCGGCTTCGATGGTGGCATTCAGGGCGAGTAAGTTGGTCTCGGCCGCAATGTCCGTGATCACTTTGATCACCTTGCCGATACCAGTGCTCGATTCGCGGAGCCGCTGAATCGTCTGATTGGCGGACTCCACCGCTTCGAGCGCGCTACGCGCGACACTGGCGGACTGATTGGCCGCTTGCGAGATTTCGCGGATCGAGATCTGCATTTCCTCCGTTGCCGACGCGACCGCGGTCGCCTTTTTGGAAACCGAATCCGAGGTCGCGGCTACTACCTCCGACTGCGTGGAGGTTTCGCTTGCATTGCTCGACATCTGCTGGCTGACCGTGGTCAGTTCCTCGGCGGACACCGCAAGCTGCGAGGCATTGTTCCCGATACCTTGCATGCTGGTCACCAGGTTGGAACGAATGGCGCGAAAGGCCTCCCCGAAGCGGCCTGCGCAGTTCGCCTCCTGGGAGAATACCGGATCATTCAGACGGCATTCGGCGAGCGCGTTGCACTGGCTGGACAGCACGCGGATGGACTGTTTGACCTGGTTGAGATGCTCCGTTTTGTCAGCGCCGCTCGCCTGTTGAATCGCATCCACGTTGAGACCCATGGATTCCAGGGTGGTGAGAAGGAACGAATCGCCAATGGCCTGCATATCGTAGTTGAAGACGCGGTTGATGGCCTCTTCCGCGCGCACAATGAACCGGGCATCGCGAAATGCGCGGCGCAGGTGGATTCCGATCAGGCGTTGAATCTCCACGTACGACCCCATGTACCACTTGAACGGCAGATCAATGCGGTCATGCACTGTGCCGACATGAAGGCGCATCTCGAAGTACTCGACTCCCCAGTTGCCGCGGGCGCCCTCGAACATCGTGCGCAAGTATCCCGTTTGAGCGTTGGTCAGCATCTCGCGCAAGGCGCTCACCGGCATCTTTCGCGACGCCGCCATCGACTCGAAGAACCGCAACGTTTCCGGAAACTGAAACTGCCAGTCATAGAACAACCGGGCGATTTCCGGCGCGGCCTTCGTGATCCAGGGGATGAGACGCAGCATCACCTCGCGCTCCGGCTCCCCGAGCCGGATGAACTCCCGGCGCCGTGTCAGGGTGTTTTCGGTGATGCCGAAGCGCGCGGCAAGAGAAGTCTGTCCATGTCCGAAAGCGTGCCCGAAAGACTGGACATGACTGGAAGGGGCAGGGTTCACTGCGCTTGCCGTGCGGGTAGACTTCGATGGCGCGGGTGGAACCGCCTGCGCGGCGGTCTCCGGCTTGCGGCGATGCCCCGCACTCCGGGACGCTGAGGCCTTGGATTTTCGGGCATTTCGGGCCGGCTTGCCAGCTCTTGGGGAGGCAGGGCGCATATCTGGTTTGGTTGGCATGATCTTCAGTTTCTCCTTCCGCTGGAGGCCTGCCCGCCGTGGATGGACTGGCGGCCCGCGGATCTGTTGTGGATTTGTGGTGCAAGAACCTCATCGGTGCCGGCAGCCGGAGAAACAGAAGAAAATAGAGAAAATGAATTACTAGGTGTTTTTTTTCACTTACACATCACCAGTACTAGCGCGATTTGGCGCGTGGGCGAAAAGAAGCGTCAAAAACAATGAATCAGCCCGTGGAGAACCGCATCAAAAGATGAAAACGAGGTTCAACGTTTGGCGGGTATCGTCCAGAGAAACAACTTACGGCTCAGATAGCCGTCTTCGTTATCGTCTCCGCCGACATTGGCCTCGCGTTCGGCCTTCCAATCCCCCATATCGAAGGTGTTCGAAACCAGGCGCGTCCCGGGTTTCAGATCGGCCAGCAGTTTCGGCTTCAGCTTCAGATTGATGCTGGACAGCAGAAACAGCGTCACCACGGTCGCATCGCTGATCTTGGCATCGAACAGATCGTTCTCTTCAAAGCGGACCAGATGCTCCACGCCTGCCTTCTTCGCGTTCTCCCGTGCTTCCTTAATCCGTTCGGGGTTGATGTCGATGCCCACGCCGCGCGCGCCGAACTTCTTCGCAGCCGCGATGACAATGCGGCCATCGCCACAGCCGAGATCGTAGACGACGTCGGTCTTCTTCACGCTCGCCAGTTCGAGCATCGCCTGCACGGCCTCCTCCGTCGTCGGCACGTAGGGCACATCGGGCTGGCGCTTGGGTTGGGCGCTCTGGGCGAATAGCGTAGCCGCCGAAAACACCACTGCGGCAACGTACGTTGCAATCGTCATCTGACGTCTCTGCATGGAACCACCTTGTTTCGAACTCGAATCTGAACAGCCGCCGTTCCGCGGCGCCAGGGCCTCTGCTTCCCGCGACCCACAAAGCGTAGCGCAAATCCGCACCCCGTGCATCCGGGCGGACAGTTGCGGCGTGTGAACAGCCTCTTGCCAAGACGAGACCGCACGGTCAGGAGTTACGTGCCCGCGTCACGTGCACGAGCTACGGGCGCGCCGGAATCGTCCACAGGAACAACTTGCGGCTCAGGAATCCGCCGTCGTCCTCGCCGTTGCCCACTTTCATCTCGCGATCCGGCTTCCATTCCCCCATGTCGAAGGTGTTGGAAACCACGCGTGTGCCCGGCTTCAGTTGTTCGCGAAGCCGTGGGCGCAGCTTCTCATTCACGGTCGGCAGCAGAAACAACGTGACCACGGTGGCGGGCCGGAAATCCGCTTCGAACAGATCGGCCTCCTCGAATCGCACCAGATGCTCCACGCCGGCCTTCTTCGCGTTTGCCTTGGCCTCCGCAATCCGCTCGGGGTTGATATCGATGCCAACGCCCTGCGCGCCGAATTTCTTTGCGGCCGCGATGACAATGCGCCCGTCGCCGCATCCCAGATCGTAGACCGTGTCGGACTTCTTCACACCGGCAAGATCCAGCATCGCCTCCACGGCCTCTTCGGTGGACGGGACATAAGGGACGTCGGGGCTGCGTTTCGGCGCGGCGTTTTGTGGGAAGGCGAGTGCCGTGGAAAGCAGCGCCGCTGCGAACATCAACATCGGTTGCGAAACCCGGAAGATCATAATCTAAAGAGCTTACCGCACAGTGACTCGATACAGCGAATCGATACAGCGAATCCACACAGCGAATCAATAGAGAGTTTTCGGGAGCCGCACCGCGTTCTCCTCGTCCACCGCCTGGCCCGTGACGAAGCCGCAGGTATGCGCCTCCAGCACCGTGCCGAAAGTCGGCAGATCCCCGGGCTTCACAAACTTCGCCGGGTTCCAGAGATCGGCGCGCAGCAACGCGCGGCTGCAATGAATGTAGGCCTGCTTCACCTTCACCACAATCACTGTGCGGGGCGTTGTTCCCTGG
>JAEUQE010000153.1 GCA_016789785.1 Bryobacterales bacterium
TGCCTGGCGTGAAAGTGAACTCCGCATATGGCGAGACGATTCAATGGCTGCCCGGTAGCCGCGCGCTGTTGGTACAGTCCGTTCCGGCAGCGCGAGGCAAGGCGCCGGAAGCGCCCGTTGTGCCGGCGGGACCGAAGATCCAGGAGGCAAGTGGCAAGTACTCGCCTGTGCGCACGTATCAGGATCTGTTGACGAGTGCTCACGACGAAGACCTCTTTGATTACTACGCGACCGCGCAGCCGATGCTGGTGGACGCGGCTTCGGGAAAGGCCACTGCGTTTGGCGAGCCAGGGCTCTATCGCTCGATGGATCCGTCGCCCGATGGGAACCTCGTGATGTTCACAAAGGTCCACCGGCCCTATTCGCTTCTGCATCCGCACAGCGCGTTTCCCACCGACGTGGGTTTGTGGGACAAGAACGGTAAGTTGGTGAAGACGCTGTTCCGCAAACCGTTGGAAGACGCGGTGCCGATTGACGGCGTGCCGGTGGGTCCGCGTGGGATCACATGGCGGCCCGATGAACCCGCGACGCTCGCGTGGGTGGAAGCTCTGGATGGCGGCGACTCAAAGAAGAAGGTGCCGCATCACGATCGCGTGATGAGTTGGAAGGCTCCTTTTCAGGGCGAGGCAGCGGAGTGGATGCGCACGGAGCATCGCGCATTCGGAATGGATTGGGGCAAGGGCTTCGCGTTGGTGCGTGACTACGAACGCGCGCGGAGGTGGAGCAAGACGATGTATCTGAACCTGACGGACACAGGTACACAGCCGCGGGTAATCTTCAGCCGCAGCATTCAAGACCGCTATCGCGATCCTGGTTCCCCCGTGGAAGAGACCACGCCCAGCGGACATCGGGTGCTGAGCCAGGATGGCGACTTCATCTATCTGAGCGGCACGGGCGCGGCGCCCACGGGAGCACGCCCATTCCTCGACAAATTCAACCTCCGCACGGGCGAGACGCAACGCTTGTTCCGCTCGGCCGAGCAAGGCTACGAGCGGGTGGAGGCGCTGTTGAGCAGGGACGGGTCGCGGTTTCTCACTGAGCGCGAGAGTCCCACCGAGCCCCCGAATTACTTCGTGCGCACGGGATCCAGCGCGCCAGTGGCCGTCACCAACTTCAAAGACCCAACGCCCCAGATACGCGGGATCAAGAAGCAGTTGGTGACCTACAAGCGCGAGGACGGCGTGAATCTTTCTTTCACGCTGTTGCTGCCACCGGATTACAAGGAAGGAACGCGGCTCCCCACCGTGGTGTGGGCCTATCCGCGCGAGTTCGTGGATGCGGATACGGCAGGCCAGTTCGGCGGCTCCACGCAACGCTTCACCACAATCTCGGGCACATCGCATCTGTTCTTCCTGCTGATGGGATACGCAGTGCTGGATGATGCCGCGATGCCCGTGGTCGGACCGCCGGATACGGTGAACAACACCTATGTGGAGCAGGTGGTGTCGAGCGCGAAAGCAGCGATTGACAAGGCTGCGTCGATGGGCGTGACGGACCCCGAACGCGTGGGCGCCGGCGGACACAGCTACGGCGCGTTCATGACGGCGAATCTGCTGGCGCATTCCGATCTCTTCCGCGCGGGCATCGCTCGCAGCGGCGCGTACAACCGCACGCTGACGCCGTTCGGATTTCAAGCGGAACCGCGCACGTTCTGGGAAGCGCAGGAGATCTACATGCGGATGTCGCCATTCATGGTGGCCAACAAGATCAAGGAGCCGATCCTGTTGATTCACGGCGAGGCGGACAACAACCCCGGCACATTTCCGATTCAGTCCGATCGCATGTACCAGGCGGTTCGCGGCAATGGAGGAACGGTGCGGCTGGTGTTTCTCCCGCACGAGTCCCATGGTTACGTTGGCCGCGAGTCCGTGGAACACACGCTGGCCGAGATGATCGAGTGGTTCGACCGCTACGTTAAGCGGAGCGGCGAAACCAGTAGAACATCGGGAGCCCAAGCAGCACGATAACCAGGCCGGGCCACGTGGTGGACGGACGGTACGCAAACAAGACGAGGAGCACGGTGGCTGCGCCGAGAATGTAGAGCGCTGGCACGAACGGATAGCCGAATGCGCGGTAAGGGCGGTCCGCATCGGGGCGCGTGGCGCGAAGACGAAAGATGCCGGCGACCGTGAGAATGTAGAAGATCAGCGCGGCGGAGATCACATAGTCGAGCAGGTCGCCGTAGAGATTGCCGTAGCGGTTGGTTTCGCTGTTGAAGGTGCGTGGAAGAATCAACAACACCGACCATGCACCTTGAAGCATCAGCGCCCATCCGGGAACGAAAGCGTGATTCAACTCGCCGGCGGAACGAAAGAACAGGCCGTCACGCGCCATGGCGAAGTAGGCTCGCGCACCGGCGAGGATCAGGCCGTTGATGCAACCAAAGGTCGAGATCATGATGGCGATGGCCATGATCGCGGTGCCCGCGCCTGGAAACACTCGCTGAAGCGTCGCGGTGGCGACACGGTCCGACGCTGCGTTTTGAATCTCACCGAGCGGCAGCGTGACGAGATAACCGAGGTTGGTGAGCATGTAGAGGCCGATCACCACACCGGTCCCGATGGCAAGCGACAGCGGGATATTGCGCTTCGGGTTGATCACTTCGCCCGCGGTGAACGTGATGTTGTTCCACGCGTCGGCGGAAAACAGCGAGCCGGTTTGCGAAATGCAGATTGCGACGAACAGGCCGTACACGGTGGCTGCGGTGAGGCCCGGAGCAAGCGTGTCGAAACCACGAGGCGTCCACGGATTGCCGAAGTTCTCGCGCACGGCGTCAGGGTTCCAGCCGAGAAAGAGCCCAATGGCGATCAGTCCCAGCAGACCACCGGTCTTCGCGACGGTGAAGACATTCTGGACGATCTTGCCGTATTCGAGGCCGCGCGAATTCGTCCACGTGAGAAGGGCGATGACGAGCACGCCGAGCAACTGCGCGGTGGAAAGCGAGATCGCGTAGCCAGAAGTGAGATGGATGGGCGGGATCAGGTAGCTGCTCTCGGAGATGGAGGGGAAGAGCACGCCAGTGAAGCGCGCGAAGCCAACCGCCACGGCGGCGATGGTGCCAGTCTGGATCACCATGAACAGCGTCCATCCGTAAAGGAAGCCCCAGACCGGTGAGAACGCCTCGCGCAGGTAGACATACTGTCCACCCGCTTTCGGCATCATTGCCGCGAGTTCGCCATAGGAGAGTGCGCCGGCAACAGTGAGAAGCCCTGTGAGCAACCACGCAACAAGCAGCCAACCAGGCGCCCCGGTGTGACGGGCCATTTCCGCGGAGACGATGAAGATGCCGGATCCGATCATGGAGCCGATGACGATCATCGTGGAATCGAGCAGGCCGAGCTGGCGGTGGAATTCCGGGGCGCTTTGTGCGCTCATGCGTGCGGCTGTGGGTTCGGCCATAGGAACGATGGTAACCCGAGCGGGGGTGAGTCTCGTGGAGAGGTACGCCGAGCGCTTCAGTTCACGCGGCCTCTCGTGTCGAGCCATTTCGCGAGAGTGCCGTGCAGTACGGCAAGCGAAACGGGCTTCGAGATGTAGTCATCCATGCCTGCGTCAAGGCACTTCTCGCGAACACCGGGAAGCGCGCTGGCGGTGAGTGCGACAATCACGTTGCGATGACCTGAGGCTTCCTGCATACGGATTTCGCGCGCCGCCTGATACCCGTCCACTTCCGGCATCTGACAATCGAGCAGGATCAGGTCGTACCGTTCGCGGAGTGCGGCTTCCACAGCTTGCCTGCCATCATGAACCACATGGACCGCGCAGCCGATCTTCTCGATCATGCGCACAGCGACAAGGCGATTGATCGGATTGTCTTCGGCAAGAAGAATCCGGCCCTTGCGAAGGGTGGGCGAGGGGACGGTGGGCCTGGATGAGCGGTCATGGTCATCGGGTGCGATGTCAAAGGGAATCCGGCACCAGAACGTCGACCCGGCACCGGTGTCACTTTCGAGGCCAATCTGTCCGCCCATTGCCAGAACGAGTCGGCGGCAGATCGCGAGTCCCAGCCCGGTGCCGCCAAACCGGCGCGTCGTGGAGGCATCCGCCTGGACAAACGGCTCAAACAGGCCTGCCTGCGATTCCCGCGGGACTCCGATGCCCGTGTCGGTTACGTCAAAGTGCAGCGTTGCGGACCCGGCGTGTGCCTCATGCACGGAAATCCTCAGGATGACCGACCCTTCGTGAGTGAACTTCACCGCGTTACTGAGCAGATTGATCAACACTTGATGAAGCCGGGCGGGGTCGCCATAGATCATCTCGGGAAGCCCTGGGTCAAACTCGACGATGAGAGCGAGTTCCTTGCGGCTCGCATCCAGACGAACCATGTCCACGGACTTCTGGATCACTTCGAAAAGGCTGAAGCGGATGCGTTCGAGAATCGTGCGGCCGGACTCGATCTTACTGAAGTCGAGAACGTCGTTGATGAGCAACAGAAGGAGATTGGCGGCGTTGGAGATGCTCTGCGCGTCGTCCCGCTGTTGCCCCTCGAGTCCGCTGTCGATGAGCAAGTCGGCCATTCCGAGAATCGCGTTCAACGGCGTGCGGATCTCGTGACTGATGGTGGCAAGGAAGTCGCTTTTCACCTGGCTTGCGGCTTCGGCTTTGCGTCGCGCCGCGGCGAGTTCCAGGATGGTCTGGCGCAGTTGAAGCGAGGTGAGACGTTCCGCCTCGCGGGCGGCCTCGAGTTCCTGGGTGTACCGAAGCAACGCCTCCTCCGCGCGCTTGCGCTCCAGCTCAGCGGAGGCCCGTGCCGCGAAGATCTTGAGAAGTGAATTCGCAAGAGGAACCTCGTGCAGTTCCTTTTTCCACATGACCGCAACCAGCCCCAGCGGCCGGCCAAGACGGTCGGAGAGCGGCATGCCCACGTAGGATTCAATACCGAGTTGCACCGCCATTTCATCGTGCGGAAACAGTTCGCGGAGACGCGAGGGATAACAGCCAACCCCGGCGCTCAGCACAACTTCGCAGGGAGCCCCGGAGACCGCATACTCCAGTCCTTCGGAGTACTCGCCTTCGGAGATAAGCGCGTGACAACGGATGCGTCCAGCGCCCTCACCCGGAATGTGTTCGCCGATCAGGGCATGATCCGCGTTGAGCGCTTCGGCAAGGCGTTCCACAAGGGAGCGCAGGAAACCCGCGCCAGTCTCGGCGGCAACCCCCTTAGCCGTGGCTACCAGAATGTCCTGGACTCGCTTCCGGTCTGTGATGTCCTGAAACGAGATCAGGGCACTGGAAACCTCACCGCTATCGGGATCGCGCACGGGTTCGGCATGAATCATCAGCCAGCGAACGGGCCCTCCCGGTTGAGGCGACATGCCCCGAATCGCGCCCCGAACCGCCTGACCGGTCCGGATACATTCTTGCCAGATCATTTCGCCGCGCTGAACCTGGGTACCGTCCTCCTTGACGATGTGATGGGTCGGCTCGGCTGCGGACCGCAAGAGTTTCGCCTCGAGCGAAACGATTTCCCCGGCGGCCCGGTTCATGTGCAGGATCTCGCCTGACTTCGCGATCATCATCACACCGGCGGGTACCAGCTCGAAGAGGTCCCGGAGTTGGGATTCGCTTTGACGCAGAGCGAGTTGCGAGTTCCAGCGCTCGGTGATGTTCAGGAAGGACACCGCAAATTCATCCCCCCCAATCGGGAAGGCCATGATGTCGAAACGGCGCTGAAGACTGGGAACGAAGACCTCCAACTGCTGGGCCGCGGCGGAGCGAACCACATGGTCATAGAGCGCCACCAGTCCGCTTTCTGGAAGTCCAGGCACCACTTCCGAAGCGCGCTTGCCGATCACACAGGGCCGTAGTCCGGTGAGCTCGTAGAAGGCGGCATTCACTTCCTGAAAGACATAGTCGATCGCGTTGCCTGCGCTGTCTCGAACCATGGTATGCAACGCCAAGCCGGCACGCGAGTGCTCGAAGAATCTTCGGTACTTGCTGGACTTTTCCGGCATGCCTCGGGTTGTCGGTTCGGCTTAAGCTTAACAGAAAACGTCATGGCTGCCTATCCCCACTCGGTTTTTCTTCGAAAAATCTCTTCATTTTCTCTTTTTCCTGCTCACGCTCGACGTACGGGATGCCGCGCTCCATCCACTCGGGCTTGGGCGAACCCTTCAGATGATGATCGAAGTACTGCTGCATGCGAACGGTCCAGTCTTTCTGGTTGGGGCGTCTGCGCAGCCCGTGCGGTTCACCGTTGTAGTTGAACAGATACACTTCCTTGCCAAGGCGGCGCAGCGCCAGGAAGTACTCGATCCCCTGATACCACGGCACTGCGTCGTCATTATCGTTATGCAGCATCAACAGAGGTGTGCGGACACGATCGGCCGAGAATATAGGAGAATTCTCAATGAATCGCATCGGATATTGCCAGATGGTACCGCCGATGCGGCTCTGCGACTTCTCGTACTGAAACTGGCGCGGCAAGCCCGTTCCCCAGCGGATTCCGTCGTAGGCGCTGATCATGTTCGCAACAGGCGCACCCGCGGCGGCGGCCTTGAAACGGGTGGTCTGCGTGATCATGTACGAGATCTGATAGCCGCCCCAACTGTGTCCCTGGATACCGATGGCATTCTCGTCGACGAAACCGCGATCCGCAACGGCCTGGATCGCGGGCAGAACGCACTTCAGGGCACTCTGTCCCGGATAGCCGATCGTATAGGCGATATCCGGGGTCAGCACGAGATACCCGTTGCTCACGTAGTAAGGGATGTTGACGGATGTGCCCGGCTGCGGATTGCGGAAGGAGTGGACAGTCTGCGAAAGCCTCTCATAGATATAGACGATCATCGGATACTTCTTCTTCGGGTCGAAGTTCTCCGGCTTGTACAGAGCAGCCTGCAGTGGGGCGCCGTCCGTGCTGCGGAAACTCAGCAATTCGGCGGATCCCCAGAGCAGCGAGTCCTTCTGCGGATTGGCATGAGAGGCTTTCTTCACACTGGCGAACGTCGAATCCGTGACGTGCAAATCTGGAAATTCGTCAAAGCGCTCGGCCGTGAGAAGGACCGTGTCTCGATTCTTCGCCTTGGTGGGGTTGGAGAACCGCTTCGCCGCCATGAGTAGCTTCTCAGGAGGACCGTCCTTGTCCAGGCGGTCACGCCAGAACCCGGATTCACGAGTACGCAGATTCTGTGCGGCAAGCAGCAGCGGTTTCGCGGGATCGGCGGTTGGCCGCTCCCCCGGAGTGCGCTCCTCATCGTCGAACCGGAGAATCCGAAACTCCACTTGCTCACGGCGCCCGATTCCATCGGTGACCGCCCGGGAGCGGGAACCGTCCGCGTGGAGAAGCCACACGTCGTAGCGGTCGTTGACGAGAATCGCGGAGCTGTCTTTCGTCCACAGTGCGAAACCATAGGGAGACCGGTAGCCGGGCGTATCCTGTTCTTCATTGAAGAACGCAACACCGAGGCTTTCCGTGAGGTTTGTGGTCTTGCCGGTGGCGGCCTCGTAGCTGGTCCAGTCCTTTCCATTAAACGAAGCGAGGTACCGGCCATCGGGAGAAGGCGTGTAGGTCCCACGGGTCTTGCGGAAAAGCAGCTTTCGCGAGCCTGACGCCGTATCCACGAGATAGGTGTCGTTGAAGCGCTCCCCGAACTCAACCATCGGGCGATATTCGCGGTCGTCGGTGCCGATCGCGAGTTTCGCATCATCGAAGAGCGAGAGGTCGGACATGGTAGCGTCGGCAAGTTGCGTGGTGGCGTTCGAGGCGAACTGATACACAGCACGATAACTGCGGGAGCGTTCCTGGTCGGCACGTACCTTCTGCATGGACTGCACATTCTCATCACGCCAATGCCACAGGTCGGCGGTGACGGTTTCGGCGGCCTCTGTGGCGGCGGCGCCTGTGTTGTCGCGCACAGGCCGGGCCGGGGCGGTACTGAAAAAGAGGCGCGACCCATCCTTTGAGAACTGAAGCGATCCGCGCTCACTGACGTTCCAGTTGGGCCGCATGCCCGGACCTCCGGTTGCGACCAGCGCCTCGGCCTTCTCCGCGCCGCGCTTCCAAAGATAGATGGCGAACTTCGGCTGCTTGTCGTTTGCCGTGTCGCGATCGGTGTGGAAGACCGCACGCTGCTGAGGCTCATCCCACTGAAGGCCCTGATACTTGCCTTTGCCCGAGGCAAGCGTGTTGGATGCGTTGGTGGCGGTGTTCACGGCGTAGATGCCGTTGGCCTCGGCCTTGCGGGACGAGACGGTGTAGAGAAGCAGTTCGCCATCTTTCGAAAACTCGAAGGAAACCACATCCGCGAACTTGCGCTCCGCGCCGTCATTGAGGTCGCGCAGCGTCATCTCAGCGCCATAACGGGCAGTGCTCCCCGGCCTGGATGTGGCGCCTCGCGATGCTCTCTGATCGCCGTCGTCTTTGGCGGCCTCGGCGGCGGTCTGCTCGGGGGCGGCGGACTCCTTCACGTAAGCGAGCCAGCGCCCGCTCTCCTTCGGCGTAGAGAAACTGCGCACGGCTGGCAGCTTCACGGGGTCGCCGCCGGAAAGGCCGACGATCACAAGCTCGCCCTTCGGCATCTCTTCCGGTTTCTTCTTTGCCTTGCGGGCCTCGGCGAGTCCGGACTTCGACGGAAAGGTCGTGAAGACGAGATGGGAACCGTTGGAGGTGAACGCGAGCGAAATGCCGCGCGCTGATGGTGCGGGCCCGGGCTCGGATGGTTCGCCCTCGGAAGATGATGAGGGAGCAGTTGGTCTCGCACCAGCGAGGAACCGGCGCTCCTGGCCTGTTTCGAGGTCTCGCAGCACCACCTCACCATCGCCGTCCTGCGGAAACAGCGCGTAGGCGAGATGCTTTCCGTCCGGGGACAGACGCTGATTGCCGATGGAGCGCCATGCATCGTAGTCGCGATGAGTGAGTGGACGCTTGGACGATTGCGCAAGTACCGCGGCAACCGTAAGCACCAGGGAGAGAATTCGCAGAGCCTGAAGGCGGGGCTTGACCATAGCGCCTATTCTAGCTCCAGGGCAGAGGCAGAGCGGAACCGGCGGCGGATGCTCACGCAGGCTGAGCGCCGATTCTCGCGGCAGCATGCTTCGGCACAACGGAAGGAAGGGCGCCGAACTTACGCTCGCGCGACTGGAATTGGCGAAGGCCTTCCAACAGGCAGGACTCATCGAAGTCGGGCCAGAGTTGGGGGAGGAAGACGAACTCCGCGTAGGCGCATTCCCAGAGAAGAAAGTCACTGAGGCGCTGTTCGCCCGCGGTGCGAATCAGGAGGTCCACATCGGGCCCGAGCGCTCGTGAGAAGTCGTCAGCGGTTTCGGCGCCGCGAGCGGCACGCACAATCGCGTCGCGCGAAGAGTAATCCACCGCGAGACGGAGATTCAGGCGAGTGCAATGGGCGGTTTCCGACTCGGCCTGTTCGATCAGCGACACAAGGGACGGCGGCAGCCGGTCACGCCGTCCGATCACGCTGAGGCGCACGCCCTGGCGCACACACGTTTCGACTTCCGAGAGCAGATAGGAACGGAACAACAGCATGAGCGCGGCCACTTCGGCTTGCGGCCGCTTCCAGTTGTCGGAAGAAAACGCATAGAGCGTGAGCGTGTGCAGCCCGTGCGCCACGGCGGCTTCCACCGCCCGGCGCAGCGCCCGTGCGCCTTCGCGATGCCCCTCGGGGCGCGGGAGGGAGCGCTGGTTCGCCCAGCGGCCATTGCCATCCATGATGATCGCGGCGTGGATGCGAAAAGTATTCTTCATCGTAAAGTACCCTTGCAGACAAATAACTCGCGCAGGCGCAGGCGTCCCCCGCGAAACGGCGGTTTCCTCTTGCAAGCGAAGAACGCCTGCCAGCGCTTCTCCGGAGATGGATTTCGATTTGGACGGGAGCTAGCGGGCGCGCATCGCCTTCACCAGCGCTTCCATATGGTCGAGATATTGGTTCAAGGCCTTGCGGCCCGCGGCGGTAATGCGATACTCGGTCTTCGGCATGCGCCCTTCGAAATACTTCTTGCAGGCGATGTAGCCGGCCTCTTCGAGCTTGCGGGCATGGATGCTCAAATTGCCATCCGTGGTTTCCAGCAACTGCTTGAGATCGGGGAACGAGAGCGAATGGTTCGCGGCGAGTGCGCTCACAATCCCAAGGCGAATCCGTTCGTGGATCAGACGGTCAAAATCAGGGACACGTGCGGCAGCCGGCGTGGATACCGCCTGCGCCGCGGGTTCGCGTTTGTGGGCGAGGTTGGACTTAGCCACCGTACCTCCTTGCGATGAGAATTCCGAATACGATGTGCAGTCCGCCGAAGCCGGCAAGCAGAAGCCAGTTGCCCCACGCCGGCGGTGCAAAGAAGCTGACCGCGCCGAGCCCGACGAAACACATCCCCATCACCGGAACAATGCGCACGGAAAATGCGCCGCCAGTGACGACACCCGTACCATAGAGCATCAGCCACAGCCCGGGGAGCAGATCGAACTGGTTCTTGGAATACAGAACCAGCGTCAGCAGTGCTCCCGTCAGCAGAGGGGGCGCAAAGCTCAATGAGAACTTGCGCGCCGGCGAGGACAGCAATTCCGACCCGGCGGCAACGGCTTTCCGATGCAGGCTGTAGATCCCGATGCCGAGCGCGACGAGCGCCTCGATCAGCCAGGTGGCAACCCAGCCATGCGACGTCGGCTGCTGTGCGGCAACAACGGCGGCGGCGATCGCCGTGACGCCCATCGAGAAACCGCCCCATCCCGGAACCGCGGTAAACGCGCTGGCGCGCTCCATCGTGTCCCGGATGAACTGCAGGTTATCGAGCGCATGCTGATGAATCGGGACCGCTTTGTTCGAGGCGGGCTGCATGAAGGAAGCATAGCATGGACCTTCGCCTTTGACAAGTACTTTGCGATGCAAAGAAGAAACTCGAATCACGCCCGAGTTGCGCGAGCGCGGGTGAAGATCTCACCTCGACGCGAACTCAGTCATCGACAACGTTGAGCCGCGACGTAGGGTTAGGTCACCGTGCGGCTGTCGAGATTGAAAAGCTGCGAAGCTACTGTCTGAATCCTGATCATCCAAGGGGGCGCCACACAAAGCGCGAGTATTCGCGTCCGTTGGAGTTCTAAAGGAGGACGCTGATGCCTTGCAGAAGGCTCTTGTGACCGCGGCAGCAACCGCGGACGCCGAGCTTCGCGAGACCAGTCCATACGGCTCGCGGTATGTCGTCGACTTCGACTTTGTTCACAACGGAAGAACCGTCCGAATTGGCAGGTGGGTGGATAGTGCCGACCGGCGAGGACTTGCCTCGACTGACCACATGTTACGTACTGTAAGGAGAAGGCGCATGCTCATGACACAGATGGAACTCCATACGGTGGTCGCACTCACATCGGATCTTCCGGCTCACGGATTGATTCGGGGCCAAGTCGGCACGATTGTCGAGATTTTGGGCGCCGGATGTCTATGAGGTCGAATTCAGCGACGATGACGGAAGAGCTTACGCCCTGGCTAGTAGGTGCGTGCTCGGTCCGGCATGCCTGGGCGGTGCGCCGTCCGCGTGCAAGCGCAAGTGCGCGTCACTGCACTGGCGCGAGGTCTCTTGATGCGGGTCCCGGTGTCGCGCTAGACTGCTCGCGTGAGAATCGCCGCTGCCCTCTTGATCCTGCCCATTCTTGCGCCAGCGCAGACTCCCGCGCCTCCTTACGATCCCAACGATCCGGAAGGTCTCGTCGCCTTCCCCAATAAGACGGGGCGCTACGCACACAAACGCAAGGGACATTGGAAGATCACTCCGCTCCGAAACACCCGCGGGTTCTATGGCCAGGTTCCCGCCGCCAACGCCGCGGAACAGCGCGCAATGACGGCAACGCTCGATGCATTATCGGCCTTGCTCCGCGCAACGCCGGAGGGAGGGAATCCGGTCGGCTACTGGATGCACGAAACACGGCTCTTCGATTATCCGCATCCGCCTTTGCTGCCACCAGGCATGCCAGCCGCGACCATCCCCTTCCGTTTCTCCTCCGGCTTCTTCCCCTTCTACATCGAAGATGTTCTGAAGAACGGGCAGTTCGTGCAGGCAGGTGCGGGCGAGACCGAGTCTGTGTATTTCGAGTTCAATCTCTTGCCAGGCCGACTTCAGCAGCCCGTCATTGTGAAGGAAAACCCGCCGAACAAAGAGCCGGTGGAGATCTATCTGAAGCCGCAAGTCACCGCGACCTACGCGGGCTTTCCCGTGATCGACGGGCAGGATCTCATGATCGCTCGCAAGGGCCGCGACCCGTGGCTTGCGATTTCGTACGGGCGTGCGATGAAGGCGGCAATGGCAGAGTTCGAGAAGGACCGCGTGACGGCGGAGAGCCGCCTCGCTGAGTTGAAAAAGCGGAATGAAGAGGCGCAGTCTCCTGAATACGAGAAGCAGATGCGTGATCACCTGGAGAAGACTTCGGGTCCGTTTCGCACGTCGAATCCGAATCGATGGCAGACGCGCCTTGCGGGCATGGAGCGTGAGCTTCGCTACAATCGCGACCTGGCCGCGAAGAAGGCGAGTCCGCAGCGCGACAACGAAGGCAACTGGTATTGGCAACCGCTGGATGCGCACGCGAACGCGGCGAAGCGGCTCGCTGCCATGACTCCGGAGGAAGCGGCTCGTCCCGCGTGCTTCTTGCCTGCTGCCGGCGAGCAGGGCCGGTATGCGATGCGCGGCACGATTCTTGTGGTAGGCTCGAATCCCGAGTGCCGCGAACTGGTCACGGACAACTACTCCTACTTCGACCCCAAACTGCCGCGCGGGACTGCGCAATTGCTTTTGGTGCACAGCTTGGGTCGATGCGCCGATGTGGTGGAAGGGAAGCTGAAGGGCCGGGGGCGGCGCCCAGACCTTGCTCCGCCGCAGGGATGCTTCCGGCATGTCCCGATCTGGGAGGCGATGGACTGGAACAAGGTTGGCGCGTTGATCGTTCCCTGAAATCAGTTCTTACAAACACACATCCTGCCGAAGAGATCCACATGGGGGCGGCCGGTCCCGGATCTGAAGAGGCGTGTGAGCCGTGGCGAGAGTGGGGCGTGCAGACAGGAAGATTGCATGCCGAGTGCAACGCTTTGCGGTTTCAACGCACAAGAAGGCAGCATGCGAAACCTTTGGTCCTACGTTGAGAATGTCTGGTGTTATGTGATGCACCCCGCGCCGATGCGGCCCGTCAGTGGCCAGTATCGTTGCCCGAGTTGTCTGCGCCAGTATCCGGTGCCATGGGAAGCCGGCCATTCGCGTTGGCGCCTGCAGGTGGACCCGCCGGCGCCAGTACCGGTGTTGATCGAGCGTTCTGCATCTGGCGGCGCACTCGCTTATCATAGTGCGCATGAGCACGTTCCCACGCCGTGATCTGATCGCGCTTGGAGCATTGGCGCCCGCCTTTGCGCGCTTCTGTCGGGCATCCGCACAGCCGGGCGACGAAGTCATTAACTTCCTCGACACCAAACCGCCAAACCCGGAGCGGCCCACACTCCCCTGGGAGCAGACCACGGAGTGGATGACCCCGAAGCCTCACCGATTCCGCGTCGGTCACTATGGCTATCCCGATGTCGACGCCTCGAAATGGCAGCTTCAGATCAGCGGCCTCGTCGACCGCCCCCGTGCCCTCTCTCTCGATGAAATCAAGAAACGTAAAGTGCGCGAGCAGGTGGTCACGATCGAGTGCTCCGGCAACGGTCCCACCGGTGGACTCATCTACAACACCAAGTGGAAGGGGACGCCGCTTGCTCCTGTATTGAAGGAGTGCGGCATCAAACCCGAAGGCGTGGAGGCGGTGTTCTTCGCCGCTGACTCCGGCACCGAGAAAATCCGCGGCTCGGATTATCCGCAGAACTTCGCGCGTTCGTTGCCTCTCAAGGATGCGCTTCGCGACGATGTGCTGCTCTGTTATGAGTTGGATGGGCAACCGCTTGAGAAGAACTTCGGCGCTCCCATGCGGCTGGTGGTGCCGGGCTGGTACGGCGTGGCGTGGGTGAAGTGGCTGACGCGCATCGAGATTCACGATCGCGCCTTCCTCTCGCGATTCATGGGACGCGATTACGTCACCATTCGCGGCGAGAAGCAAGGCGACCAGACCATCTGGCGCGAGACGTCGGTCGGCAAGATGAACTTGAAGTCCGTGGTGGGCCGTGTGGCGAGGCGCAAGGATGGCGCAGTGCAGGTGATGGGCGCGGCATGGTCCGATGGCACACCGATTCAGAAGGTGGAGCTGAAGATCGATGACGGTTCGTGGATGTCCGTCGCCCTGATCCGCGACAAGGCCGCGGCAAATTGCTGGACGTTCTGGGGCTATGACTGGAAGGGCGCGCAGCCGGGTGAGCATGCTCTCACTTGCCGCGCTGTGGATGCGAAGGGCCGGGTGCAACCGGCAGCCGATGATCCCTATATCACGCTGAAGAAGACTTACTGGGAAGCGAATCAGCAGGCAACCCGAAAGATCAGGATCTGAATACATGCTCACAAGACGCAATCTTCTTCGCGGCGCCGCTGCGATGGGCGCTGCAAACGCATTCGCCCAACGCCGGGGCACAACCATCGCGATTGACGGCGACCGCTTTCTGTTGAATGGCAAACCGACGTATCAGGGCCGCACCTTCGAAGGTATGAAGATCGAAGGACTGCTCATGAATACGCGAATGGTGCAAGGCACGTTCGATGATGAGAATCCAGAGACCATCAGCCGCTGGAAGTATCCCGACACGGGCAAATGGGACGCCGAGCGCAACAACCGCGAGTTTCTTGCCGCGATGCCGGAATGGCGCAGACACGGAGTCCTGGGTTTCACTGTGAATTTCCAGGGCGGGAGTCCGGAAGGCTACTCGAAGCAGCAGCCCTGGCACAACAACAGCTTTCATCCGGACGGCACGTTGAAGCCGGCTTATCTGAAGCGCATGGCGCGTATTCTCGACCGTGCCGATGAACTTGGAATGGTGCCGATGGTCGGTTACTTCTACTTCGGACAGGATCAGCGGCTTACCGATGATGCAGCGGTACGCAAAGCCACGGAGGAAGCCACGCGCTGGCTTCTCAAGCAGGGCTATCGCAACGTGCTGGTTGAGATCGCCAATGAGTGCGACAACCGCGCCTACGATCGCGACATCATCAAAGCGCCGCGGATCCACGAACTGATCGAGCAGGCGAAGTCGATCACCGCGAATGGCCGCAGACTGCTGGTTGGCGCGAGTTTCAACGGTGGACGTGTGCCGGGCGCCAATGTGGTGAAGGTTTCGGACTTCATTCTTATGCACGGCAATGGCGTCTCCGATCCGAATCGCATCTTCCAGATGGTGCAGGATGTGCGGCGTGTGGAGGGCTACCGGCCGATGCCCGTGCTGTTCAACGAAGACGATCATTTCGAATTCGACAAGCCGGTGAACAACATGCGCAAGGCGGTGGAAGCTTACGCGAGTTGGGGATACTTCGATCCCGGCAAGAACGATTACAACGATGGCTATCAGAGCGTGCCGGTTCGTTGGGATCTGAACACGGATCGCAAGAAGCAGTTCTTTGCGCTGGCGAAGAAGATGACAGGATTCTGACGTGCCAAGCGAGGCTTTCAGCCGAGCGGACAGCAGCAGCCAGGGACGATGAGCAGCGGTACGGTGGAGATCGAGGAACGCAAACCTCCGCCAACGCAGTCTCCTCAGGCCCGGCGCCCGGTCGGGATCATCCTGCCACGGCAGAAAGCGGCCGTACGTTTTCAAGGCTCACGAATTGACAGAGCCCGAAAGTGGATGTACGCTTTAAATCAGTACGTGAAAGGGAGGCGCCCTCTGCCCAGACTTGCGATCGATGACAACAAGCGAATGAACCTCCGGGTACGGCCAGAGCAGAAGACGACGCTCATGCGGGCGGCGGCGCTGAAGAACACCGATTTGACGGATTTCGTGATTCAGACCGCCTTGCGCGAGGCTAAGACGGTCATTGAGGATGCGGAGCGCATTGTCTTGTCCGAGCGGGACAGCCTCCTGGTGCTGAACCTGCTCGAAAACCCGCCTGCTCCCAATGCCAAGCTGCGCAAAGCCATCGCGGCAATGCCTAAGCCAAAGCAGAAGCGGTGATAACACTTCCTGCCTGGCACGAAGAACCGATTTCACGAATGCATGATCGCAAGGCGTTCGACTGTGGCGATGCTGCTCTGAATGATTTTCTACAGCGCTATGCCCGCCAAAGTCACGACCTCGGTGGCGCTAAAACCATCCTCGCGATCGACGATACCGATAACAAGACGATCCTCGGCTTCTACAGCCTGGCTCCGGGCGCTATCACCTATGCGGAGACCCCAGAGATGATGCGCCGTGGACTCGCTCAGCATGATGTGCCGGGTTTCCGACTGGCGCGTATTGCCACGCATGTGCGATTGCAGGGGCAGGGGCTCGGCGGCCAACTCCTCGCCGCGACTGCCCGGCGATGCCTGCGCGCTTCTGCTGAAGTCGGCGGCGTTGTTCTCATCATTGATGCAAAGAACGCCCGCGCGGCCCAATGGTACGCCGGGTATGGCGCCGTAGCGTTGCGCAACAAGCCGCTCACGCTCGTGATGTCGCTCGCTACGTTCGGAACCGAGTTGAAAGCAGCCGGAAAGCTATAGTGTTGGCTAACCTAACCTAACGCTTCTCAGCGCCACAGCGGACCTCAACGACGACAAGTATCAGTGAAGCTTCAGCGATACGCTGCCGCAGCCATACGATACGTCGATGCGTGTGCTTCCGCGGTGCGCTCGATCGGTTTCGAGTAGCCGCCGCCCAGAACAAGCAACAACGGTGCTCCGTAGGAATGGCATGTCTCAAACACCAGACGGTCGCGGCGCGCGAGTCCCTCCGGAGTGAGAGAGAGCCGGCCCAAGGTATCCGTCGCCAGGGCATCCACGCCGGATTGAAACACCAGGAAATCCGCGCCGAAGTGGATCACCTGTGGAAGCACCTCGGCGAGTCGCTCCAGATACTCGTCGTCCCCGGTGCCATCGGCGAGATCGATGTCGATTTTGCTTTCCTGTTTGCGGAACGGAAAGTTGTTGCGGCCATGCATGGACAGCGTCATCACATCGGGATCGTCGCGAAAGATCTGTGCCGTGCCATCGCCCTGATGCACATCCAGATCAATCACCGCGGCCCGTCGAATCAACGCACGCGAACGCAGCCACTCAATCACGATCGCAATGTCGTTGAACACGCAAAAGCCTGAGCCTTCGCCGCGAAACGCATGGTGCGTTCCTCCGGCGAGATTGCCGCCCCATCCATGACGCATCGCATCGTCTGCCGCGGCAAGCGATCCGCCGACACTTGCCAGTGTGCGTTGCACCAACCCCTCCGACCATGGGAATCCAATGCGCCGGATCACTTGACGGTCGAGAGTGCCGTTCATGAAGCGGTCGACATACTCCGCATCATGCGCGAGCTTGATGACGTCAGGCTCGGCGAACGCGGCCTGTTCGAAGCGGAATGTTCCGTCTTCGGCGAGCAGATCACGCACCATGGCGTACTTCCGCATCGGAAACCTGTGGCCTTCCGGCAGAGGAATCGCGTAGTGGTCGCAGTAGTAGAGTACGGGTGCGCGGTGCAATCGGTCAGCGCTTGGTCAGATCGCGGATCCAGATATCCTTGAACCACATGTTGCCCCGGCCACCGGAATGCAACTGCAGCGCGATGCCGCCATCAAACGATTTCGGCTGCGGATCGGTGAAGTCGATCATCTGGACGCCGTTCAAGCGCGCGACATAGCGGTTGCCTTCCACCTTCAGCAGATACTCATTCCATTCGTTGTGGCGCACCACCAATTCGTTCTCAGGAGAGGGCCACACGATCCACTGGCGTCCATCACCATAAATGCCACCGGTGTGCTTGCCGATGGAGCAGTCGACTTCGAACTGTAGACCCTGCGAGACATGCGGAGTGCCGGGCTTGAAATCGACGTGGAAGAAGACGCCGCTGTTGCCGTCGCCTTCGCACTTGAAGCGCAGGAACATGTGGAAGTCCTTGTACTTCTTGTCGGTCATCAGGTAGCCGTATTCCTTGGAGATGGCAGCGCCGTTAATTGCGCCGCCATTCACGGTCCATTTCTCCTTGCCGATCTCCACCCATCCGGTGAGATCTTTGCCATTGAACAACTGAATCCAATCCTCCCCGGGGAGCACGGGGCGGGGCGGGCGATTCTGCGCAAACAGCGCGGAAGCCATCAGAAGAAGGACAGCGTAACGACGGATCATGAGGAACATCATACTCCGGTGACTAGCCGCGATGCCCATAGCGCTTCACGATACCGACGCCGGCGAAGATGATGCCCATGGCAAGGAACTCGCGTTTGCCGAACGGCTCGCGATAAGCGACCCAGCCGAGGATCGCGGCCACCACGGGGTTGATGTAGTTGTAGAGCGACACAATCGCGATGGGGAGGCCGCGCAACGCCACGATATAGGAGGTGTAGCCGACAATGGAGCCGAAGGAAGCCAGGTAGATCACCGCGCCGATGCCCTTGACGTCCCACACGGCGGGCTTCGTTTCGAGCAAGGCGAATGGCGCGAAGGCGATGCCTGCCGCGAGTTGATGAATGGCGGCACTGGCGAAGGGATGGGCCTTGGCATGTAGCCGGCGCTGCCAAAGCGAGCCTCCGTTCCATGCCAGGCTGCCCACTTGCAGGATGAGGAATCCCTTTACCACGTCGCCCGAGAGTCCCTGTTTCCAGACGTCAGGGCCCACCAGCACACCGGCGCCGCAAATCGCCACCGAGAGCCCGGCGATGGTGCCTCGCGTGATCTTCTCGCCGTCCGGCAACAGCGACTCCATGGTGACCAGCATCACCGGAGAGAGTGTGACAATCAGCGCCGCAAGGCTCGAGGGGATCAGTTCCTCGGCATAGGTCAGGCATGTGTTGCCACCGCCCAGCACGATCAGGCCAAGCAGGGCGTTGACCCAGAGATCGCGCCCGCGAGGGATCGGGATTTTCGCGATGAGCAGCGCGATCATCAGGACCGTTCCCGATAGCAGAAAACGGGAGGCGACAAGCACAAGTGGAGGAAGCGACTCAAGCCCGACACGAATGCCGAGATAGGTGGTGCCCCAAAAAATGCTGACGGAAGCGAACGCGAGATACGCGCCGAACAGTGGATGGCTGCGCAACCTTCAGGATAGCGTCAACGCGCGGCGCCCGTTCCCCGCTCCGCGCGGCTTCCCGCAATCTCTTCCAGAAGCGAGAGGATGGTGCGCGTAATCTTCACCGACGCTTCAGGCTCCAGGTTGTTCGTGCCGAGCCACGTTTCATAGCCGCCCAGCGCGTAGTGGCGCGGCGTTGGAAGATAGCCGTAGTGACCGTTGGCAAGTTCGATGGTGAACGTGGGACGGAGCGGGCTGAGTTCCTTGATGGTGAGTCCGATCTCCGTGAACACTTCGCAGGGAATCGCTGTGATGCCCAGGGGGCCGATACGCAGCGCCTGCAGCTTCAAGTCAGCGAACTCAGGGCCTTCCTGCAACGCGATGGCGCGCTCGGCATAGGGCTTCGCGCGCAGAGGCAGCTTGGATTCATCGGGTTCGGCAAGCGCCGCCCTGGCGAACTTCAGTTGCTCCGCGGTGGGCTTGCGGAACCGCAGCTTCAGCACCTGCTCGCTCATGCGAACGGGCAGGTTTTCCTGATACTGAATCTCGCCCGACATCCGGGCGGCATGCGTTGCCAGCTTGCCCGCAACGGCGCGAATCCGTTCGAAGGGCTCGGCGCGCGGACGTGGATGAATGAAGTCGATGTTGTTCACGTCGCCGCTGGTGCCATTGGTGAGCATCGCGACGAATGCCGGATCCGAGGGCGCAAGCTTCTCGGCAACTTGCTTGGAGAACTCGCCGAAGTAGTCCGCCGATACCTGATTGCCGGGGATGCCGCCGACATAGTGCAGCGAGTAGTTCGCCAGCATCGCGAGGGGCTTGCCCGATGCCGTCTGAATCGACACGACAAAGAACTGCGGATCGGTGGTTCCCGACGGATGAAGCAATTCGGGCGCACCACCGCGCGGATTCATTTTGACGCGATCGGTGCGTTCGCCGTAGGGGTTCGGCTCGATGGAACCTTCCTTCATGAACCAGCGCCGGTTGTGCAACTCTTCCGGCACGGGAAGGATCGCCCAGCCCATGCGCGCATCCCGCAGGCTCTGATTCGCCCGCGCGATCGCATCGGCGGTTTGCTCCACCAGACGATTGACGTAGCGGATCTCGAGTTCGTTGTTGGCCTGGGCACGGGAAGGTGGCGCGGAATGCGTGTGCGTTGCGGAGATCAGAATGCGGCCCGCGGGAATGCCCGTGCGCTTCGATGCGAGTTCCTTGGCGCGATCCATCTCTTCGCGCTTCACATAGCAGCTATCAATGAGCGCGATGGCGATGCGCACGCCGCCATCTTCGACCACAATCGCCCGGGCGTGGAGTGGATCGTGCGCGGATCTTGCCAGTGTGAGACCGAAGTTGCCGATCAGCCGGACGGGCCATTCCTGAGGTGTGATGTCGGCCGCGGCCGCACCCGCGCGAAGCCGGGCGTGTGCGGGAAGGCATGCGAGCAGCAAGGCAAAGGTGGCGAGCTTCATAGGTTTTTCGAGTCTATCGCAACTTCCCCCGCGGAACGTTTCCGCCGGGTGCCGCAATCCGTTCCAGGCAGGCGCTACACTGTGAAGACTTGCTCCGGCGCGCGGAGGTTTGGAACGCGCCGCTTGTTCAATCATCTTTGTGCGAATTCGGGACGTCTGTCATGACCTGGTTTCGATCGATCCTGTGCGGCTTGATCCCCGCCACTCTGGCGCTTTGCGCGCCGATTACACCTGTCAGTTACACCATGCTGAATGGTCAGGGTGTCGCAAACGGCGGCATACTGAACTATTGGGACGAAAGTTATTCCGGGAGTGGAAGCACCACCACGGATGGGGCCCTGCTGTCGGGAGGACTCGGCCAGCTCACGGATGGGTTTATCGGATGCTCGAATGACTGGACGGTGGACTGCGGCGACGGCGCGGCCTTTCGTTGGGTCGCTTGGAACACAATCGATCCCGTCATCGTTTTCGACTTCGGAAGTCTCCAGCAGTTTCAAAGGATTTCCGTTCACACGAACAACGTAGGCGTAGGCGGCGTGAGCATGTGGGATACCGCCTTGTTCCAATTCAGCAATGACGGAGTGAACTTCAGCCCCGGCGTACTTCGCACCACATCGGCTGCGGAGAAGGCTGATCCCAACGCACGTTATCTCGACACCAACCTTGCCGAGTCCGGGCGCTATGTCCGCATCTCCTTCGCGGACGGTCCCACCAACATCTGGGTGCTTCTCAGCGAGATTCAGTTTGACGGTGTGGCAGACGTTCCCGAGCCGGGTACGGCACTGCTGGCCGCCGCGGGATTGCTGGTGCTGATGCTGCGACGCCGGGGTTGAGCCCAACGCTGCTTACTCTTGCATCTCGCCGCTACGCCCCTACGGTGGTGCTAGTCTCCTGTCCGGTCTAACGCTTTACAATAGCTTCCCGGCAACGGCGGATCTTGTCGAGGATGACGTCGGCGGTAGCTTTCCAGACAAAGGGCTGGGGTAGTTGGCCAACCATTGATAAATCGCTCGCTCCAGTTCGTCAACGCAATGGAAGGTTCCGCGACGGATCATTCGGTCGGTGAGGAGCCCGAACAGGCGTTCGACCTGGTTGAGCCAGGA
>JAEUQE010000154.1 GCA_016789785.1 Bryobacterales bacterium
GTCCGTTTCACCTGAGGGGCCGACATTGCTTTCTCCTGCGTTGGATGGGGAGGGCCGATCCGGGTTGGACCTGGGTCTCCACTTCCGATTGAATCATCCGGGCGCGAGGCGGGTGGATTGTGAATTCGGGAAGTTGTTGAGAAACCAATGTGATTTTGTTGTGGATTGGCTGGAAATGCGGAGTGGCGCCTCGCGAATCAAACAGAAGAGCGCTGGTTCTCGATCGGATTGGCAAGCAATGGTGTGCCGATGCCGGTAGCCTACCTCTGGACCGGCGCTGGTGCCGGCGTTATCAAAATTCGGCTCATCACCGCCCGCCGGGCGACAGCCACGGAAATTCGTTACTACACGGAAAGCCAGTGATCAACCAACCCATGGGTGAAGAAATGGCGCAAGAAATGCCGGCGGAAATCGACTTCAGCAAGGCCACCAGAGGCCGTCATCATATTCCCGCAGAGGCGGCTGTCTTCCTGCCCGCTTCGATCGAGCGAAGTGTTTGGGAGTATTTTTCAGACAAGGCCGAACGCAAGGGTATTGGGCTTTCGCAACTGCTCACCGACGTTTTGAAGCGGGACATCGAAATCAACGAAGCGCTGAAATAGCCCATGTTCCCGGTTGCGCGCTGGGCGGGAAGTGTCTGTGCCAAACGATGTTACGCAGGATCGGGCGTCATCGCTCCTGAGTAACGCCCACAGGGCCACGGAGATTGGGACTGCGCTCGCTCGCGTACCAGTCTATTGCCACCTGCGCCGTTGATCGTTCTTTATTCCTCAAGGACCGACCCAGGGGCTCATCGCCATGTCAACGCCGGGCTGGTCGATCTCCTGTAGACGCTTCCGTCCAGACATCCTGGATTGCCGAAATCACTGCGCCTGGGCACTCGAATTGAATAAGGTGACCGCACCCGTTCAAGACGATATGCCGACCGCGGGTCGACATCTGCGCAAGTCCTCCCTGCAAAACATTGATCCACAGGTTCTTCAACTGGCTCTGAGTTTCGGGTGGTGTCAGTGGATCGGGACGAAACTTCATATTGCCTCCGGTCAGGACGACGAGCGGCCAGTTGCCGATTCCACCAGATGACCGCGCCTGTTCGCCACTTTGGGTGGCTGAGGTCGTCTCGGCCTCGACGGTCTGGCGGGTCTTCGCCTGGCGATCCAGGTATCTGAACTCCTCCATCACGCTGCTAGACCACCCAAACGGCGGAGGCGACGTATCGGGGTTCATCGCTGATCGCAGGCGATCAATTCCGAGATAGGACGAGAGCGGTTCGATGAAGGGCAGCATTCGCGCGCTCTGTTTTGCTCGCGCTTCGGCAGCAGCCCGTTGCGCTTTCGCTTCCGCAGAGATGATGCGATCGACTTGTTCCCGCTCGTCTTCGTGGCTAGCCTCGACCAGGACCAGTCCCGCGACGTCTGCAGGGTATTCCCCAGCAAACACCCGCACGATGAAACCGCCAAACGAGGGGCCCACCAAGACGTACGGGCCGCCCTCGCCAGCCGCCTTGAGAAGCGCTTTGAGTTCCCTGGCAATCTGCAGTGCTGTCCGTGGTTTGCTGGCAGGCGCGCTCCCTCCATAGCCTGCGCGGTCATACGAACACA
Organism: Bryobacterales bacterium; assembly: GCA_016789785.1. The sequence continues at coordinate 1,602 of JAEUQE010000154.1, forward strand.
CGCGCGCATACTTCGCGATCTCGGGCTGAACGCTGATCCAGCCCAACGAGGAGACGCCCAACCCGCTCTCGAGGATTACCGTGGGAGGAACCGAGCCCGTGCAGTTGAGATTGAGCACAAGACCTCCGCCGATATCGAAGGACTTCCCTCGTTGAGGAAACCGTTGCGTATCGTGTCTAGCTCCCAAGAACTCGTACGTGGCGCCGATCGCAACGGCCGCAGCAAGGGCGGTGGCCGCGATGAACAGCGCCCGGCCAAGCCTGCCGTTATGGTGGTGACGACGTGTACTCATGAACGAACCGATGCTATCAAACTGTTCTCGTTCCGCCCTAGTCGTGTTTACCGGGCGACCGGGACTAGGCGCCAGTGAACTATCCGCCAATGGCGTACAATTAAGGATGTGGAGCTGATCGAGACCTCGGTCTTCACGCGACAGATTACGGAACTCCTTAGCGACGACGAGTATCGGCGATTCCAGACCGAACTCGCGGCCAATCCAGCCATAGGGCCGGTCATTCGGGGAGGCGGCGGAATCCGGAAAGTTCGCGTGGCGGTCGGATCGCGAGGGAAGAGCGGCGGTGCGCGAGTGATCTACTACTGGGCAGTGCGAAGAAACTTGGTCCTTCTGCTGTATGCATTTCCTAAGAACGTCGCAGCGAACCTGACCGCCAAGCAGACAGCGCAGCTAGCAAAGGCCGTGAAAGAGGAGTTTGGAGATGAAGAACAACGGACTTGATGCGAAGACCTTCGGCGAGCTTCTTGCAAGCGTTCGGGAGGGCGGAGCGATCCTGCGTGGCCAGCATAAGCCCTCGCGCAGTTTCGTCGTCGAAGCATCCGCCGTGCGCGCAATCCGAGAACGGACGAGCCTTTCGCAATCGGAATTCGCCGATCTCATCGGAGTCAGCATCAAGACGCTGCAGAATTGGGAACAGGACCGCCGCCGCCCAACGGGTCCGGCCGCGGCCCTGTTGCAGATCATCGCGCATGAGCCACAACTCGCGCTGAAAGCGATTCATCGCGAATAGCCAGGCATCACGCCAGTGACAATCTGGAGCCGCTCTCCGAGCGATAAAGAACGACTAGTCGCGTTTGTGACGTTGAAATGGAACCCGGCTCGCCGCCGTACGGCCGGCCGGGAGCCCCGCTGGTACCGACCCGACGACCGGCCCAGTCTTCTGCCGAGCAAAACCGTTTATCGTGATCTATCCTGGGGGCCCGTCCTCGACGATGTGGCATTGCGGAAGCAATTGCCGCAGGCGCTGTTTACCTGCTGTCGTGATCCGGGTCTTTCCGACGGCCAGCTCCCTAAGCGATTCGAATCGGGTAAGCAGGTCCACACTCTCATCGGTGATGCCGCAGTGAGTGAGCCAGAGCACTTCCAACCTACTCAATCTGGAGATTTCGCGGAGGCCCCGATCTGTCACTCCCGGAGCGCAGACGTCGAGATGCCTTAACGAAGTCATTGTCGCAACCGCATTCATTCCGCGGTCGTTGATCCGGCCTCCTAGCCAAAGAATCTCTAGCGGCGCACCAGCCAAATGATGAACCCCTTCATCGGTCAATCCAGTCATATGGATTTCCAACTTCAACCAGTTGAAGCCGGAGTCTCATTCGTTTGCCGTCGTTCAACGCAAGCACATTCACCGTCGCCCGCCCAATGGCCGAGAGACCTTCGATTAACGGTCCGTTCCATCGGAAATGGTCATGCCAGGTCTCTCGACGCGGATGGAAAAGCACCGTGATCTCGCCGGTCTTTGGGTCGATCCCAGTCAGGTTCGGGCCTTTCTTGCGATTGCAGAAGTGGCACGCCAAGGCCAAGTTGCCGGGAGTATTGGCTGTGAGGTGTGGCGGGCGACGATGTGCTCAACATGGTGAGCACATTCGCAATGCTCTTGCCGTAACCGACAGTATTCACAGCGGTCTCCAGCCCGCGTGCGTACGCTCTGGCGAAGGGACTCGGTACTCACGCCGCCAACAGGCGCTTGGCTTTCAATCTCAGAATGGTGATCAAGTCCGCGCCGTCGATCAAAGCTTCATATTCGGCGTCTTCGTCCGGCGTAAGTTCTCCGTCGTTCGCGCGTTTCGCCAAGTAGTCGATGCGCGCCTGTACCGCTGGGGAAATCCGGAACTCCATGATTTGTCGCAGTGCGGATGGATCCAACGAAGACGCCAGTGGGTCCAAGAGGCCGTCCAAAGCGGCTGTACTCATATCTCAACGTTAGCACCATCGGGGTATCGCCGGGACGCATCATGCGGAGCCGTTCACAGAGAGTCGGCGATAGCTCGCGGGATAAGTCGCGAAGTGTAGGCCGAAGGAGCTTCGCGTCCACATCAGGGCGCTACTGTCGTCTGTGAACATGCCGCCGCCCTCGGCACTTCAGTTCTTACTCGGCCACGTTCTCGATTCGAACCACGAAGCGCTACCTTCAATGATGGCTTGGGAGGCCAGCGGCCTGACGCTGCCGCGCGCCAGTTGACGGATTGCCGGCGGCGCGGCTGGGACCGGGCCGCCACATCAGACGATGGGACGTATCTCGTTCAAGTTGGCGAGCGATGGGAATCTACCCGCGCGCTAGGCGTGGATCGGCTCGGCGTAAAGCAGATCGCCGGTCAGCCCGTCGTAGTACTGAATCACGACGTGCGGCTTCGGATATGCCACCCAGCGCTGCTCGCCTTCCTTCAGTGGATTTGAGAAGACGTTGTTCACCTGCGCCACTGCGTAGACGGGCCAGCGGCGCAGTTTGTTCGGCACATCGTTGCGGTAAAACGTCGACCAGCGGATCTCGCACATGCGGCCGCGGGAATCGAAGGGGCCATTGGCCAGACGGTCGCCTTCACTGCGCGCGGGATGGTTCGCGGAGTTGTGCGGGCCGGAACAGAACTCCCACACTTTGTCCGTCACCTTCACCGCAAAGCTGTTATGCAGATCGCCCGTCATCACCACAACCGGCTTCTTCAAGCCCACCCAGTGATCGATGAGCATCTCACGTTCTTCCACAAAGGCGGTCCATGCATCGTCCTTGCCGGCGATCGGGCCTTCCGAGCCTGGGCTGCCAACATGCGGAATCATCAGGTTTACGCTCGATGCGAGGAAGAAGAAGCTGGCATCACTGGCCGACATGCTCTTCATGAGCCATTCCCGCTGCGCTTTCCCGATCATGGACAGACCCTTGCGATGCGGGTTCTTCGGGTCGTGCTGAGCCCGCAAGCTGCGCGTGTCGAGCAGATAGACTTCGACGTTGCCCACGCGGAACTTGCCATAGGAATGCCGGCCGATCGAGTAGCCGCTGGTTCCGTCCATGCGCGCCTGCGGACTGATGCGCAGCCTGTTCTTATCGAGCACCTTGACGATGTCATAGACGCCTGCGTTCGGGTCGCCGTCGGAGTTGTCGAGCTTGGGATTGTCGACGCCCGCGAGTTGCCCGCCCCAATGCACGTGCAGATTGCTGAGCTGTTGCAGGTCGAGGTTGGTGAAGTCGGCCGCCTCATCGATCAGCACATCGCTTCCGGCTTTCAACTTGGCCTTGCCGAAATGCGCATGCTGGCTGGTGTGGAGCGGATTGCCGCCGGCAATGTAGTCGAACCAGCCGCGCATCGCGATGTCGCGGAAGACCGCCCGCCTTGTGCGGATACCCGCGGTGCCTGTGCCATAGACGTCGTTCAGAATCTCGTGGTCATCCGGCGTGAAGTAACACGGCACATCCTTGTGCCAGTTCGCCATGTTGACGCCGCGCTCAAGGAAGAACTTATAGTTCTCCCACACGCCAACAATGCTGGGCGCAAGCTTCACGATCTCAGGCGTGGCGCTTTCGGGGCAACCGGTCTGTTGGCGCCATTGCTCCACGGTGAACTCGCGCTTGTCTTCGTAAAGCCAGTCGCCGTTGAGAATCGAGAAGTGCACCTTGTCGCGAAGCTTCTCATGCATCAGCTTGAACGCTGGCAGGCCCGGTCCCATGCCCTGATTCGGCTTCTGATTGTTGCAGGACCCGAACTCGAAACGAAAGTTGAAGAGGCCATCCGGATTCAGATCGCCGCGATAGCCGTCCGCGCTGGGCAGCGTGCGAAACGAGCCGCTGTGCTCCTTCGAGCCACTGGATGCGGAACCGGGCAGCAGTTCGTAGTAGTAGCGAGTGTCGGGCTTCAGGCCGCTGATCTCGATCCATGCGCTGTTGTCGTGATCGAACGCCGTCGTTACTGGTGGAGACACCTGGTCGAGCTTGCCGCTGCTTACTCCATAGCGCACACGGAATTCCCCGGGTGCTGACGTGCGTCCCCAGATGTGGATCTCGCTTGCGCCGGCATGGCCAAGAATCGGGCCGTGCGTGATTCGCAGCGGCCCGGTCTGGCCGGCGGCGGGCATGCTCATCGCGGTGATCGCGGCTTTCGTCAGTTGGCGGCGGTTTAGTTTCAAGTGCGCGGCTCCTGTGAGCTGAGTTTGTCAGAATCCGAGCGCCGGTGCATCTACGATATGGAAGGATCCTTGGTGATCAGCCGTGCGCCGCGATTGAACGTGAAGTAGTGAAACGCCCACTGCACCAACACCAGCAGCCGGTTTTGAAATCCGACCAGATAGAGAATGTGCACGAAGACCCACGTGAACCAGGCGAAGAAGCCGCTGAGTTGCAGGGAGCCGAAGTTGGCGACGGCGGATGCCCGGCCAATGGTGGCGAGTTCGCCTTTGTTCCAGTAGCGGAAGGCGGGCGCCTGCGGTTCGCCCTTGATGCGGCGAGCGATGCGTTCGGCGGCATACTGCCCCATTTGGACCGCGGCCGGACACACTCCCGGGACCATGGTGCCGTCGGGGTTCGGACAGTGGGCCATGTCGCCAAGCACGAAGATTTCGCGATGCCCTTTGAGTGTGAGATCGGGCTCCACTTTGATGCGGCCCGCGCGGTCGAGTTCCGCACCGGTCTGTTCCGCGAGAGATCGCGCCAGCGGGGATGCCTGCACGCCGGCGCCCCAGAATACAGTGCGGGCGGTGATGCGCTCCGTGCCTTTGCTGGTCTCGATGCTGACCCCTTCGGCATCAATGGCAGTCACCTTCACGCCGCAGCGAGTGCGCACGCCGAGCCGGATGAGCGCCTGCTCAGCGTGATAGGACAGGCTTTCGGGATAGACCTGCAGGACCCGTGGCGAGAAATCGATCAACAGGATCTGCGACTCCTCGGTGCGGATGCGGCGGAAGTCGCCCTTCAGTGTCTCGTTCGCGATTTCGCCAAGAGCGCCTGCGAGTTCCACGCCCGTGGGTCCCGCGCCGACGATGACGAAGGTGAGCCAACGCCGCCGCACCTCGGGATCCTCTTCGCGTTCGGCCGCCTCGAAGGCGTAGAACATGCGCCGCCGGATATCGGTGGCATCCTCAATGGTCTTGAGGCTTGGAGCATGCTGCGCCCATTCGGGATGTCCGAAGTAACTTGGGACGGCGCCGGCCGCGACAATGAGCTGGTGGTAACGGATTGCCCGCTCGCCCATGAGTACCCGCTTGCCCGCGACGTCGATATCGTTGACCTCGCCCAGCAGCACCTGTGTATTCTTGTTCCGGCGCAGCACCCATCGCAAGGGGGCCGCGATATCGCCGGGGGACAAGCCTCCCGTCGCCACCTGGTACAGCAGCGGCTGGAACAGGTGAAAGTTGCGCTTGTCGATGAGTGTTACGTGAACCGGGGCTTTTCCCAAAGCCTTCGCGGCGTACAGCCCCGCAAAACCGCCGCCTACGATGACGACTTCAGCATCCACAACACCAGGATCGCACGGACGGTCCAAAGAGCCGTACGGACCCAGTTGGTGGTGACCAGCCGCTGATGCGCCTCGGCGTCGAAGCCCTGCGCGAGGATGGTGTGTTGCGGCACCTGCAGCAGCCACGTGGAAGCCCAGATCAATGCCAGCAGGATCAGCCCCAGCCAGGCCGCACCAGCGAGGACACGCGGCGGAGGCGAGATCGCGAGTGCGAGCGCCGTGGCGATCTCGATCAGCATTGGCGGGCCTACCACGAGCGTCGTGTAGTTCGAATGGAGTTGCTCGTACTCGGCAAAGGCCGTGCGCCCGACTTTGGCCATCAGCGGATAGTGAACCACCTGCACGAACCAGATCAACCCGGTCATGTAGAGTGTCGCGGCGGCATGGATCAGCAGAATCATGATTCCGTGGCGTTGGCGCGATCAAGGCGGCGCAGCAGAAGGAACTCCGTCAGATTCTCCGATGTCAGCAGACCCCGTAGTTCGTTGCCTTCCATCACCAGCGCACACGTGCCGGCCTGGGCGAGCATCATCATCGCTTCGGACAGATCCATCGCGGGATCGAGCCGGAGGAAGTCGCGCTCCATTACGCCGGCGACGTAACTCTCGGGCCCTTGTTGCGCCATCGCTCGGAGCAGTGTGCCGCGGCTGAGCAGGCCGATGACCTGCGTGCCGTTCATGACAGGGAAGTCCTGCTGCGAAGTGGCCAGCAACAAATCCGCGGCATCCCGCACCGTCTGCCCGTGCGACAACGTGCGATAGTCGGTAACCATGGCGGCACTCACCGGAACACCCTGCGTAAGCTGACGGCCCATCATGGCGGCGCTCTCCTGAGCCGCGCCGAGATACACGAAGAAGGCAATGAAGATCAACATGTAGCTTGCACTGAGCAGACCGTAGAGCCCCATGCAGATTGCGAGAAACCGCCCGGCTTTGGCGGCGAGTTCCGTGGCGCGCGCCTCCCCGTATTTCAGCGCCAGCATCGATCGCAGCACGCGGCCGCCATCCATCGGAAACGCAGGCAGCAGGTTGAAGATGGCGAGCGCGACGTTCCCCGTCGCGATCTGGCCCAGCAGGTTGCCGCCCTGAGGGGCGAACACCTTAACCCAATCCACACTGCCGTGGATTCCGGCCGCGATTGCGATGAGTGCCGCCGCGATCACAACGTTTACCGCGGGACCCGCGAGCGCGATCCACAGTTCTTCGGAAGGCTTCGGGTTGCGCTCCAGTTTGGCGACCCCGCCAATCGGAAACATCACGATTTCGACGGTGCGAATGCCGTATCGCCGGGAGACCAGAGCGTGGCCGAGTTCATGCAAAAGCACAGATCCGAAGAGCGCCAGCACGTAGATCGCGGCTTTCGCTCCCGAGGGCCCTTCCAGCCCCACTACACCGAGGAAGATCACGAAGAGGACAAAGGTGAAATGGAAGCGGACGGGGACTCCAAACAGTCTCAGGCCCAAGGCGCTTCCTTGCGATTTCGACGGTGTCTGGTTCGTGTTGTCCATCCCGCGACCATGATACAACCCGGAGATTGGGGAAAACCCGTCAGACGATCCAGTTAGACGACTTCGGTTTCGATCACAGGAGCGGAAAGCATCACATAGTCGGGACGGTCCGCCGCACTTTGATGGCGGTAGCTACGGATCACTTCGCCGTGATACACCAGGAAGGCGCCGGGCATCTGGAACCCATCTCCCACCAGGCCACCAACACCGTGCTTGTCGAGCAAGCCTGCCTGAAAGCCTCGCCACCACACCTTCGGCCCGAAGAGATTCGCCAGCGTACCGCGTGTCAACCCAAACGCGCGATAAAGAGACTGCTGAGGATCACTCACGCGCGCTACATCTTCCATGCGATAACGCCGGAAGAAACGCTGCGCTTGTTCCTCAGTGCCCATGTGGACCAGGACCAGCCCCACCCCGGAACGCTCAATCTCGGCGCGGGATTTCGCAAGATCGGATAGCGCCTCCCGGCAGAACGTACAACCAAAGTGCCGCAGAAACACCATCATGGTCGGCCGGCGCCGGCTCATTTCCATGAGCGACATTCCGTTCTGGGACTGCGCGCGCAAGGACATGCGCATGATCTCCGGCGCAGCCACCCGGCGATGGCCCAGGCTGGCATCATGAGCGCCCTTGAGAATCAGGGCGAACGGAATCCACCAGATCAGGTCGTTCGTCAGGATGGTCCATCCCAGGGTCCACGGCATCCGGTCTGCCATGGCTGCCTGCACGAATCCGATGGGGCCGAAAACCTTGCCCAGCAGGCCCACCAGAACGATCGGCCAGTGGCGATTCGGGTCTGTGGCGGCGATCAGATAACCGACGCCATAGACACCGACGATCATGCCGATGCACTGCCACAACTCGGGATAGTTCGGTGCCGGCATTCCCAGCCAGGAGAAGACGGATAGCGGCGATATGACCGCGAAGGCGCCCCACAGGAGATTGTAGACGCCGGCCGCCGAGAGTGTGTATTTCTTCCAACGAGGACTCATAACCGCTCATCCCTACAGATGCCCCTTTTCGGGCAGCCGGTTTAAAATTACGGAAACGATCTCCAAAATGCTTGTCGAAGCGGCGCCGAACGGAATCTACCTGCCCGAGATTGACCTCTGGCTGGACTCCCGCGAGCCTTGCCGGGCGGCGTGGATCTCACACGCGCACAGCGATCACGCACGATCCGCTCATGGGTGCGTTTTCGCGACGCCAGCAACGCTCTCACTCTATCAGGCCAGGGTCGATTTGGGTAGTGAGGCGCGCGCCGGGCTCCGGCCGCTGGCGTACGGCGAGACGGTGGAATGGAATGGCGCCCGGCTGACCGCGCTGCGGGCCGCACACATCGTAGGCGCGGCACAGCTTCTAGTGGAGTATCGCGGCGAGCGCCTCATCTACACGGGAGACATCAAGCTACGTACTCCCTTGTGCGGCGAGGCAACGGAAGTGGCCACCTGCGACCACCTGATCATCGAGTCGACCTTTGGGCTACCCGTGTTCCACTTCGTCGATTGCGACGAAGCCCGGCGGCGCATTGTGGCGTTCGCCGCGGAGTGCCTGGCGGAAGGCGCCGTACCCGCCTTTCTCGGATATGCCCTTGGAAGAGGGCAGGAGATCGTGTATGCCTTGCGTCAGGCGGGCATTCCGGTGGCGGTGCATGGGGCCATTGCCCGCTTTCTTCCCTACTACGCGGAACAAGGTTTCGATGCGCCGGGTTGGGAGCCCTATGAACAGGGAGCCGTGAAGGGGAAGGCTCTGGTGGTGGTTCCTGGAATGCGCAAGTTCCTGGAAGCTTCCGGGAAGAACGTGCGCATCGCTTATGTCTCGGGATGGGCGGCACTGAGCAATGCACGCACGAGAGCCGGCGCGGAGCATCTGATTCCTTATTCCGATCATGCCGACTTTGAGGAATTGCTCGCGATCGTGACCCAAACCGGCGCTCGCCGCGTGGATATCGTGCATGGCTACACGGAGGCATTTGCACGCATCCTGGCGCAACGAGGTCTCCAGGCACAGCCGCTGGAAGTAACGCCGGAGGCGATCCAGGAGTAGCATGGACCAACTCGCCGAAGTCTGCGACCGTGTGGCCCAAACGAACAGCCGTAAGCGCAAGAGCGGCTATGTCGCGGATTATCTGCGCGCACTCGATGATGCCGATCTGGAACGTGCAGTGCGCTTCCTCTGCGGGCTTCCTCTGGCAAGCACCGAGGCGCAGCTTTCCGTGGGCTACTCGAAGCTGAGAGAGGCCGCGCTTGCGGCGTCGGGCTGGGATCTGGAGACATTGCGAATCTGCTATCGCGAGGTGGGCGACGCGGGCGAGACGATTGGGCTGCTGCTCCATGGCAAGACCGCGAATCAGCCGATGACGCTGGCCGATGCGGATCGCCTTTACCTGGAACTGCATCGCAGCCGCCCGGCGCGGAAAGTCACGTTGTTGACAGAGATCTTCGCCACATACCAGCCGCGCGCGATTCAGTACTTCGTGAAAGTGATCACCGGGAATCTGCGGATCGGACTGCAGCAGAAGATGGTGGAGGAGGCGGTGGCGGCTGCACACGGGCTGGCGCACGAACCCGTTCGGGAGGCGAGCAACCGCTCTGGCGACCTGGCGAGAGTTGCGCTGGCGGCCCGCCGGGGCGAACTGCACCAGATCGAGGCGAGCCTCTTCCATCCCATGGACTTCATGCTCGCCAAGCCGCTGGATGAAGTGGGTGACCTCGGAGACGCCGCGCACTGGTTTGTCGAGGACAAATACGATGGGATTCGCGCGCAGATTCACGCCTCGCACAACCGCGTGCAGATCTTTACGCGCGGCCTCGAAGATGTCACGGCCTCCTATCCCGAACTCACCGCGGCGATTCGCTTCCTGCCGCAGAGCCTGATCCTCGACGGCGAAATCCTCGCCTGGAAAGATGGCCGCGCTCTCAACTTCACGGTTCTGCAGCAGAGGCTCGCGCGAAAGAAACTCACAGAGATCTACCTGCGCGAGATTCCCGTTGTGTTCATGGTCTACGACATCCTGTACCGCAACGGCGAGTTGCTGTTGGATCGAAAGCTGGAGGAGCGTCGTGGCCTGCTGGAAGAGACACTGGACGGCCGCGGGCTGCCGCTGTTGCTCTCGCCGCAGGAGCGTTTGGGTAGCGTGGATGCCATCGACAGCCGCTTTGCCGAAGCCCGGGAGCGAGGGAATGAAGGTCTGCTGCTGAAGCGCGCAGGCAGCATCTATGAGCCGGGCCGCAGAACCGGGCAATGGGTGAAAGTGAAGCGTCCGTTCGCCACTCTGGATGTGGTGATCACGGCGGCGGAGCAAGGCCACGGACGCCGCGCCACCATGCTTTCCGACTACACCTTCGCGGTGCGTTCGGGCGATCGCTTCCTGAATGTCGGCAAGGCGTACTCCGGGCTGACCGACGACGAGATCCGCGAGTTGACGAAGCTGCTTCGGACATCGGCCACCGAACGCTACGGCCGGGTGATGCTGGTGAAGCCGGAGATCGTGCTGGAAGTCGCTTTTGACGGGATCCAGAAGAGCCCGCGGCACAAGAGCGGATTCGCGTTACGGTTTCCGAGAATCGTGCGCTGGCGTCAGGATAAGCGGGCGGATCAGGTGGACGATCTGGAGCGCGTTGTCCAGTTGTATGAGGCGTCGTTGCGATGAGCCGGTCCGGTGTCCAGGAGTTGCCGCGGGACCTTGCCCTGTGGTTCGCGGCGAGGTTTCCGCAGGGCCCTACCGCGATTCAGCAACTCGCGCTTCCGCACACACTGCGCGGTGAGAACACGTTGATTCTCGCGCCCACGGGCAACGGGAAGACGCTTGCGGCATTTCTGTCGGTTCTGGCGAGGCTTGCCCGTCAAGAAGAAGCGCTGCCCAACGCCGTATCCGCGATCTACGTGTCGCCCCTGCGATCCCTTACGCGCGATATTCTTCGCAATCTCTCTGAGCCGCTGGATGCGATCAACACCGGGCTTCCCGAACGCCTCAGCATCCGCATGGAAGTGCGCACGGGCGATACGAGCATGACCGAGCGCAGCCGCCAGCAGCGCAAGCGTCCACACCTTCTGTTGACCACTCCCGAGAGTTTGAGTTCGCTCCTGTCGCAAACTGCCTTTCAGAAGGGGCTCGATCCAGCGGTGGTGATCGTGGATGAGATCCACGCACTTGCGGAGAACAAGCGCGGCTCGCTGCTGGCGCTGTGTCTGGAGCGATTGGAGAGCCGCGCGAAGCAGCCGGTCCAGCGGATTGGCGTGTCGGCGACGGCTTGGCCGATTGACGCCGTCACGCGTTTTCTGTGCGGTGCGCGCCCCTGTGCGGTGGCGATGCTCGATCAGCGCAAATCGCATCGTCTGGAGATCGCGCTGCCTCCGGCGGATCAGAAACTGCCGCCGGCAGGCTTCAATCCCTATCGCATCGCGCAGCCCGTTGCGGACCTTGTGGAGCGCGCGCGGTGCTCGCTGGTGTTCACCTCTACCCGATCCGCGGCAGAGCGCCTCGGCCTCGCCTTGAAGATCCTGCTCCCGGACTACGATGAGCACATCGCGGTGCATCATGGCTCCATCGAGAAGACGGAGCGCCTGGCCATTGAGGAAGGGCTTGCCAGCGGGCGCTGGAAGGCTGTGGTGTGCAGCACAAGCCTCGAACTTGGTGTCGACTTTCAGGCTGTGGATCAGGTGCTGTTGATCGGTGCACCTCGCGGCGTATCGCGCGCCCTGCAAAGGCTGGGGCGAAGCGGCCATCGCGTGAACGGCGTGGCGTCGGGTTCGCTGGTGCCGCTGAGTCTTCCCGATCTTGCCGAATGCGTGGCCCTGCGGCGCGCCGCGGCCGAGGGCCGGCTCGACGAGTTGCGTGTGCCACGGGCTCCGCTCGACGTGTTGGCCCAAGTGCTGCTCGGGATGTCGGTGGAACGGGCCTGGCCGCTGGATGAGGCGTTCGAAGTGGTGCGGCAGGCCGGGCCCTATCTGGAGTTGCCCCGCAGCGACTTCGACCGAGTGATCGAGTATCTCGCCGGCGGCGGGCCGGTGCTCGGCCCAACTGGCCGGTACGGCAAGATTGTTGTCTCGGGCGGCATGTTCCGAATCGTGTCGCCCAAAGCTGCGCGGATGTACTACTCCAACATCGGCACCATCAGCGACGACTCGCAGGTCAAGGTCGTGACCGGACGGAATCGCTATCTCGGCGCCGTGGAGGAGAGTTTCCTGTCGAGTCTTGCAGCCGGCGAGGCCTTTATCCTCGGCGGCAAGACCGTGCGCGTGAAGAGCTTCTATCAGAACATGGCAATCGTGGAACCGGCGCAGGGCGAGCAGGTGAAGACTCCGCGTTGGATGGGTGGGAAGATGCCGCTCTCGGCGCAGTTGGCTTCCGAGGAACTCCGCTTGCGTCGCGATCTGCGCGATGCCTGGCGGCGGGGAGAATCGAAGGCCTGTATTGCAATGCTGCGCAGCACCTGGCGTCTCGATAGCGAGGCCGCGGAGCGTCTGACGGCTTTCGTGGCGCGACAGCAGCGCGCGTTTCCGATTCCAGTGGATGCTCCGGTTGCGATTGAGCGTTTGCGTCACCGGCGGGCCGAGTTGCTGCTGTTTCATGTGGTGGCGGGGCGTAGCGTGAATCGCGCACTGGCTTTTGTCGTGACACAACGTCTCGGGCTGCCTGGTAGCGTTGTCGCAAACTTCGATGATCACGGATTTCTCTTGTCGATCGACCGAAAGGCTGCGCCATCCGAGAGCTTACTGCGCGGCACGTTCCGCCCCGCGCATTGGAGCCAGGATTTGCGGAGTGCACTCGAAGCGAACGAGGCGCTCGGGCGTAAGTTTCGGGGCGTTGCGGAGACAGGCCAGTTGATTCCGAAGCGGTCGCTGCAGGGGCCCATCTCGTCGAAGTCATCGACGTGGAGCAGTGCGCTGCTTTACAAAACACTGCTTAAGCATGAGCCGGATCATCCGCTGGTGCGCGAGGCGATTCGCGAGGTGATGGAAGATCAACTGGACGCGGAGCGTGCGGAGCGCGAGGCGGAACGCATCCACAACGCACCGTGGGAAGTTCATGATCTCCCGCGGCCCTCGCCATTTGCGCTGCCCCTGTTTGCGATGTTCAACCGCGAGGTGGTGCAGTCGGCGGATCCTGACCGTGCTCTGGACGACTACTTCGCGGCTGCCTACGATGAGTGGCAGCAAGAGGTCGAGGTCGTGGCATGACCCGGATGGTCGAAATGGCCGCCGGCCGGTGGGCGCATGCATCGGGAGCGCTGTGGCTTGCCGCAAGTGGTACTCTGCTGATCGCCGACGCCCATCTCGGCTATGGTTGGGCGATGCGGCGGCGAGGTCAACTGGGTCCCGTACACGATGAAGAGGCAGTGCGAAAGTTGCGGGAGGTGGTTTCGGAAATGCAGCCGCGGCACGTCGTCTTTCTCGGCGACCTGGTGCATGCGCCGAGACCGTCGCCCGCGGAATTCGCGCTGTTGAACGGTGCGCTGGAGTGGCTGATCGCGCGGGCCAGGGTGACCCTGGTGGAGGGCAACCACGACCGGGGCTTCCGGCGCGATTTTGGGCATCTGGCAATGGACGTCTGCCGGGAGTGGACAGACGGGCAATTGCGTGCCATTCACGGTGACCGTGCTGGCGCTGACACCGCAATCCGTCATACAGTGGCGGGCCATTTCCATCCCTCCTTGAGCCTGCGGGATGCTGCCGGAGCCAACCATCTTCTTCCCGTGTTTCTCTATGACGAGGCCGCAAGCGTGATGCCAGCCTTCTCGCCATTCGCGGCGGGCGGAGACATCCGGCGGGGGGTGCCTGAAACCATGGTCGCGCTCTTCTCGGGTACTGGAGTTGGTGTGGTCGCGGCAAGTGGGAAACAGGCGAAGGCGTTGCGTCGGTTCCGGCTCACTGCCTCGGCGCATGCTCAGGGCGACGCTCACACTTGGGCCCCAAAAAACAGACGGCGTTTGGGCTGAGCAAGGGAAGCTCAGCCAAACGCCGAAAATCCATGGCACTTTTACTCCAAACGGCGCGCCCCGTTTGAATGCTGCCATGACCCGCTCGCCTCGGTTGCTGGCGAGCAACGGTTGCACCTGCTAATGGTATCGGTGGATGCGTGCCGGGGCTTTAGATCCGGCAAAACCATGCCGCTCGGATTTTCAATCTCGCCGCGAAACCTCCGCGCGTGCGCTGCGTGATACCATCCGAAGTTATGCTCCATGCCACGCTCACCCGCCGCGATCTGGCGCGCACACTCATGGCTCTGCCTGTGGCTGCGTCGGCGTCTCCGGCGATTCACTCGACAGTCGATGGCGTCATGATCGGCGCACAGAGCTACAGTTTCCGCGACCGCGGCCTTGACGACGCGATCAACGCCATGCAGGAAATCGGGCTCGGCTTTTGTGAACTGTGGAGCGGGCACGTGGAGCCCGCCAGCACGCCGCAGAAGCGCATTCCGCGCGAAGAGATCCGCATGTGGCGCAAGACGGTGTCGCTGGATCATTTCCATAAGATCCGTGACAAGTTTAAGAGCGCGGGCATTGTGCTCTACGCCTACAACTACAGCTTTCGCGATGACTTCGATGAGGAGGAGACTGCGCGAGGTTTCGAGTTCGCCAAGGCTCTGGGCGTGAAGGCGCTCACTGCTTCTTCCAACGTTTCCACCGCGAAGAAAGTGGATTCGCACGCGCGCAAAGCGAAGATCCCGGTCGGCATGCACAACCATTCGCGGATTGTGCCCAACGAGTTCGCCACGCCGGAGAACTTCGAGGAGGCGATGCGGGGTATGTCACGCTACATCGCGATTAATCTCGACATCGGCCACTTTTCCGCGGCCAACTTCGATCCGGTTGCATTCCTCGACAAACACCACAAGAGCATCGTGACCCTCCATCTCAAGGACCGGAAGAAGGATCAGGGTCCCAATGTGCCGTTTGGCGAGGGAGACACACAGATCAAGGAAGTGCTTCAATTGCTCCGCGCGAAGAAGTACAAGATCCCCGCGATGATTGAGTATGAGTACAAAGGCGTGGAGACGGTCTCCGAAGTGAAGAAGTGCTACGAGTATTGCCGGAAGGCGCTCGGCAAGGCCTAATACACCGTTAGCCACGAACCGCTTCGCCCGGAACCACCTCTACCGCGGAAGCGGCCGATCGGGCGCGGACAAGCGCGCTGTATTGGTAGGCGGGGCCGAGGGCGAAGGCTGCCGCCGCGGGAAACCAGATGAACCAAGTGATCGATCCGAGCGGCCACGGAATGTGCCCCCAGGAGGATGCCCACAGACCCACATCGCCCAGCGAAGTGAGCAGGATCCCTGCCGAATAGGCGCCCCAGCACTTGCCGAGCAGCCCGCCTCGCATCCGGCGGGAGGATCTCCAGAGCACGACAGCCTCCAGGGTGAGGACAGTAAGCATCAGGTCCGTGACAAGTGTGATGTAGTTGAACGGGCTCAGCCTCCGGGCGAATTGGGGGAAGTACTGGATTACCTCATGAATCTGGTGCGCGGCGAAGGTGAGACTGATTGTGATGATCAGGTAGTCGGCGGAACGCAACCTTCCCACCAGCCCAAGGCGGCGGTAGCAACGGATGGCGATGCCAAGCCCACCCGCCATCAATGCCATGTGCATGGGGCCGGAGATCGCGAGCCCCATCTCCCTCGCCGGGCCAGTGACCAGGAGTTGTCCCGCTTCCGGAAGCAAGGGAGCCACGATGTGCGCAATGAACGTTCCTCCGGCGCGGCACGCCCCCGCCATGAGAAGCAGAAACCACGACAGTTCCATCGGCTCTCCCGGCAGGAACGATCTCCATGTCATGAACGCGGCCCAGGCCTCCACCACGCAGGTGAACAGCAGAAACATGGAGCCCGCATAGCGGAAGTACTCGAGCACCCAGATCACGTCCCCGGTCAGGGCCCACGCACCCATGCTTGCCAGCCCCAATGTCAGTTGAATGTACAGCACCACCATGATCTGGCGGGGAAGTGCCGTGCAAAACGAGGAGGGGAGCGTTAGGGCTGCGGTTGGCATGATTGCTCGCGGAACTTCCGCCTTAACATGATGGTGCTTCGATAGCCGAGCAATACACCGAGTTGCCGTTCCAGCGTGAGCCAATTGCTCTCGTTCAGGTTGGACGCATACTCCTCGCCGAGGAGATCGCGGACAACCTCTCTGGCCAGCGCGCTGGGAGGCAGTGGCTTACGGCTTTCGCCGATGTCGGCGAGCAGGCGGCGCCGTACCGCTTCTATCCTCGCTTCAAGATCACCCTCGACTTGCAGCCCGGCTCGATGCGGAACCGCGCGCAGACGGTCGCGACAGGGCCGGCAAGTCAGTACATGCAGGGAAATACCCCACGACGAGAATGGTCCCGCAGCTGGGCCATTCTGGTGGACTATCAATTCGTTATCGGATGGATGCCAGTTTCTGGAGAAGACGCCCACAAATTCCAACTATCTTAACCGGTCCAAGCGTACTCGCAGGTGGAGCTTGCGGAGTGCCCTGCCCAGAAGAGTTCCAACGGTTCCCATTGCGATGCTTAGCGTATCAGCGATCTCGCTATACTTCAAGCCCCGGCTTCGAAGACGCACCACTTCAGCTTCCCGGGGCGAAAGGAACTCTTCAAGCCTCATCATCACCTGATCCGGCAGATCCAGAAGTTCGCCACTTACGGCTGACTGCGGAAGTCTCCCGAGAAGGTTGCGGCGAACGTCGGCCAAGAGCCAGCCTTTCGGATCGTCGACCACGCCGCCTGCGTTGAGCACGCTGTAATAGGCGAAGAAGCTCTCCTGCAACACCTCCTCGGCAGTGATGTTGTCCGCGCCCATTGCGGCGGCGGCGAGCAGAAGATCCGCCGCGTGTTGCGAGAAAACCTCCAGCGCCTCAGACTGCGCGCACTTGTCCGCGGGAGCCTGCGTTTCCGCAGCCCGTCCAAGAGGGGTTGAGATCTCAGCGTGGTCGGGAATTGGGCACCTCCACTAAACGTTTATGATACGAACAAACTTCCGGGCGAGCAATCCGCGCGAAGCACACCAGTGGAACGGCTCGCTATGTCTTGCGCAATGTCTTGCGCAGCGTCCGCTCGCGCACGCCAACCCAATCACACAGAGCTACACTGAAGGCATGGATCTCGTACCCTCGGAACAAGACGTGATTGGGTTGCTAAAGCAGACCGGCGCACTGCGTCACGGTCACTTTGTTTATCCCAACGGTCTGCATGCCGATGAATACTTACAGGTATCTTTGGCGATGCGGCACTATGAGCACTTAAGAACTCTCAGCGTGGGTTTGAGCCGGAAAGTTCGTGCGAATTCGGAGTTGCGGGCGATGACCGCGCAACTGTCAGTGGTTGCACCTGCCGGAGGCGGCGTACCGGTCGCCTACGGGGTGTGCGAAGCCCTGCGTGCCAAGCAGGTCTACTGGGCCGAATCGAGTGGAGAGGATACTCCGCTTCATTTCCGGCAGTACTTTGTGAGTCAGCCCGGCGAGAAAGTCTTGCTGGTGGATGATATTTTCCGCTCCGGCAAGAGGTTGCAGGAACTGAAGTCCCTGGTGGAGAAGAATGGCGGTGAGGTGGTTGGGCTGGCTGTAATGGTGTATCAGCCGACGCCCCGCACTCCCGACTTCGGCGCCATCCCGCTGTTCTATTTGGCCAAGCTGGATGCGCACTATTCCAACGATGCGGCGTCGTGCTTGCTGTGCCGCAAGGGATTGTCGCTGGAAGCTGTGTGGGTGTAACCTGACTGCCGGATCTCAGACCGCGGATCTCAGGGCGCTGGTTGCCATGCCGGCGCCCTCCCTCCCGAAAAACCATTCCTGGATTCCAGCCCGCCAAATCGGACGTCTGCTGTCTCAACACTTTCTCCGTGCGTCCCACGCAGACCGGTCGGTGGCCCTTCCTTGTCGCGAGTCGCGCGCCAGATTCGGCGGCGCACGGGCTTTGACGGAGCAGGTCGCCGCGGCCGCATCGCCGCGCCGATTCAGTAGCTCTCCAGAAACTTCCGTCTCGGAGTTACCGGATTTCGCCCAGATTGCGCCGCCTGAGTGTCACACCATCCGGTGGCACATCGCTCCTGTCCAGATCGAGTTTCAGGTTCCATGAGCGGGATCGCGCCCCGCTCGGGGGCTCTCCAGAAACTTCCGCGTCGGAGTTGCCGGATTTCGGCCAGATTGCGCCGCCCGAGCCACACCATCCGATGGCACATCGCTCCTGTCCAGATCGAGTTTCAGGTTCCGTGAGCGGGATCTCGCCCCGCTCGGGGGCTGAAGGCTGACGGCTGAGCGCTGACGGCTATTCCCTAGTTCTTCGATTCCACGTCCATGAAGTAGTAACAGATCATGTGGCAGATGATCATGTGAGCGTCTTCGATGCGGCCCATATGAGGATTCGGCACGTGAATGTTCA
Organism: Bryobacterales bacterium; assembly: GCA_016789785.1. The sequence goes on from JAEUQE010000154.1 coordinate 20,203, forward strand.
GCTTGGAGAGGCCCGCCAACTTGCCGCCATCACGCCCCGTGAGTCCGATGGTCTCGCAGCCGATCGAATTGGCGTACTCCATCGCGCGCAGAACATTCGGCGAGTTGCCCGAACCGCTGATGCCCATCACCAGGTCGCCGGGCCTTGCGAAGTTTTTCAACTGCTCGACGAAAATCGCATCATAGGCGACATCGTTCGAGTAAGCCGTAATAGTCGGCAACGAATCCGTCAGCGCTTGAATCCGGAACCGCTTCGGGCGATTGAAACTTGCGCCCTTCACCATGTCGCAAACGAAGTGTGATGCTGTCGACGCACTTCCACCATTGCCGCAAATGAAGATCTGCCGGTCATTGGCGCGCGCTTCCACGAACATGTCGATTGCCTTCTGAACAAGCGAGGCATCAATCGACTCCAGCGCCTTCATGCAATCCTGCCGGTATGCTTCCGCAAAACTCACGTTAGAACACTCCCTTTCTAGATTCTCACCCACGGCGGGCAAGCAATGCCGCACCCCACAACACGGAGTCGTCTCCCAACGCAGCGGGCACAACCTCGATCCGCGCGCGCGACCACTCCGTAATCTGCCGCCGCAATTCCGTGCGCAGCGGTGCGAAGAGGCGGTCCCCCGCTTTGCTGATGCCGCCGCCAATGACGATTCGCGCGGGATTCAGCAGCATGATGCATGACTTCAGCCCAAGCGCGAGGTCCACCACATACTGATCCATGAACCCGGGCCGTCCGAGCAACTCCACCACTGGCGCGCCATGATCGCGTTCCAGCCACAGTCCACAACACATGCGTTCGAAGCAGCCATTGGCGCCGCACAAACACCGTGGCCCACCGGGACGAATGGTGAGATGCCCGATCTCCCCGGCATAGCCATCCGCGCCGTGCCAGATCTCGCCATGCGAGACAATGCCGCCGCCGATTCCGGTGGACAGGGTCATGTAGAACAGCGGGTCCGCTCCTTGCCCGGCGCCATGGAGCGCCTCGCCCAGTGCGCCGGCATTCGCGTCGTTGTCCATGATGCTCGCGAGGCCGAGTTCGGCGCGCGTCCAGGCCGGAAAATCGAAGTCCTGCCACCCGCCCACATGCGTGGAACAGGCGACGCGCTGGCGGCTGAAATCGACCGGGCCGCCGAATCCGATGCCGCAAGCATCGAACGAAATCTGCTGGCGCCAAGCGTCCGCGATTTCCGCGATCTGCCGCAGCATCCAGTCGCGGCCAGCCTCGCGATCCGTCGCGCGTGACTCGCGCAGAATGATGCGGTCCTCCGCAAACGCAGCCATCGAGAACTTCGTGCCGCCAATGTCGATCGCCAGTGTGTGACTCATTGGAGCCGCCGGG
>JAEUQE010000155.1 GCA_016789785.1 Bryobacterales bacterium
ATCGGTCTTGTGGCACCCGCCGCAGGAGTTCTTCACCACGTCGCTGGTGACGGGAATCCCGTCGTTGGCTTCGGGTGTCGGGGAGCCGGACTCAGGCTTCGGCTGCGCCCATCCCGGGACGGCAATCAGGAGTACCCAGACGAATGCGTGATGGCATTTCATGCGAAGTACTCCCTAGTGTGCCACGAAAACGCGGTGCGCGATGCCGCGCGGCGGCGGACCGAACGGAGCAGGCTCGAGCCCGGTTCGCTGATTGCCGCGGGGTCAGCGGAAGTTCTCGACGATCATCAGATCCGCTCCGGTCAGATCCTTCTGTGGCCACACCGCCCAGCTTTCGTCCGGCGACACCGCAACTCCCCAACCGACCGGCTTTTCCACCTCAGCGATGATGGTTTGCTTCCTGGTCGAGAAATCGAAAAACTTGAGAGGGGTTCTTCCGGTCTTCGGATTTGGGTTATCAAAGAACCAGATTCCCCGCCTGGTAACGGTGTAATTGCCCCAATTGATCACGTTGCCGATCACTTCGCTTTCTTCACCCGTTTCGAGCGAGTGCTTCCAGATCGGCTGGTTCCCGTTCTTCAGACGCTCCCTGGCAAAGTAGATGGCCTTGCCATCCACGTCCGGGACCGCGACCAGCCCGCCGCTCGTTGTCACTTGAACGGCCGCGCCGGCATTGTCCAGTGGGGCTCGCCAGATTTGGCGCTGTCCGGATCGCGCCGAGCTGAAATAAATGAACTTTCCATCAGGTGAGAAACGCGGCTGATTCCCGCCTGGCGCGTCGACAGTAAATTCTCGCGCGTTGGCGCCGTCCGCACCCGCCAGCCAGACGCCGAAGCGCCCTGACTGCGGCGAGTCGAAAGCGATGGTCCTGCCGTCGGCCGACCATGCCGGCGCGCCAGCCCACCAGCCCATGGACGTAACCGGAGAAGGGTTGGACAGGTCGGTGGGCGCGATCCATATCTCCATCCCTCCGGAGCGGTCCGAGGCGAAGACCACCTTGGAGCCATCGGGCGAAAAGGTAGGGTTGGTGTCGGTGAACGTAGACGCGACGAAGCGGCTGGGAGCGGAGTTGCGCCCACTGGATCCACCAAGTTCCATGCGCCAGAGATTGATATCCATCAATTCCTGGGAGTAGGCGAGTCGGTTGGTGCGTGCTGAGACGTTCGGACTTCCGACGTTCGTTCCTATATAGGGGATCTTCCGCGGCGCGCCACCGTTCGCGGGAATCCGCCAAAGCGTGCGCCGGAAGCTGTCGCGCGTGGAAGTGAACAGGATCTCTCCGCCATCTGCGGTCCAAGCAGGGTTGGCCGAACTGCGCCGGTCGTTGGTCAGTTGCTTGGGCTCTCCCGCGGGACGGTAGTCCGCAGTCAGATCCATCACGAACAATTCGCTCGATGAGAAATTCGTTTGCCGGATGAACGCCATCCGGCGGCCGTCGGGCGAAATCGCCGGCATGAGATCGCCCAGTTCGTAGGAGTGGGCGCTGCCGCCGGAAGCGCCGCTCGGTGTGGTGAGACGCCGCCGCTCGCGATTCGCGATGGACACGAGATAGATCGACTCGAGAGCACCAGGGTTTTCCGCGTCATTGAGCGCAATCCACTTGCCGTCGGGAGTGAAGCTCATCCACGGCGTCCAGCCCTGGTTGAGTTCCGTGATCACACGCTCGGGACCACCCAACGGCGGCACCACGAATACCGTGCTGCCCGGTCCCTGTCCAACATAGCGGACCACCGCGATCCAACGGCCATCCGGAGACCAACCCGTCACTTGATCGACGCCGGGATGGGTGGTGATGCGGAGCGGCGGTGCGGTACTGCCGATCACCTGGACATAGACGTCGCGGTTCTTGCCATCGGGACCGTCCCAATCAAACGCAATTTGGCTGCCGTCGGGAGAGAACTTAGGATTCCCCTCATAGCTTGAGAACGTGGTCAACGGCGCGGGAACCAGCACGGAGGGCTCCTGCAATCGCCACTGCGATCTCACGAACCAGGCGGCGGCGATCAACGCTGCCAATCCAATGGTCGCGAACACCGCGGCCCGGGCCCAGGTTCTCGGGGGACCGGTGCCGGGCCGGGCTGCGGGTAGGACATCCGATCGCTGCGCTGGCTGCGATTCCGGCGTAGTGGGGTGCGCCAAGCCATGCGCAGATTCCGTGTCCGGCGCCGGTGATTCACCAGATCGCTCACGTAGCGCTGGCATGGCCTCAGATCCGGTCAGGCTGGCGACGACAGCACCTGCCGAACGCGGGCGACTCCTCGGATCGCGCGCTAGGCAACTGGCGACGACACTCTGGTAGCCGGTAGGGACCGAGTTGATCCTGGGCAGAGTGCTCTCCTCCTTGACCCTCAGGACCGCATGTTCAATCGCTCCTTCCGCGGTGAAGGCGCGTTCTCCGGTAAGCATCTCAAAGAGGATCAGACCGAGGGAGTAAAGGTCGCTCTGAGGCCCGAGCGGCTTTCCGAGCAACTGCTCGGGTGACATGTAGGCTGGTGTGCCGAGAATCACGTCGGAGCGGGTAAGAGGCCCTTCCCTGGAATCTTCGTCGAAGGCGCGGGCAAGACCGAAATCGCTGATGACCGCACGTGCAGGGCCGGAGTCCGAGGCCAGCAGCATGATGTTGCCAGGCTTCAGGTCGCGATGGATCACGCCCTTCTGATGCAGGGCATCAAGGCCCGCCGCCACCTGCTGAAGAAGTGGCAGCACGGCTTCCGGAGAGAACGGCCCCTGCCGTTTGAGGCGCTCTCCCAGCGTGTCGCCGTCCAGGAACTCCATGGTGAGAAATACGAGTTCCGCGCCTTCCTGAAGATGCCGCCCCACATCGAAAACCCGGCAGATGGCAGGGTGCGTCACTTGCCGCGCCACCTGTACTTCCCGCCGGAAACGGCTCAGAGTGTCCGGCTTGGTGAGCAGAGCCGGGCGTATCGTTTTGAGCGCGACACGGCCCCCGAGTTCGAGATCCTCGGCCTCGTACACTTCTCCCATGCCCCCACTGCCGACAAATCGCAGAACGCGGAAGCGGTTTGCGATGACCGAACCGTTGGAGAGGGTGCGGGCGGCTGTTCCTGAGGCCGGAGCGAACAGGTTCGAACTGCTGGAATCGGAATGCTCGGCTAGCATCTGCACGGCCTTGAGACGGAGTTCCTCGTCACCGGCGCAGGCTTCGTCGAGGTAGCCGGATACATCGGAGGGCGCAAGTTCGCTCGCGCGAAGGAATATCGCCTTGAGCCGTGCGATCCGATCAGGAGCCATCTGTGATGAGGGGACTCAGAGAGTATATCCCGAATCGCTTGGCTCACAAAGAAAGAATTGTTGTCACCACCGGGAGAGGGAAGAGTACCGTACGGACATACCGGGAGGAGCGAGAGGAATCCCGCCGGCGACGCGAACGGCTGGAAGGGCTCCGAGTGCCCGGCGATCGTCTCGGGAGTACTTGATGTCTTGCGCAATCCCGCGCTTGAGAGGCAGGTAACGCTGAAGGCCGACTCGCCGAAAGCCCGGAGATCGTTGAGGAACTCCGCGCGATGAGCCCGCCGGATCCCCACGGCTCGGCTCCCTCGATCCGGGAGATGCCCGGGCCCGCGTTTGCATGGTAGTTTGAAAGTAGGTCCCGCGTCCGCTTGGAGGATTCCTATGTTTTTCCTAGCCATCCTTGCGTCTCTGCTCGCGGTCGATGTGATTCACGCCTCGGAGGCCGACGCCTTAGCCATTTCGGCGAACATCCAAGCTCGGCACTTGCCGTTCGGCACAGTCCTCGATCCCTTTGTGGATGCCGAGCGCAACATTACAGGCTACACACGCTGCGGTGACTCGGCGATCTGGACCGGACACTACCTCGCGGCGGAAGCGTTTCGTTTCAAGGTGACTGGCTCCCCCGAAGCGCGTCAGAACGTGAACGACGCCCTGGCCGGCATCTGGGAACTGGTGGGCGTCACCGGCAACGGCTTGTTGGCCCGCTGCTATGTCCCCAAGGATTCGCCGCACGCAGCCGGCATCCTGCGCGAGGAAGCGCCCAATGGCAACTTCGAAGGCACCTGCCAGGGCCGCCCCTGCTACTGGATCGGCAACACATCCCGCGACCAGTACATCGGCGTCTTCTTCGGGCTTGGCATTGCCTATCAACTCATCGAAGACCAGGGCGTGCGCAACGTGGTATCGAATCTGATTACGCGCATGCTGAAGCGGCTGATCGATGATGGCTGGTCCGTGCGCATGCCGGATGGCGAGATCAGCACCGTGTTCTGGACGCGAGCCGATCAGAAGCTCTCGCTGCTCATTCTCGGGCGGATGGTGAACGGCGGTGAGTTCAGCGACGACTACTCGCGGGCGCGCTTTTGGGAAGCAGCGACGTCCGGCATTCCAATCGCGACGGAGACGCTCGATTCGCATGGCAGCTACTTCAAGTTCAATCTGAACGTCGCCTCCTACTATCACCTGATCCGGCTGGAGACGAGCGGGTTCTATCGCAACTTCTACAACGACGCTTACAACCTGATGCGGCGCACGCTGGATGATCATGGCAACGCGCATTTCAACATGATCGACCGCGCGCTTCGGGGCCCGAATGCGGCTCGCGACGCCGAGACACGCGCGCTGCTCGACGCATGGCTGCGGCGTCCGCGGCGCGACGAACGTGTGGATCTGCGCGGGAAGTATCGCGCGTGCGGCGATGATGAGCGAGCCTGCGATCCCGTGCCCGTGGAGAACCGCGTGCGCACGGATTTCCTCTGGCAGCGAAGCCCGTTTCAATTGGTGGGCGGTGGCATCGGCAATATCGAAGCGGCGGGGATCGACTACATCCTTCCGTATTGGATGGCCCGCTACTACGGCCTGTACTGATGACGCGAATTGTTCTGCTCATCGCCATCGCGCAAATTGCCAGCGAAGCGCTGCTCGATGCGCAAGTGTGCCGTCTCTCGGTGGCTGGCCTCAATCGAAACCGCCGCGTGACGGGGCCCATCAGCGCCGAGTGTCCTGATCCATTGCACACGGCGCCCTTCGGCAACTGGGGCGTGACCTCGAACTTTGGGCCGAAGCGCAACGGCCATCAATTCGACGGCTGGTGCCGCGATCTGCGGATCTGCGACAACGCAGGCAACTGCCGCAATGCATGCCGCGACGGCTGGTATGAATGGAACACCTGCACCACGCATCCCTTGTACACCGCGCCCAACTGCACGTTGTACAACTCGGACAACTGCACCGCGCAAGTGTCGGCGACCGACGCAAACGTGCTCGGCACGCAGACCGTGGATCTTCCAGCCGCATGCCCCGCGTCGAACGGCGCAAACTTCGATCGCGGCGGATGCGCCGAAGTGACCAGCTATACGCGCTCGGACAACTTCATGTCGCTCTATGAGCTCGACCCCGTGACCGGCGACGAGCTGATCCAGTCCGTCTACTATCCCAGCCTGATTGTGCCGCTGAAGTGCAATGCATGGGGCTGCCCCGCGGCCGGCAGCGATTGGGCGAATCCGATTCAATGGCAGTCTCCATCGGATCCGAAGGTATTCGCGGAGATGGCGATCGTGGTGAACTCGGGTACGTTCGCCGATCCATCAAACGCCTGCCGCATTGCACCCGTGAGCTTGCAGGCAGTTTCGTCGGCGAGCTTCCGCGGTGGCGAACTGGCGCCGGATTCGATTGCATCCCTGTTCACGGGAGATGTCACGGTCGAGACCGGGCAGGCATCGAATCAACCTCTGCCCACCACGCTGAGTGGAGTGCAGGTGCGGATCACGGATTCGACAGGGCAGTCGCGCACGGCGGGCCTCATCTATGCTTCGCCACGGCAGATCAACTTCGTGATGCCGGCGGCGCTGCGGGATGGCACGGCGACGGTGTCGGTGGTGGCCGGCAACACCGTGCGCGCGACCGGCCAGGTGAACGTGGTGAGGTCGGCGCCAGGATTGTACACGCAGGCGGGCAGTGGACAAGGTCTCGCGGCGGCGGTGGGAGTGCGCGTTGGCGCGGATGGACGGCAAACCACCGTCGACACGATGCCTTTCGACATGGGAGGCCCTTCCGAGCAATTCGTACTCGTCTTGTTTGGAACAGGAGTTCGCGGAAATGTTCGCGACGCGGTGCGGGTGACGATAGGCGGCGTGGCGGCGGAAGTGCAATATGTGGGAGCGCAGGGTTCCTTCGCGGGCCTGGATCAGCTGAACGTGCTGGTGCCTCGCAGTCTCGCGGGCCGGGGCACTGTGGAAGTGCAACTGCTCGCCGATGGCAAACCGGCGAATCCCGTGCAGGTCTCGTTTCGCTGACGTCGCGCGCGCCGTGATACATCTGAAAAGATGTCCGAACATGCAACGGCAGTCTGCCTGAACGCGCCGCAAGCGCCCATCACGTTGAACAACATCGGCGTGCGCGACCCTGGACCCGGAGAAGCGCGCATGCGCATGGAGGCTTGCGGAATCTGCCACTCCGATGTGATGATCGCAGGCTTGCAGAGCTTGCCGTTGGCGCCGCTCGTGCTGGGGCACGAAGGTATCGGCGTGGTGGAAGCCGTGGGCGAAGGCGTGACGCAGGTTGCGGTGGGGGACCGTGCGGGCATCACCTATCTTGCATCGGGCTGCGGCAAATGCGATGCATGCCGGATGGGGCGTGAGCGATTCTGTTTGCGCCAACAGAATCACGGCTACACTCGGCATGGCGCCATGACCACAAAGGGCTTAGTGGCCGCGCAGAATCTCATCCGCGTGCCCGATGGATTGGATGCCGTGGAAGCCGCGCCGTTGTGTTGCGCGGGCTGGACAGCTTATGGCGCGCTCCGCGAGGCGGGCTTGCAGTCCGGTCAACTGCTGGCGGTCTTCGGCATGGGCGGGCTTGGCCATCTGGCAGTGCGATACGCGTTGCACCAGGGCTTGCGAGTGGCCGCGGTGGACGTGTCGGCCGAGAAGTTGGAGCTCGCCAAGCGCATGGGCGCCGAGGCGGTTTGCACGGTGGAGGATTCGCGCAAGGTCATTGGCAAGGAGATGGGCGGCGCCGATGGTGCGATCGTGTTCACAGCATCGGCAATGGCGGTACCGGCCGCGTTCGCCACACTGAAACGCTGCGGGAGTTTGATTCTCGTCGGGATGACGATCGACAAGTTCTCCATTAGCATTACGGAGGCCGTGCTCAAGGGCATTCGCATTCAAGGCAGCTATCTTGGAACGCGTGCCGACCTGGAAGCCGTATTCGCACTGGCACTGCAAGGCGTCGGGAAACCCGAAGTCCACGCGCACGCAGTGGAAGAAGCGCCGGAGCTGATCGGAAAGTTGAAAGCGGGTCAGATTGTCGGCCGCGCGGTGATCCGCTTCGGCGCGAGCTAGATTAACGCAAGGCCCAGCAATCGCGCCGCGTTGTTGTAATAGACCTTCTTCAGAATCGAATCGGGCAAACCGATTCCGTAAATGCGCCAGCGGCCCTGCGGCGGCATCTTCGCGGGCGCGTAGTCGAAGTACTCGTCTTCGGTTTCCAGAAACCGGTAGTAGATCTGATAGAGCGCATCGCCAAAGATCTGTTGTGGGGTCTCGATCCCGTTTGGCACGGCGTCCGTCCCGAAGAGAATACGGTCCTGATACTTCTCGAAGAACTTTCGCGCGGTGCGAGGCTGACGGCCCAACTCGCCGACGCGTGCGCCGATCTCCACGTACATGTTCGGAAAGCGGTCGAGCGAGCGTGCCACGTGCCCGAGGTTCTCGGCGAAATGGCCAACATGAAGCCCGATGAAGTTTGTCTTCGGATGACGGGCGAAGACACGGTCGCGAGCATCGAGCAGTTCTTCATTCGATGGAAAGTCGCGGCCGTGGAACGACCAGCTCGGGTGATTGTTGAGTTCCTCGAAACGCTCATTGGTGCGATCGGTGGGCAGAAAGAAAGCCGCTGGATCGGAGACGTGAATCGCCACCGGCATCCGGTTGGCGCCGCACGCCTCCCACATCGGATCAAAGCGCGGATCGTCCACCTTGATGAGTTTGCCCGCGCTGAGGTTCTCGCGCAGATAGAGGCCGAGTGTCTTGAGCACCTTCAATCCGGCGGCGCCATCCTTGCGCGCCTGCACAATGAGATCGGCCTGCTTTTTCGCATAGCCAGGCTGATTGGTCTCGCCCCACGCGGGCTCGCAGAAGGTGAGGAATCGGCCGGGATGTGCTTTATCGTAGCGCGCGACGCCTTCGCGAAGGCCAGCGCCGTAACCGCCTGTGAGATTGACCATCGTGCGAAGATTGCGCCGGTCCATCACTGGCAGTAATTGATCCGGAGGCACGATGAACTTCCGCTCACCCGTGAGGCTGACACCCTTCTCGGACTTGGCCGAAAAACTGAGATGCGTATGAATGTCGATGACCGGAAACTTTGCGCGCTCCACGCGGGTCTCATTTACCTGGAGCATGCTGCGGGGCTCGAATTGCGTGATGTCGAGCGGCTGTTTCTGGGCCATTGCACGCGCGGCGGCCCCTGTGCCGAGCGCGGACGATAGCAGTGTGCGTCGGGAGATCATCGGGTTTGCGACCACCTCGAATTGTATCAGCCGCGGTCGAATGAGGAAACGCAGGATGCGGGAACATTGGGCGGACCATCTACGTTGTTTCCCCTAGTAGGTTCACAGGAGGAACGATGCCCTACGTGTCGAATACCAACTCCGACCCAGGATCGGCGGGAGCAAGCCGCGCGATCGTCAAAGCGCTATTTGTCGCCAGCCTTTTGCTTTCGGTGGTGTCCTGGTACACCACGCAGCAGGGCATGGCGCTGTATCTCACTCCGTGGTTCGCCCTGCTGGCGTCGGCGGGCATCCAATCGGCGTTGGTGCTGACCGCGTGGTTGATCGGGTTTTCGGCCCACCGGCGCGCCCTGCTGATCGCCGTCTACGCGATCACGGCGGTGGTCTCGGTGGCGTTCTCCTATGTGAGCCTCTATACGTGGTTCTCCGCGCGGGAGCGGCCCGCGGTGATCGAGCGCAAGCTGTACGATGCGTTGAGCGATCACGCGGGCAAAGTGGAGCCACTGCTGGCCAACGCCGCCAGTGAGTCGCAAAAGCACTTACTCGCCCTCGAAGAGATGACTCAGGCGGAGAGAGTAAGTGGTCACATCTCGCGCGCGAAGGATTCCGATCCTTTCCTGAATCGCATCCGTGAGGCGGTGGCAGAGGAGGCGCGCACTTACAATGCGGCTTATAAGGAGGGTGGCGGCGAGGGAGTCCGCTACACGGCGTTTGACCGTCACACGAAGCTTGCGCGAGTCTCGATGGAGCGAATCGAGCAGGCACAGCAGCGTGTGGCGGCATGGCGGCTCGCGCGCAAGCCGCAGGACACGGCCGAAAAGCAGCTCCGCGACTATGAACAGGTGTACGCGTCCGTGCCCTGGACGGATGTGGAACAGGCACTGCATCAGCCCGTGCTGGAGCGGCCCGCGCCACCGGCTTACAGCCAATATGTCGATATTGCGTCGTCAGGCCAGGAGGAGTTACTGCTGGCGTTCCAGGATTTGGCGGCGAATGCCGGCGGGCGGCCATTGTTCTCGCTGGCGCTGGCGGCGTTCATCGATGTAATCATCTTCCTGCTTGCCTACGCAGCCGGTCCGCACTTCCAGGCAACGCCGGAGCAGCGATGGCTGGGTGCCGCGGCCGTGATCGAAGGTCTGGATTCGCAAGTGATGGCTCGGAATCTGCTGCGCAAGGTGGAGGCGGGACCTCGCGGTGAAGCCCGTGTGGACGTTGCCGCGTTGACGCCGGGCGAGCGCCAGTTGTGCCTGGCGTTTTCGAGCCGCCAGCAGGCGGTGCTGGTGGAAGAGGAAGGCCGCCGTTACTACCTGTTGGAAGAAACGGCGCACCAGTTCCTGCTCGACTTACTGTCTCGTCCGAATTTTTCGATGCGCGCAAGCCAAGCCCGGGCGACGGAACCCGCGGCCGGGTAACTCCGTCGAGCAGAAGGAACTGCAATCGGTGCCGGCGACGGTAACGCCGCCTTCAGGCTGCTGCCTCGACAATCGTGTCGAGGACTGTGGTCGGGGCCGGTGAACCACCCCCGTCGGATCATGAACGCTCGACCACCGGCGCTCTTTCGCCCGGCTCGCCAAGGCTCGCAAGGACCTCGGCAATCGACGCATTTTCGTTCGCCCTGCACCGAGATGAGTCTAGTCTATTTTCTGTCGCGAAATTGGTCTTTCTGGCGGTCGCTTCGCCGCGTCGTCACACTCGCGGCTCTGTAAGTCACTACAATCATTGAACACCAGTTCTGGGCCGCGACCGGACAGAGCGGTTGATCAGTAAGAAAAGTAAGAAAAGAGAGTTTTGCGACAGAAACTTAGTCCAGTCTAAGTCTTGGTGCGGCAGACTGAAGGCTGCGCTACCGTGAGGTGCGCGGCGGCTTACTCGCAACGCAGCGCACGGAGCGGCTCGATCCGGAACACCCTGCGGGCCGGGAGCAGCGCCGCGATCGCCGTGATTACAAGCACCGCCACGCATGCCCCGCCAAGGCTCATCGGGTCGTGCGGTTGCACGCCAAACAACATGTGCCCGATCACTCGGGTCGCGCCCCAGGCGCAGGCCAAGCCAAGCCCCAAACCAACAGCAATCACAGCCATCACCTGCCGCATCAGCATCCCGAGAACTGCCGCGGGTCTCGCGCCGAGAGCCAGACGTATGCCAATCTCGTGAACCCGCCGCGTGACGCTGTAAGCCACCGACCCATACAATCCGATACAAGCTACCACCAGAGTAATTCCGCTGAACAGTCCGATGACAGATGCCAGCAGCCGCTCCTGACTCAGCGTATCGTCGATCTGCGCCTCTTGTGTCTTGAGCTGCATCACGGGCAGCATCGGATCCACGGACGCGACCGCGCGGGCGATCGCGGCGCCGCTCACCGGCGACTGGTTCGCAATTCGCACGGCATAACTCATTTCCTGGGGCCAACCGAAGGGGCGCTGTGTGTAAGGGACATACGCCGTGGCGGGCATTTCGCCTCGCAAGCGGTCATACTTCGCGTCCTTCACAACGCCGACCACTTCCACGTCCCGGTCATCACGATCGCGCCAGCGGAACCGCCGCCCGAGCACCGCACCACTCGAGGAAAGCTTTCGCGCAAGCGACTCATTCACCACCGCAACGCGAACGGAGGAACCAAGGTCCCGCGTAGTAATCGGACGCCCGTAGAGCAGGGGAATCCCCATCACCTCAAGGAAGTCTGCTCCAACAAAGTTGAAGTGCGACCGGACACGCACCCCGCTAGCGCCATCAGGGTAAATGCCACCGTTTGATACCCAGCCGCTGATGAGGCGTTGTCCCGACATACTTACTCCCGTCACTCCAGGTATCTCTTTCAAACGCTCCGTCAGCCGCGCGTAGAGTTGATTGCCGCGTGCTTCGTCATAGCCGTTCTTGCCCGGCGCCACGTCGAATAGCACCATCTGCTGGGGATTGAAACCCAGAGGCAAGCCCCGGAGGTTCACGAGTGTACGCGTGAGCAGTGTCGCGCTTCCCACCAGCACCACCGCCACGGCAACCTGGATGGCGAGAAGAACCCGGTTTCCATCGGCCCGCCGCCCCTCGAAACGAACTCGCGAGCGCGCCGCATCGCCCTTCAGACTGCTGAGCAGGTCGATGCGCGTGGCCCGGAGCGCCGGTACGAGCGCGAACAAGCCGGTGGCCAACATCGAGACGGCTCCCGCAAATGCGAGCACCCGGAAGTCCAGCGACACCTGCACCGGAATGGGCGCGGTACCGGAGGACAGTAACGCGAGTAACCCCTGCACAGCCCAATAGGCCAGCAAGAGCCCGGCAGCGCCGCCCAAAATCGAGAGCATGGCGCCTTCCATGAGTAACTGGCGGATAATCCTCATCCGGCCCGCACCCAGGGCCAGGCGCAAAGAAATCTCTTTTTCCCTGGCGCTGGCACGAGCCAGAAGTAACCCGGCAAGATTCACACAAGTCATCAGAAGAGTAAGGCCAACCACCGCCATCAGGATCAGTAGCGGCTTGCGATACGACGAGCGGAGACTGTCGAGCCCCTGCGCGCCTTCGTCGAGGAAGATATCAGGGATCTCGCGGCCCAATTCGCGTCTGGGTTCCTCCGGCAGGCCGGCCACGACAATCGCGGCGAGTTCGCTGATGGCCGCCTGCTCCTGGGTACGATCGGGAAGCCGGCCCATTACCTGAATCCAGAACAAGTCGCCGAACCACGCAACCTTCGCGGCACCTGCGCCCTCCCAGAGTTCCCGCGTCCGAATGGGTAGAGTAACGTCAACTTCCGGCGTCCTCATGAAGCCGCCTTGCGAGATCCCAACGAAATCCCGCGAGGTGACACCGGCAACGGCGCACGGCTTTCCGTTGACATAGACCGTCCTGCCGATTGCCCCGGCGTCACGCGCGAAGGCCCGGTCCCAAAAACGATAACTGATGACAGCGGCGGGAAGCCCGTCGATGGTTTCATCGTCGCTTGAAAACGGCCTCCCCAGAATCGTCGTCACGCCCAGTGCCTGATAGAAGTTGCCGGAGGCGACCATCGCGCCACCCGCCAGCGCACGGCCGTTGACTGCGAGGTTCACAGGCCCAAGGGGCGAGAATCCGAAAACCTCGCGCAACTTGCTGCCGCGGCGCATTTCCTGGAAGATGGCCCAGGAAAACACGTTCTTGGTCCATCGGCCTCGGCCGTCACCACCGCCGCTCGCCCAAGTCGCATTGAAGCTCAGTTCGCGTTGTGCGCCCCATCGGACAATCGTCAGTTCCTTCGGCTCCCGGACGGGGAGCACGCGCAGCAACACCGTGTCATAGAGGCTGAAGACGGCGGTATTGGCTCCGATTCCGATGGCGAGTGAGAGCACGGCGACCGCCGTAAAGACGGGAGACTGGCGCAACACACGAACGCCGTATCGGAAATCGCGGGCCATGTTCTCAAGCAAGGTGAGCCCGCGTACGTCACGGCACTGCTCACGCACTTGTTCCAACCCGCCGAAGTTTACAAGCGCAGAGTCGTCAGGCCGGGCATCTCCCGCAGCGCGCTGCTTGCGAGCCTCCATCTCCAGATGAAAGCGGAGTTCCTCGTCGAGTTCAGCCTCGGCGCGATCCCTGCTTCGCAATGCGCGCAAACGGATTCGAACGTCGCTCCAACGCATGCCAGTTCTCCTTCATGCCATCTTCAGCACGCGGCCAATCGCACCCGACATGCGGTTCCACGTTTCGGTCTCCACTTCCAGTTGCTTGCGCCCCTGCCGTGTGAGTTCGTAGAAACGAGCCCGCCTCCCCAGTTCCGATACGCCCCAATCGGCCTTGATCAAGCCCTGATGTTCCAGCCGGTGCAGGGCTGGATAGAGCGAGCCTTGATTGACGCGCAGCACGTCTTCGGAGATCTGCTGAATGCGTTCCGCAATGGCCCAGCCGTGGTGCGGCCCCGTCGCCAGCGTGCGGAGAATCAGAAGGTCGAGCGTGCCCTGGAGGAGGTCGAGCCGGGATGGGTTGCTCATAGTGTCGAATGCCTACAACAACAGCATGGACCTGTTGGTGTCGAATGTCAACAACAATGTTTCGGCGATGCGGCGGAGCAAGTAGCGGACGGTGAGGCCAGGCGGATTACCGCAGGCATTGACGGAAGTGCCCTATCCGAAGCTCCCGGCACGCGCCACCGCATCGCCGCGAGCCATATCGACCAGCATTCGCCAACGAATGGCGGGGGTTTCAAGATCGGGAGGGGCACGTCAAGCCTGGGTCAGTGTGCGGCTCCGGTTCTCAACGGTTGGATAAGATAGTCCGCAGGATGCTCTATGGCCGGTGATACCACTCCGATTACCAGTCTGCTCTTCGCCTGGCAATCGGGAAGCCACGACGCATATCAGAAGCTGGTTCCACTGGTCTACGATACGCTCCGTTCCATGGCTGCGCGGCAAGTGCGGCGGGAGCAGCCGGGGCAGCGGATGCACCCGACGGAGCTTGTCCATGAGTTCTTCCTGAAGGTCGAAGCCGGCAACCCGATTGCCTGGGAGAACCGCGGGCACTTTTTCGCGATCGCCGGCAAATTGATGCGGCAGGTACTGGTCAGCCACGCACGCAAGCGCAACGCGGCGAAGCGGGGAGGACCTCTTGTCCCCTTCGACAATGCGGACCTTGAGGACCTCCCGATGAGTGAACAGGACTGCGCCTGGATTGTCGATATGGACGACGCACTGAACGAATTGGCGGAGGAGGACAAGCGCAAGTCCGACGTTGTGGAGATGCGTTACTTCGGGGGACTAACCGTCGCGGAGATCTCGCAGCGGCTTGACCTCTCCATCTCCACCGTGGAGCGTGACACAAGGATGGCCCTCGCCTGGCTGCGGCTGCGCATCCGATCCGGTGGGTTGGAGCACTTGCGGTGAGCCTTTTCCATCAAGCCGAGGAGATCTTCCATGCGGTATTGGAGCGTCCCGAGCAGGAGCGCGAGGCATTCATCGAACGCTCCACCGAGGGCGACACCCGGCTGAATCGAATGGTCCGCGCGCTGCTGCGCGAGTCCCATGGCTCACACGAGTTCTTCGACGAGCGGATGCGCTCTGTTTTCCTGGCAGCGGCCGGTTCGCAGCAATCCCAGCGGGAAGGCGAACACATCGGCCCCTACCGTCTGGAACGCCTGATCGGCGCGGGGGGGATGGGATCGGTTTATCTCGCCAGCCGCGCCGACGGTGAGTTCCATCAGCAAGTGGCGATTAAGGTAGGTCATGGAAACCTGGCCTCGGCGTGGCAGCACGAGCGCCTGCGGCTGGAACGGCAACTCCTGGCGAAGCTGAAGCATGAGAACATTGCGGGTCTGTTGGACGGCGGCTCGACACCAACAGGGCATCCGTATCTGGTGATGGAGTACATCAATGGTGAGCCGCTGCTGGCGGATTGCGAGCGGCGCGGGTTGACGGTCAGGGAGCGCTTGAAGATATTCCTCGGAGTCTGCGAAGCGGTCGCCTTCGCCCATCGCAATCTGGTGGTGCATCGCGACCTGAAGCCAGCGAATATCCTGGTCACCGCGGACGGCGTTCCCAAGCTGCTCGATTTCGGCATCTCGAAGCTGCTCGATCAGCAGCCGGCGCAAGAGCAACCGGCCGCGACGGCGATGCTGGCGATGACCCCAGCCTACGCCAGTCCGGAGCAGATTCGCGGCGAGGCCATTACCACGCAGAGCGATGTCTATTCGCTCGGGGTGTTGCTGTACGAACTGCTCACCGGGAAATCCGCCTTCGACACCCGGAATCTGTCCCCCGCGGCCGTTGAACGTCTGATCTGCGAAACTGCCGCGCCGAAACCAAGCGAGGCCGGGAATGCCGGGCTTGCGGGTGACCTCGACAACATTGTGGGAATGGCGATGCGGAAGGAGCCGGAGCGCCGGTATGCGGGCGTGGTGCAGCTTGCGGAGGATATCCGGCGCTACCTGGACCACCTGCCGCTGACCGCCCGCTCCGACGAGAAGCTCTACCGGTTCCGAAAGTTCGTTCGGCGCCACCGGGTGGTGGTCGCCTCCGCCGCGGCGATCACCGTAGTCTTTCTCGCGGGACTATCCGTCGCCGGCTGGTATGCAGCGCGGCTTGCGAGGCAGGTCGCCTTGATTGACCGGCAGTTCTTTCATTTCCGCGATGTCTCGCGGCGTCTGCTCGTCGAGTTCCCGAACAAGCTCCACAATGCGAGCAGCCTCGCCGAGGTGCGCCAGATGTATGTCGCGGAGGCTCTCGGTTACATCGATCGTTTGGCGGCGGATCGGCCGGCGGACATTTCCTTGATCCGGGAGATCGCGCGCGCCTATATGGTGGTCGCCGAGGTGCAAGGCTATGCGTACACAAGTTCGATGGCGAACGCCGGTGATGCCATCGCCACCTACCGGAAGGGGATTGCGCTGCTCGATCCGGTGAAGAGCAAAAGCCCCCAAGTGAACATGATGCTGGCACGGATTCACTGTGGGATCGGCAAGGCGATCGAACTTTCCGGAGACCCTTCACTTCGTGCGGAGGAGATCCGCCGTTCCTACTCCGACTGTTTGCGGTATGCCAGGAGCGCTCTCGCGCAGAGGCCCCCCTACCTGTTCCTCGTGGCGCGCGCGCATACGTGGATGGGAGATCTCGAGTGGGCGCTCGGCAATCGAGAGGCGGCCTTGGCATCCTACCGCTCGAATATCGAAGCCTTCCGAGTTGCTGGAGGAGCCTACCGCGAGGACCACGCGCATCTGGCGGTGAATGTCGACATCCAGCAAGCGCGCATTCAGGCAGCGGCAGGTGATGATTGGAGCGCGCATGCTTCCCTGCAACAAGCCGTCCGGCGTGCCCGGCAACGCACGACTCTGGAATTCCGCCACGCTGAACTGGCCGCGCTGGTGGAACTGGCCCGGCATTCGGAGCGCCTCCACCAGCGCTTCGGAAAGGGTCCCGATCCGGGCGATCTGCGGAATCAGGTGCGCGCCCTCGCCGGCGAACTGGCAAGCCCAGGCAAGTTTCTGCCAGAGATGCGTACCGTGTACGAAGCCGCCGCGAAACTCTCCAAGTTGAAAAACCGTTAAAGGGTTTTCGCCTCCTGCCGCGCAGTAGCAGACAGGAGGAGGATTCCATGGCATTCAATCCGTCGAACTTTCCGCCGTCTCTGCGCGCGGAGTACGAGAGGGCGAAGAGATCTCCGGTTCTGTGGCCGGTCGTCGTGATGGAAGCAGCGCGGGTCAACATCAAGGATGAGGCGACGCTAACAAACATTGTCTTTTTTCTCCATCATCCCGAGCTCAACGGGAGGGCGATTGCGGCCTACGAGACAAAACTCGTCGAAGAGTGGAAGTGGTGGCGCGGGATGGTGAAGAAGATGATTCCCAATCTGAACCCGCCGCCAAAACCAAGCGCCCCTCCGTCCCCATCTTCGCCCCCAGTTTCGCCACTTCCCGATATCATCTTCCACCCAAGACGCGACAGCGGCAATGAGTAAAGAACGATCCATGTGTGGGCCGAAGAACTGCTACGGGGTTCTCCTGGAGACGGAAAAAATCGTTAAAGGGTTTTCGCCTCCTGCCGCGCAGTAGCAGACAGGAGGAGGATTCCATGGCATTCAATCCGTCGAGCTTTCCGCCGTCTCTGCGCGCGGAGTACGAGAACGCGAAGAAGGCGCCGCTCTTGTGGCCGTCTGTCGTGATGGAAGCAGCCCGGGTCCACATCAAGGATGAGGCTACGCTGACAAACATTGTCTTTTTTCTCCATCATCCCGAGCTCAACGGGAGGGCGATTGCGTCCCACGAGACAAAACTCGTCGAAGAGTGGAAGTGGTGGCGCGGGATGGTGAAAAAGATGATTCCCAATCTCAACCCGCCGCCAAAACCAAGTGGCCCCCCGTCCCCATCCACGCCCGCGGTTCCGGATTGGGTGGTGGAAGATACCGAACAGTGGCGGATCCGCAATGACTGGGGCAACGAGATCCTCGACTGGGTGATGCTGCCGCCGGAGTCCGATGCGGAAGCGAAGGAATTCGATCCACCGAGTTGGCTGCGATCGACCTACAAGACGGTGTTTGTCTGGAAATCGAGAAATCCAAAGACTCTCTGCTATGCCAATCCGGAACAGCGAGTGCAAGTTCTGGCAATGGTGCGCGACGATCTGCCCTATTGGATACAGCGAGCGAACCAGATCGGCGTTGAGGCCAGGTTCGGCAAAGCTCTGCAAACGGGCGCGTCAACTGTAATCAAGGACTACCGCGATCTCATAGTGGAACGCAAGATGTGTCCCAAGTCCGCGGAAAAGAAGCTCATTGAGATTAACCGGGAGATGATCTATCAAATGCTCATCGGTTTCTACATGTGGGCGGGAGAACTGGCGCGGGGGTCTCGTGGGGGCGGAAAAACGTATTCCGATGGTTTCATCGAAATCATGAAGGCAGTGAAGAAATTCGGCGTGGATGTCCCCCCGTGACGCCACACACTCCTATCCGGAACGGGTTTCACCACACGCCTCCCAGGCAGTGTTCACAGTGGAAGCGAAATCACCCGATGCGATACGGCAGCAGCCAGCGCGGAACCTCCCCCATCGCCTTGTCGATCTCCGCCCAGTAGCGGTATTGTGGGACACCGGGCTTGCGCCACGAATACCGGCCGAACTTGCGGCGCAGTGGCGCAGCCGCACGAATCGCGGGCGATTGGCGGCCATCCGGCAGATAAGCCGTGGAGGCTTCCCTTCCCTGGCGGCCGAGACAGGTTTCGAGCCACTCGAGCTTACCGTCGCCCGCTTCCCGCTCGGCAGCCTCCATCAAAGGCGCCGGGAAGCAGAACTCACCAATTGATGCGAGAGCCAGCGGTCCCCGCAGTAACTCGACCCGCAGCGCCGTCTGCTCACCGGTGGCCGCATAAAGGGCCGCGATTCGCGACGCCTCCGCCCTCGCATGCACCGCCAAGGCAGCCCTGGCCTGCACCGCGATACTCCCAAGCCGCGCGTTCGCACCGGACCGCGCGAGAAACGCTTCATAGTGCGGATCGCCCGCAATCGCGGGATACAATTGCGTAACCAGTAGACCGGTCCACTGCCGCCGGAACTCAGTCCAGTCCGTAAGTACTCGCCCTCGAAGCATTCCAGTGGGTTTGCAAACTTATCGCTTGCTGCACTTACTGCGATGCATGACAGGTATCGCACCCGTTCGGAGCCTGGCGCGCCGCGTGACACTCCATGCATGCCATCATGCCGGTGGATTTCTCCTTGAACAGCACATCGCGCTGCGCGACATTCCCGTGACAGGCGCCGCATTCGATGTTCGCGTCCTTCACGTGCAGCGCGTGATTGAACCAGACAATGTCGGGCACGTGATACACGCGCGCCCATGGCACCTTCTTATTCTCTTTCGCGAAAGCGGCTAACTTCCGGATCTCCGGACTGTCCGGTTTCACACTCTGGTGGCAACCCATGCAGAAGGACTCCGGCGGATACGTCGCCTGCATCCCTTCACCCGGCATGGTGTGGCACCCGGCGCACTTCAACCCCATGGCGACGTGCTTCTTGTGGCTATAGGCGATTGGCTGCGCAACCGGATCCCCCGGCAGTTTCTCTTCCTTCGGCTGGTACTTCTTCGCCTGACCGAAGAGCAGCAGGCCGCCGCTCAGCAAACTTACAACGAGCAGATACTTCATAGAGAAAAGGCGATAAATTCGTCATTGGCCTTGGAGCCGTTCTTCCCTCCACCGGCCGCAATCACGACATACTGTTTCCCGCCGGCTTCGTAAGTACACGGAGTGGCGAACCCTCCGGCCGGCAACTCATACTCCCACACCTGCTTGCCGCTGTCCGATTCGAACGCCCGGAATTTCCGGTCAAATGTCGCAGCCATGAACACGAGGCCGCCCGCCGTGCAGATGGTACCGCCGTGCGAGTTCGAACCCGTCTTCTTGATTCCGCGCTTCGTCAATTCGGGAAACTCGCCGTTCACAATGCGCCAGCGGAAGTCCCCCTTGTCGGCGTCGATCGCGGTCACATAGCCCCATGGCGGCTTGATCCCCGGATAGCCTTCGGGATCCAGTAACTGATCGCGCGTCTTTAGGCCGACTTTCACATTCATTCCGGGTTTCGGTTCATCAAACGCGACCACATTCGTGGTTTCGTCCGAATTCACAAACACCAGGTTCCGCTTCGGGTCGAAACAGCAGCCTCCCCAAAGCGGCCCTCCGCGAAATCCGGGGTGAATGATGCCGCCCGAGTAAGGCGTCGGCGTAAACAGCGCACCCTTCGCCAGTTGATCCACCCGCGCCTTCACGAAGGCATGCGCCTCGGGACTGATGTCCGTGATCCACTCGTCCTTGAACCCTTGCCGGGACACCGGCGGCGGCTTCAACGGGAACGGCTGCGTCTTTGAGAGAACCTCGCCTTCCATGGGGGATTTCGGAATCGGCCGCTCCTCCACGGGAAACAGCGGCTTGCCCGTATCGCGATCCAGAAAGAACAGGAATCCCTGCTTGGTCACTTGCACCACGGCATCCACGGTGCGTCCGCCCTTTCGAATCGAGAGCAGCGCGGGTTGCGCGGGCAGATCGTAATCCCAAATGTCGTGATGCACCGTCTGAAAATGCCACTTGCGCTGTCCCGATACCGCATCCAGTGCGAGCACGCAGTTGCCGAAGAGATTGTCGCCCAGCCGGTTGCCGCCCCAGAAATCAAAGCTCGGAGACCCGATGCCGGCAAACACCACGCCGCGCTTCAGGTCGACACTCATGCCGGCCCAACAGTTGGTTCCACCGGTGTATTTCCACGAATCGCCCGACCATGTGTCATGCCCGAACTCACCAGGCTTCGGGACGGTATGAAAGATCCATCGCCGCTTGCCCGTGCGCGCATCGTAGCCTCGAATGTGCCCGGGCGACTCGGGATACGGCCCCTCGCCACCACCGCCGCCTGTGATGATCACGTCCTTGTAAACCACCGCGGGCGACGTATGTTTGAACGTCAGGTTCGTCATGTCGTGGTCGAGGTTCTCCTTCAAATCGACCACACCCTTGTTGCCGAATGAATCCACCGGCTTGCCGGTCTTCGCATCGAGACTCCACAACTGATCGCGATAAGTGGCCAGAATCCGCTTCTCGCCGTTGTCTTCCCAATAACACACACCACGGTTCACGCCAGGTGCGCGCCGCGATCCACTGCCGCCCGCGCCTGGATCGAACGTCCAAAGCAGCTTGCCCGTGGCAGCGTCAAGCGCCTGCACCTTCACCCGCGCCGTGGTGATGTACATCACGCCATCCACTACGATCGGCGTGCACTCGATCGCGGTTGCCGGCCGCTCGCTCGCATCACCAGTCTTGTGAACCCAGGCGACCTTCAGGTTCTTCGCGTTCGATGGCGTGATCCGGTCACAGGCCGAATAGCGCGTCGCGCCCGCGTCGCCGCCATACCATCGCCACTCACGGAGAGGATCGGAAGACTCATTGCGCGGGCCCGCGAAAAACAATGCGCTCGACGCGGACTGCTTCAGAAACTTGCGGCGGTTGGAGGATGACACTTGAACAGCATACCTGATCAGCCGCCAGATTCGCGCGAGATTCTCAATAGAATGAGAGGGTCTCTATGCGACCCCTCCTGACATGCATCATCGTGATGGTCCCGTGCGCCACCGCCATCGCGCAACTTCGTCCCGGCTACGTGGATCCCGAGCCCGTTCTGCGCGCCGCCGAGCAGGCCATCGGCACGAACAAACTCCGTTGTGTCACCATCGCGGGCACCGCGTACACGGGCATCGTCGGTCAACAGCGGGAGGCCGCGTGGAACGTCGACTGGCCGCGCGGCGAACCGCTCACGAACTACAAGCGCGTCATGAATTGGGAAACTCACACCATGCGCGAAGAGTTCGATCGCAAGCCGCACAGCAATCCCGCGTCATGGAAGTACGGGCAAGGATGGCGTGGAGGCACGCCGCTGCAACGCAATACGCGGCAGTTCTTCTTCGTCAACGGCAACCATGGCTGGCATCGCGATGGTGTGGACGGTCCGGCAGTGGCCGCGCAACCGGAAGACGCGGAGCGCTGGCAGGTGGACCTGTGGATCAACCCCCATGGCTTCCTCAAGGCGGCTCGCATGCCGGGCGCGAATCCGAAGGCAGTGTGGCGATGGGAAC
>JAEUQE010000156.1 GCA_016789785.1 Bryobacterales bacterium
GCACGGTAAGCCCCACGCCGATGGACCCGCCGAGAATCGAAATCACGATGGATTCGCCCAGCAGAATCGACAGCACCTTTCCGTTGGTGAAGCCAAGCGTCTTGAGCACGCCCACTTCCTTCACACGCTCGCGAACGGACATCGCCATGGTGTTCCCCGAGACCAGAAGAACAGTGAACGTGATGGCGGCGCAAATGGAGCCGAGGAACGCTTTCACGTTGCCAAGAAACGCGAGGAAGCTCAATTCGAACTGGCGCTCGGTTTCGGTCTTGGTCTGCTGTGGGGAATTGCGGAACAAGGCGTCGACATTCTGCGCGATGCTCGTGGCGTCGTCCGGCGAGTTCATAACGATGGTGAACGTGCCCACGGAATCGCGGCGCCCTTGGCCGAGACCCTCATTCAGATAGTCATAGTGAAAGAGCATGTTCTCGTTGTCGCGGTCGGCCGTGTAGATGGCGCGAATGGTGAGTTCGAGTGTGCCCGGGAAGATATCACCAACCAGTGTGACGCGGTCGCCGAGTTTGAAGCCAAGCCGCGCGGCAAGTTTGTTTCCGACCAGACACGCCGTGCGCTCGCCGATGAACGCCTTCAGTTGCTCGGGCGGCATCTTGTATTCGGGATAGGCGATCGGGAGTTTCTCCGCCTCGACGGCAAAGCGCGCGAAGAAGTTGCGGGTATCGCGATTGTCCTTGTAGGTGCCGCCGTACCACTGTGTGATGACGACCTCCTTCACTCCCGGGACACGCGCGATCTGCGGCTGATAGGACCGCGGCAGCGAATTCGTGAGCGAGATGCGGTTGCGAACGATCAGCCGGTTGGCCTGCGCCGCGGAGGACCCTTCGTTGTAGAACATGTTGAACACAGCGAGCAGGAAGCCGAGAAGGCACATGGACGCCGAGATACTCAGGATGGTGAGTGCGGTCCGGCGTTTGTTGCGCAGGGTGCTCTTTAGGATCAGCGGCAGATGCCGGAACATAGATCTCCTTTCAAAGAACGAACCGGACGGAGGCGGAGTTCCCTACACGGTCAGGAAGGATTGGGCCATTCATCGCTATTATAGAGCCGTGTCACGGTCAATGCCTCACGAAACAGGCGA
This sequence comes from Bryobacterales bacterium, assembly GCA_016789785.1. The sequence goes on from JAEUQE010000156.1 coordinate 1,097, forward strand.
GTCCCGGAGCGGAGACGATGAATCGCCGGAAATCCGGGACGAACGGTTCATGCGACTGGCTCTGGATCTGGCCCGGGAGGCGGAGCGCGCGGGCGAGGTGCCTGTCGGCGCGGTGTTGGTGATCGGGGGCGAAGTGGTGGGCCGCGGATCGAATTCGCCGATTCGCAGCAACGACCCGACGGCGCACGCGGAGATTCTCGCGATGCGGCAGGCTGGGTCGGCGATTGGCAACTACCGGCTGGAGAATAGCTGCATGTATGTAACGCTGGAGCCATGCGTGATGTGCGCCGGAGCGCTGGTGCATGCGCGTGTGGAGCGCCTGGTGTTCGGCGCGCGTGATCTGCGGTTTGGCGGTGTGCGGGCGAAGTTCCGGGTCGCGGATTCGGATCTGCTGAATCATCGGGTGGAAGTGGTGGAGGGCGTGCTGGCGGCGGATTGTGTGTCGTTACTGAAGGATTTCTTCGCCGCACGGCGGGATGCAGTTGGAAGTTAGAGCGACTTGCTTACTCATCCGGCTTACTCATCGCGGCTGAAATCGTAAAAGACGCGAATGAGGTTACCGTCCGGATCGGCTGCGGTGAATTCGCGAAGCTTCCATGGCTTATCCTCGGGCCCGGAGACGATTCTCGCCCGCGCGGACTGCCACTCCGCGAACAACTGGTCGACGTCCGCTTTGCTGTTGAGATTGAGCCAGAACAGAATCGGGCACTGGTTCCCGTAGGGCTCACGGAAAGCGGGATCCGTGAGAAACAATCGGCAATCGCCTCGTGAGACGCCGGCGATACCGCCGCCGTTGCCGCCCCAGTCCAACGTGAAGCCGAGCGTCTCGACATAGTAACTCGCCGCTTGGCTGACATCGGCAACGGGAACTTCCGGGACTGCCGCGGGGAAAGTAATGGTGACCATGCTACCTGCCTTCCGGGCCGGAACCGTGGAGAGCGGCCACTCCGCCGATCACGTTACAGGCGCCGCAGCACAGCGATGGTAATGTCGTCATGCTGCGGCGCGCCGGCGACGAACAGGTCGACCTCCTGAATCAAGGCATCTCGAAGGGCCGCGGCGCTGGATTGCCTCAGCCGGAGAAGAGCGCTTGCCAGGCGCTGCTCGCCGAACTCCTCGCCTTGCGGATTGACCGCCTCCGTGACGCCGTCAGTATACAGAACGATCAAGTCGCCGGAAGTGAACGGCTGTTCCGCCGAAACAAATGCCGAGTTGCGCCGCAGCCCGAGTGCGACGCCTTTCGTGCGCAGCCATTCCACATCGGCAGCGCCGGCGCGAAGCAACGCGGCAGGGTTGTGTCCAGCGGAGGAATACGTGAGCGAGTCTTCATCGGGCGCGATCGCCAATGCGAAGAACGTGATGAAGCGGTTGGCTGGCGTTGAGTCGAACACCAGTTGATTGAGGCGGCCCATCACAATCTCGATTCTGTCATGGCCTGCCAGAACCAAGCCACGCAGAGCGGCCTGCAAGTTCGACATCAGAAGCGCCGCGGGAACGCCCTTCCCTGCCACATCGGCAATGGCCACAACCCACCGGCCATCGGCGCACGGAAGGTAATCGTAAGAATCTCCGCCGATGGACTGCGCCGGACGGCAGAGACCAGCCACGTCGAATCCTGCGATCTGAGGATCGGCCTTGGGGAGCAGACGCGCCTGTACGTCGCGCGCGATCTCGAGTTCGCGCCGCATCCGCTCGCGGTGGGCCACCTCCTCGGCAACCGTCGCGGCCAAGCGCGCGTTTTCCATTGCGAGAGAAGTCTGATGGGCGACGGATTCGAGCAGACGGAGATCGGCTTGCGAATAAGGCTCTTCGCTACGCTTCGGGCCCAGGCTCAGGGCGCCGAAGCCTTGCGTCAGCGGGATGGATGTATCGCCGGGGCGGGGTTCCGGCAGCCACTCGGCCCGCTCGATGTGGAGCGCTTCACGGACGCGCGACGTGGCGACATCAGCGATGGCCTGTAAGCTGTTTAGACCGCGCAGTTCCGTGCCGAGCCCCGCCAGCAACTGCTCAGACCGCACTGCGTCGCGAAAAAAGCGGCGGTCAATCCAGACTCGCAGACGCTCCGCGATGGTCCGCACCAGCAGAAACGCCGAGAGTCCCGTGGCTAGCGCGGCGACCCGTCTCTCGATCAGCAGAAGGGGAAGGGCAAGCGCAAGCGTCCGCAACACGTCGATCCCCCGGCGCGCGAAGGCGTACTGCACTCCTTGCCTCACGACTACGCCTACATCCATGGCGCGTTCGACGATGAGCACATAGGCGAAGGTGAGTGGCACCAACGTCATCAGAAGGAACGCGGCGAGCGTTAGTGGAAGCGGCCAGTCGTTGAAGGTGAATCCGAATTGATTCGTGGCCTCCATCAGGAACACGGGACCTCGTCCGAGCGCGATTCCCCAAACCAGCAGGCGCAGGCGGCGACGGGAATCGGCATCCTGCTCACTGGCGAGCCGGTGAACAAGGTTTGCGAAGCCCAACGCGATGGTGGCAAGAATCATGGGGGTTACAGCGCGAGTGGGAATTCCGAATGCGAGTGCGGAATCCCACGCAGCCGCCGCCAAAGGAATCTCGACACGGAGGGCTCCGCCGATCCCTTCCCGGATTCCGAGGAAACCTGTGAGCGCGACTCCCGGCCAGCGCAGGAATCCCAGCAGCGGCCGGCGCCGGCGATCAGGGAAATCGTAACCGAACAACAACCACGCCGGCGCTGCCAGAAGAGGCAGGCCACCGTTGAGGAGGCGCATGGCAAAGGACAAGGGGGCGGGCCAGGCATCGACCTGAAAGAGGAAGGAGTTGAACTGAGCCTGCCCGAGGAGAATCATCGCAACCAACCAGGCCATGGGATCACGCGGGCGCTTCAGAGTGACAAATGCGGCCAGCAGTACACAACACCATGGCATGAGAATGTTCTGTGCGATCGAATACACGCGGGTCCGCGTATCCAGTTCGCGTCGATACGAGCGCGAAGGCAGGAGCACCTCACGCTCGGTGCGGTCGCGGAGGACTCGGAGGCGAACCGGCTCGCCAATCGGCCGGCGGACGACCGCGCGATGCGTCGCGGCGCGAGAGTCTACGGGAACTCCATCGACAGCGAGGACCTGATCGCCTTTCACCAACTCGCCGAGAGCCTCGGTCACGACAAGCTGGCTGTCCATTGGAAGGCGTTGGTGGACCGTCTCCGGCCAGAATACGAAGCGCAGGGTTGTGACCGTGAGACAGAGTTCGAGCGCTGCCACCAGCGAAAACAAGGCCAGGATGAACGCTCGATGCACTGACGTTGATTATACGGGCAAACGGTGGGCAGGCCATTCGTGGACATAGGATAGAGCAATGGCTCGGACCGTGGACGATCGCCGATTCTGGTGGAAGCTGCTGACGGGAGTCATCGTGTCGGGCCTGCTGTCCCGAACGGTGGCGACGGGATCGGTGTGGATTGATAAGTATCTTGGCGATGCGCTCTACGCCGCAATGGTTTATGTGCTGCTACGGCTCACGGGACGGATCGATCGCGTGGCCATGTGGTCCGCTGTGGTGATGACGGCAATCGAACTTTTTCAGTTGACGGGCATTCCGGCGGCAATGGTTCGCAGCGAGTATCTTGTCATGCGGCTGTGCGGACGCGCGCTGGGGACACAGTTCAGCGCGTGGGACCTGCTGGCTTATGCCGTAGGGATCGTGTGCGCCGCTGCCTGCGGCCGAAGGTATCGCGCAAGGGTGCGCCAGATCACGCTAGATCCTCGCCGGGTTCGGGCTCGGCAAACACAATTTCGCCGATGGTGAAGAGCAGTTCCTCCAGGCCCTCGCCAGTTACCGCGGAGATCGCCGCGAAGGGCATCTTGCGGCGGCGTACGGCGCGTTTCAACTTCGCCACTCGATCGGCATCCTGCGCAACATCCATCTTGGTGGCAACCACGATCATCGGCTTGCGGATCAGTTCGTCGCTGAAGCTCTCGAGTTCCTTGAGGATGATCTTGAAATCGTCGAGCGGGTCGCGGCCCGAGAACTCGGAGACATCGACGAGATGGAGCAGCAGCTTGGTTCTTTCGATGTGGCGCAGGAACTGAATGCCGAGCCCGTGGCCTTCGTGTGCGCCCTCAATGAGGCCGGGGATGTCGGCGACGACGAAGCTCCGCTCGCCGGGCATCCGGACCACGCCGAGATTGGGCTCAAGGGTGGTGAACGGATAGTCGGCGATTTTGGGCTTGGCCGCGGAGATGCGCGAGATCAGCGTCGACTTGCCGGCGTTCGGGAAGCCGACGAGGCCGACGTCGGCGAGCAGCTTCAATTCCAGGCGGAGAAGCTTCTGCTGGCCTTTGCGGCCAGGCTCGTGTTCGGTTGGCGCCTGGTGGGTGGGGGTGGCGAAGTGCTGATTGCCGCGCCCGCCGCGCCCGCCGCGCGCCACGAGAAATCGGTCGTTCGGCGTGGTGAAGTCGTGGAGTTGCTCTCCGGTTTCGTCGTCGAAGACCACCGTGCCCACTGGTACGAAGAGTTCGACCGGTTGGCCGTCACGCCCGGTCTTGTTGCTTCCTTCGCCGTGCCGGCCGCGTTCGGCGTTGTGCTCCGGATTGAAGCGGAAGTGGAGCAGCGTGTTGTAGTGGGGATTGGAGATCAGAAATACGTCGCCGCCCCGGCCACCGTCGCCGCCACTGGGTCCACCTTTGGGAACATACTTCTCGCGGCGGAAGGCCATACAGCCGTTGCCGCCATCGCCGGCTTTCACGGAGATGCGAACTTCATCAATGAACATGTGCAGTGAAAAGAAAAGCGGCCTCGCGAGGAGGCCGCCCGGAACTGCTTTGGAAGTTGGAGCGCGAAGGCCTCTCGAGGGAGACCGTGGCTACTGAGTGACCGCCGCTTCGGGGACGCGGATGTTGACATACTTGCCGAGGCGGCCGCGGTCGCGGAATTCGACCACGCCAGTCACCTTTGCGAAGATCGTGTCATCCTTGCCGATGCCGACGTTTTCGCCGGGCTTGAAACGGCTGCCGCGCTGGCGGACGATGATGGAGCCACCGGGAACCAACTGGCCGCCGAAGACCTTTACGCCAAGCCGCTGGGCATTGGAATCGCGGCCGTTTTTGGAACTGCCAAGACCTTTTTTATGTGCCATTGAAGAGCCTCCTTACGACACGACGATTTCGGAAATCTGAACAGCCGTGCGGTTCTGGCGATGGCCGATGGTCCGCCTGTACTGCTTCTTCCGCTTGAACTTGAAAACCAGCAGCTTCTCGCCACGGGTCTGGGATTGGATGGTGCCGCGCACGCGCGCCGCGGCGGCCTGCTCGCCGGCCAGCATCTGGTTGGCCTCGGTGGACACGGCGAGGACTTTGTCGAATTCGACAGCCGCGCCCTGCTCGCCTTCCAGCTTTTCGACATAAACAACGTCGCCGGGAGACACGCGATACTGCTTCCCGCCCGTTTCGATGACTGCGTACATAGGAAACCTCAGTTTCTCGGGTGATATGGGAGGCTCACGAAGAGGGACACGCAAGGAGGGCGTGTCATCATCAAGCCACAATTCATTAGTCTACAACAATTGAGGCCTTGAGGGAAACCCGCATCGAACTGGGCGCCCACAGAGACTCGTGCGCGGGTACAGGGTGGAATCCCCGGGCGCATGGGAGCAGCGCGAATGAAACTGCGGACCGGCCGGCTTCCCGACCGTGGGGAGGCAGCCCGGTTTCCTCGACGTGCAATCGTGCATCGGCGATGGCCCTTGACCCAGATCCTCGGGCCATTATAACCTCAGGGTTCCATACCATGATCCTACCCACAAGCCAACTCGGAGTACTCCTGCTCTCGATCGCGTCGCTCATTCTGCTTGGCGCGTGGGCGAACACGTTCAAGGCGGCCGGCGGGAAATGGCGCTTCGAACTCTACTACTTCGATTTCGCCATCGGAATGCTGATTACCGCGACCATTAGCGCTCTGACGCTTGGCAGCTTTGGTTCCGAGCTTTCGTTCGCCGACAATTTGGCGGTGACCGGAAAGAAGCAGGTCGGTTTCGGCGTCGTGGCCGGCGGAGTTTTCAACCTTGCCAATATGCTACTGCTGGCGGGGATCTCTGTCGCAGGGTTGTCCACGGCGTTCCTTGTCTCATCCATGGTGACCATCCTGGTCACGAGCCTGATTGCCTACTTCGCCAAGGGCAAGGAGAGCGCGGTATTCGTGTTCGGTGGCGTTGCGGTCTTGTTGATCGGGATTGTCCTTGCGTCGATTGCGTTCAGCGCCTACCGCAAGGAAACGAATCCTGGGAAAAAGAAACTGGGGATCGGAAAAGGGGTTGCCGTGAGCGTCGTGTCGGGGATTCTGATGGCTGCGTTTCCGCCGGCAGTTGGGTTTGCGCGGGCGGGAGACATCGGACTCGGCGCCTACACGATCGCTTTCGCGATGGCGATTGGCGTTTTCTTTTCGACGTTTGTTCTCAATATCTACTTCATGAACCTGCCGATTGATGGGCAGGCCCTCACGTTCGGTAACTACTTCCGGGGAAACCTGCGGATGCACTTGCTAGGCCTGGCGGGTGGCGCGATTTGGACCGCGGGCGCCACATGCGCGTTCCTGGCGGCGGCACCGGCGGGAGATCCGGCACGGACGGCTCTCAATCCGGCAGTCGGGAACCTGTTGGCATATGGGCCAGCAGTGGTCGCCAGCCTGTGTGGGCTTCTGCTGTGGAAGGAGTTCCGGGGAGCCAGCGGCCGCGTGAGCATGATGGGGTGGTTGTCGCTCGTGTGCGCGGTGGCGGGCATCGTGCTGGTCTCCGTATCGCCGCTGTTTGTGAAGTGACCGCAACGCGAACCCCTCGTTCCGCGTTAGGTACTGTAGGAGTACCGAGCAACTCCGGATCGAGGTGGATGCAATGAAACCGTGGATGGCTTTTGGCGCGGGCGCAGCTTTGGCTGCCGTGATTGCCGCTGTGATGGTAGTGGGGAAGAAGGAGCCAGTGGAGCCGCCTCTGCAGGCACAGGTGGTTTCCCAAAAGACGGTTCCCGTGACGGAGACGCCGCCGTCGGCGCTTCCAGCCGAGGAGCCGGCGAAACCAGCCCCGGCCGAAGCGGTCCGGCCAGCGAGGACGGATCGGGTGGCGAGTGCGCGTCCGGCGCCAGACGGCAACGCGGGGCGGGGAAATGCGCCGAGCACTCCACCGACACGGACAACTCCGCCCAATTCCGAGACTGTTGCATCGGCGCCTCCTGCTGCTCCGGCGCCCGCGCCGGCACCGGCTCCGGCAATCCAGGCAAGCAAGCCCGCGCCCGTGACTTCGCAGGTCCGCGAGCCCGAGCCTGCTCCGCCGGCGAAGCCTGCGCCACCTCCCGAGCCGAACAGCGTGACGATCCCTGCGGGAACACTCATCGCGATCCGGCTTTCGGAATCGCTATCGAGCGAGACGCAGACGGCGGGCCAGACCTTTCAGGCGACCTTGGCCGAGCCTCTGGTCGCCGATGGATTTGTGATCGCGGAACGTGGCGCGAGAGTGGAGGGAAAGGTGGTGGAGGCGGTATCGTCGGGACGGGTGAAGGGCGTGTCCCGCCTGGCGCTGGAGTTGACGCGGTTCAACACGTCGGATGGACAGCGGGTCGCCGTAAGCACTGAGATTTTCGGGAAGGAAGGCGAGCAGTCGCGGAAGAACGATGCGACGAAAGTGGCCGCCGGCGCCGCGGTAGGCGCAGCGCTTGGCGCGATTTTCGGCGGTGGCAAGGGTGCTGCTATCGGAGCTGGGTCTGGAGCGGCCGCCGGGACAGGCGTTGTACTGGCCACGCGCGGCAAAGAAGTGGTGCTGCCGGCCGAAACCAAGCTCAGCTTTAAGATGACCACTCCGGTGACGGTCACCGAGAAGCGGTAAGCCGGGCGAGGCTCCTCCTTCGATCGAAGAGTTTGGGCTTTTGCTTCATTGCTCGCCAAGCCGGCGCACTGCCGAACTGCGAATCGTGTGTGCTGCTCAGAGCCGACCGTGAGGAACCGGCCGATGAATACGGAGAAGAAAGTACGCGGAACGTGGTTGGGCCAAAAGATTACCGCTGGACTGGTAGGCTGCCCGAGAGCGAAACGCGAGCGTCCTGCGCCACGGTGACTGGCTGAACACCACTGGTGACAGCCGAAGTGAGTGCGAACACGACCTGAAACTGTCCAGCGACCCCACCCGGAGCTGCGCTCTGCACCGGATGTTCGATGCCGCCCACCGCAACCGTAAGCCGGGACACATCGATCTGTCCACTGAAGGCATCCGAAGTGAGGCCAGCTACCAGCAGAGTCAGGCTGTCACCTGCACGGGCTGGGCGAGTAGCATCGATCGGGAGACCTGAATTCTGAATCGCCAGGATGACAGGCGGAGGCTGTTCGATGGCGATCGCCACGGCTTGCGACGTTTCCGCTCCCGCACGAATTCGCAGGATAGCCGCCCCCGGAGCCAGCCCTCCTGGGATCTGAAACAATAGCTGATTCCCATTTAGTCCGGCAACGGGCACCGGGAGATCGTTCAGGGTCACTGTCAGGTTGGCGGCTACGGCTCCGGCCGGAAGATTGTTCACGATCACCATCGCCGGACTGCCAGCCTGGACGAAAGCCTGCCCGGTGACCGGATTGACTGCCTGCGGGAACACGCTGATCAGCCTCGGGTTGGCCGGCAAGGCGAAAAAGGCGCCACTTTGGTTGATGAACTGAAGGCCATTCACAACGGTAACCGACGCACCGCCGCTGGCGTTCGAGCCTACCGCGACGTTCGCAACAAGACGTGTCGGGCTCACCACCCAGACCCTGCGGACGCTGATTTCCGAGGAGCCAAAGCCAACGCGAGCCAGGCCGTCAACCAGATTCGCGCCCGGAATAGAGATTTCCACCATGCCTTCCGAGCCTGCGGGCAGCGCGGCGGGCGTCATCGACAGCAGTGAGTTCTCGCCCGGATCGTACGTGTATGTCGTGATATTCGCACCCTGAGCGAAACCCGAAGTCTGGCCGTCGCCATTCAGCGCCTGCACCACCGCGCGGTGACCGGCGGGTGCAGGAGGCGCGATCACGATCGCCCGGCCTGCCTGCTCATCAATGGACCGGATGGCGGCGGGATGGCCGTCGAAGAAGATGCGAGTGTCGGAGCCGAGATTGGAGCCAGTCAGCGCGACGGCGCGGGCGCCTCCAGCATCCACTGTGTTTGCCACGCTGGTGATCGCGGGCGGGCCCTTCTGGGTTACGTGGAACGCGGAAGGTAATACGTAGATATCGTTGTTGGCGGAGAAGATGACGTGCTGCGGACCGTCGGACGAGAATGGGTTGAACGAAAACTCCATCTGCAGGTAGGCGGGGGAATAGGGCCGCAAACTGCCGCCGATCAGTCCGGCGGAACCGCCGATCGGGGTGGCCGAGAGACCCGCAGTCAAGGCGTTCTGGTTGGCCATGAGCCCCGTACCTGTGGCGACCACCAAGCCCCGGCCTGTCGACCGGTTTACCATTGGCGGACGGATCACGTTCTGCCCGTAGAATCCGTAGCTTTGCACCGCCCAGATGGCGGGGTTATTCCGTCGCGTGACCTGAAAGTTGAGGTTTTCCACGGTGTTGCCCGCCGCGACCGGCACGGCTACCACAGCGTCGCGAGTCCCTGGAAAAAATTGCGTGTCGAAGTTCGGGCTGACCGCGAACGGACGGTTGTCAGGGCCGAGCGGCAACACGATATTCGCAGGGCTGGCCTCATCAAGGCCGGCTGGGGGGAGTGGGTGTACGTACAGGTGATATTGTCCGGGAGGAATCCCGTCGATCCGGTAGGTGCCATCCGGGTGGGTAAGAGTGCTGATGGCCGTGCCCATGGGAGGGATCGCGACGACCGATGCCAGATTAACACCCGTACCCGCCATGGTCACGCGTCCCGAAATGGAACCGGTACTGGCAGAGAACGTTCGGGCCGGGTAGAGCAAAGAGATCCCGGCGATGTCGTCCGAGCCCAGAGGCTTGGCTTTGGTCACGCTCCGGGTGAGCGAGGTCGACATCAGGCTTGACGTGAGAGTGTGCTGCAACCCAATCGCGTGTCCCATCTCGTGGGCGATGGTGAGGAAGAAACCGTCGGAAAAACTGGACCGGCTGTCGGCGGGCAGATCGGCAAGATTGCGCCGGAGAATGACCACAGCGCGGGTAATCGGATAGAAAGCGCTGGTAAACGGTGGCCCCGTGATTTCACCGCGCGAAGTAGGGCCGCCGAGAGCAAGTAGCCCCGGAGGAATATCGTCGCTAAACACGACGTCAATGGCTGGTCCGGAACTCGCGGCGCCCGCCGGAAGCATGCCACCGAAGGCGATTTGCAGTTCGCTGCTCGGCACGTCGCTCCAGACTTTGGCGGCCTGGCGGATCTGGCTGACTACGCTTGCGAAGCTGTCGCCGGAAGTGTAGCCGACGGGACCCTGTTCGGAAATATAGAAATTGAGAGTGCGGTTCGGAAGGGCGTTGATATCGAACTTTTCGGGTACGGCGACGAACGGGCCAGTGCGGTTCAGGTACCGGAGGAAGTGGTAGTAACCGAATGCGCTGGGGCAGACCACCGCCCCAGCGCAAATTAGCAATAAGACGTGCCTTTTGAACATCATCGCCGTCTTTCCACTTCTCGAACTGCATCGTGGGCAGACCTGGGCGCGTCCTGGACTGACGCGCACCAGCCGGTCCCCTCCGGGCTTCCAAACCCGTTGTTCACTTCCCGACGAGTCTCTTGGGAGATCATCGCCTGCTACCGCCGGCGAGCGTGCGATGAATACGATCGACCACCTCGCGCAATCGCATGCTCACCGGCGTATCCTCCACCAATCTTCCCGATGCGTCCATCATGGGTTCCTGCGACGCGTCGCGGGCCAGCGTGATTTCGCCTCGGCCGTCGCGCTTCAACGTGAAGAGCCCTTGGGACAATCCGATCACCTGTGTCAAACCGGAACGGCTGGTCCACAGGAAAAGCACATACTCGGTGCCCTCCGTCAAGGTGGGCGAGCCGGAAAACGTTTGTACGAACGAACCGTGTCTTCCGCCTGGGACGTGGACATCCATCTCCTTGGCGGTGGCACCTTTCCATTGCTCGGAAACACTGACTCGATAGCGTGTGTACACTACCGGTCCGCGCACGATGGAAGACGTACCGGTCACTTTCGCCGAAACGATCTCCGTCGATTTCTGGATCATGTCGTCCATGCTGAGCTTCTCCAGGGTGGCAGCCGGGAGAACACCCACTGGCAGAAAGCCAAAGGTCGCGACGATGAGTCCGAGAAACCGCATCGGTACCATCTTGCTTGCAAGTTCCATGCCATAGTAGAGCCGCACTGTTTGAAGCAGATATGCCCGCCGCCCAGGGCACCCTTGGGTTGGATGGACACAAGTTGAGACACGGCTGCCACATCCACTGGGGCGGACCGGACCCCCTTCCGGGAAGCGGTTCGAAGGCAAACTGTTTGGATGGAAAGCGTTAGCGGTCATCATCCGGGCTGGTACGCAGGGAATCCGGCACGCCTCGATCCATCCCTCGGGAGCGGGTTGTCCAAGGTGCGCGGGAGTGGGACAATGGCAGAGAACATGTCTCTTGTTGTCGTAGGATCAGTAGCTTATGACGGCGTGGAAACGCCGCACGGAAAAGTAGACCGCATCCTGGGGGGGGCGGCCACCTATATCGCACTCTCGGCCAGTTATTTCACCCATGTGAAGATCGTGGCGGTGGTGGGCGAGGATTTCGCACAGCAGGACGTGGATCTGCTGGCTTCGCGGAACATCGATCTTGCCGGAATGGAACGCGTGCCGGGCAAGACCTTCTTCTGGCAGGGTGTTTACTCCCAGGACATGAACAGCCGCACGACGCTGCGCACCGATCTGAATGTCTTCGCGAGCTTCGACCCGAAACTGCCCGAGCACTACCGGACCCAGCCCTATGTGCTGCTCGGCAACATTCAGCCGGCACTGCAGCACAGCGTGAAGTCGCAGATGGATGGGAATGTGCGCCTCATCGGCGGCGACACCATGAACTTCTGGATCAATGATTTCCGCGAAGAACTCCTCAACACCATCCGGCACTGGGACTTTCTGCTGATCAACGATGAAGAGGCCCGGCTTCTCTCGGGCGAAAACCACCTCGGGCGCGCCGCTCGAAAGATCATGGATTTGGGACCGAAGTCGCTGATTATCAAGCGCGGCGAATACGGGGCCATGCTCTTCCATCCGAAGGGCTACTTCGCGGTACCGGGCTACCTGCTCGATCAGGTGCACGATCCGACGGGTGCGGGCGACTGCTTTGCCGGCGGATTCATGGGCGCACTGGCCGAGGCGGGCGTGGATCCCCGGCAAGGCACGGTGGATCCAAAGATCCTCGGGCGCGCGGTTGTCTACGGCTCGGTGATGGGAAGTTTCTGCTGCGAGCAGTTCGGACCGGACAGGTTCCGGACGCTGACGCGGCAGGAAATCGACAAGCGGTTCGACGAGTTCCGAAACTTCACGGCGTTCTAGGCGCCGGTTCCCAAAATGGCAAAGTCGGCCAAGCGAACCAAGGCCGGGACGAAGAAACGGGCGGGGCGCGGGTTGTGGCTCCGCTTGGCCGAAGCCGGCACGCTCACACTGATCCTCGGGGTGACCGCGTGGTTGGCGATCCGGTGGCATGCGGCGGCCGGTTACACGCTCTATTACGGCGACGCGGCGTCGCACCTGGCAATTGCGCGGCGCATCCTCGACTCGCGAACACCCGGCGTCTTCCAGATCGGGAGCGTGTGGCTTCCCCTGCCCCATCTGCTGATGCTGCCATGGATCAGCGACGATCACCTATGGCGCTCGGGGCTGGCGGGGGCGATTCCTGCGGCGGCGTGCTTCGTGCTTGGAGGCGTGTTCCTCTATCTGGCGATTCACCGCTGGTATGAGTGCCGCGTGGCGGCGGGCACGGCCGTCCTCGTCTATGCGTTGAATCCGAATCTGCTTTATCTGCAGGCGATCCCGATGACGGAGCCCGTGCTGATGGCGGCGATCTTCGGATTGCTGTACGCGATGGTCAGCTACGCCAAGTCGGGAAGTGTGTGGGCCGTTTTGGGCGGAGCGCTGGCATTGAACGCGGCGTCGCTTACGCGCTATGAAGGATGGTTCCTGACGCCGTTCGCAGCCTTGTTCTTCTGGTTGGGGGGCAAGCCTCGCCGGTTCTGGCATGGGCTCATGTTCGGGACACTCGCATCGGCGGGCCCGGTCTGGTGGCTCTTCCACAATTGGTGGTTTTACGGTGACATTTGGTATTTTTTTGACGGACCTTACTCCGCAAAAGCAATCTACCAGCGCCAACTGGAAGCAGGGATGAGCCGCTACCCGGGCGATCATGATCTGGAGAGGGCGCTGGTTCAACTCCGCGCCGCTGCGGAACTCTGCGCCGGGAGTCCGCTGTTCTGGCTCGGAATCGCCGGTTCAGCGGTGGCGGTGTTGTGGCGGGCATGGCTTCCCATGGGCTTGTTTCTGTTACCGGTCATTTTCTACATACTCAGTATTTACTCCTCCGGAACGCCGATTTTCGTGCCGCACTTATGGCCGAATAGTTACTACAACATCCGCTATGGATTCGCGGCGTATCCGCTGCTGGTACTGGGAGCGGGATCGCTCGTCTTACCCGCGCCTTTGCGCTTCCGGATCGCGGTTGCTCCCGCCGTGGTGCTGATCGCGATCTCGCAATGGATCGCCTATCCGAGGCCCGAATCCTGGATGGTATGGAAGGAGTCGCAGGTCAATTCGGAAGCACGGCGGGCATGGACCACGCAGGCGGCCGGCTATCTTCGTGAGCATTACCGGCCCGGCTCGGGAGTTTTCGGCACCCTGGGCGACATCGCCTCAGTCTACCGCGAAGCGGGCATTCCGCTGAAGGAGGTGTTGCACGAAGGCAACCATCCACATTGGAACGCGGCGGTCGCGCGGCCGGATTTGTTCCTTTGGGAGGAATGGGCGGTGGCGATTTCAGGTGACTCCGTGGCGACCGCAATCCTCCGTGCCCAACGTCGCGGCCCGCGCTATGTGTGTGTGAAAATGATAAGCGTCAAGGGCGCTCCCGTGATTGAGATTTATCATCGCGAGAGCCGGGAAAAATGAAAATCCCATTTACAAAGGCGCATGGCGCGCGCAACGACTTTCTGCTTACCTGGACCGCGGACGCTCCTCGCGAGCATCAGCGGGAACTGGCACAGGCGATCTGTGACCGCCACACCGGCATCGGTGCGGATGGCTGGCTGCTGGTAACGCCCGCTCCCCGGGACAGCGGCTTCCAATGCGCGATCCGGCTGTACAACTCCGACGGGAGCGACTCGGAAATCTCGGGCAACGGCACGCGTTGCGCGGCGGCATTTGTGCTGGACGCGGGACTCGAACCCGCCGCCGGCGGCAACGAAGTCCGCATCATGACTGGCGCCGGTCTGAAGCATCTCCGCATCCTGGAAAGCAATGGTCTCGCCTACCAGTTCGAGATGAACATGGGGAAGGCCCAAGGTGACCCATCGGGCTTCGCGACGGCGCTCGATTTTGAGGACGGGTCCCGGGAGACGCTCGTGTTTCACGTTGGAAATCCGCAGTGCGCGCTGATGGTGGACCACTTCGACTTCCCCTGGCGTGACCTCGGCAAACGCATCGAGCATCATCCGCATTTCCCGAACCGGACCAATGTGTCGTTCGTGCGCGTGATCGACAGGCATTCGCTGGAAGTGCGGTTTTGGGAGCGCGGCGCCGGCGAGACCATGAGTTCGGGTACGGGAAGCACAGGCGCTTACGTCGCGGCGAGCCATCTGGGCCTCGTGGAAAGCCCGGTGGACGTGCACACCCCCGCGGGACTACTCCGAATCCGCCAGGAAGACGATATCTATCTGCAGGGCCCCGCCGAGATCGTGGCTGGCGGCGAGTTCTATTGGGAAAGGAAATAGGTTCAATCGAATGGGCACATCTCAGCAGGCCGGCGTGTGGGCGGAACAGCTTCGGGCGAAGCTGAAGGACAAGACCGCGCATGTCGGCGTGATTGGTCTCGGATACGTGGGCCTGCCGCTTGCGGTGGAGTTCGCCAAGGCCGGCTTCCAGGTCACCGGGATCGACGTACTGCAGTCCAAGGTGGACGAGTTGAACAGCGGAAGCTCTTATGTGCAGGACGTTCCTTCCGAGGTGGTGAGTCAACTGGTGAAGTCGGGCCACCTGAAAGCCACCACGAACTTTGAAGTGATCTCGCAGTTTGATACGGTCAACATCGCGGTACCGACACCGTTGCGCAAGACCAAGGATCCGGACATGAGCTACGTGGTGTCGGCGTCGCAGCAGGTAGCCAAGTACGCGCGGCCCGGTCTGCTGGTGATTCTGGAATCGACCACCTACCCGGGGACAACCGCGGAACTGGTGCTGCCGATGATCGAGAAGGAAGGTCTGAAGGTGGGCGAGGATTTCTTCCTCTGCTTTTCGCCGGAGCGCGTGGACCCCGGCAATCCGAAGTTTCAGACCAACAACATTCCGAAAGTGGTTGGGGGCACCACGCCCACCTGCACGGACCTCGCGGTGGCGTTTTACAGCCAGGCGCTCGAGACCGTGGTTCCGGTAAGCTCCACGCAAGTAGCCGAAATGGTGAAACTGCTCGAAAACACATTCCGCATGATCAACATCGGCCTGGTGAACGAACTGGCCATGATGTGCGACCGCATGGGGATCAACGTTTGGGAAGTGATTGAAGCCGCCGCGACAAAGCCGTTCGGATTCATGCCGTTCTACCCGGGCCCCGGGCTCGGCGGGCATTGCATTCCGATCGATCCGTTCTATCTGTCATGGAAGACGAAGCAGGCCGGCATTGAAGCGCGCTTCATCGACTTGGCGGGATACATCAACGGCCAGATGCCGCACTTTGTCGTCGACAAGGTGATCTCCGCCTTGAACGACCACGGCAAAGCGCTCAAGGGGTCGAAGGTACACGTGGCGGGGGCGGCCTACAAGCGCGATATCGACGATGTGCGCGAGTCGCCGGCGCTCGATATCATTCACCTGCTTTCAAAGAAGGGCGCGCACGTCACTTACTCCGATCCATTCGTTCCGAAGATCCAGGTGGAAGGGCACGACATGGAGCGGACCGGTATTCTGGAAGCCGCGGAATCCTCCGATTGCGTGGTGATTGTGACCGATCACAGTGGCGTCGACTACGCGCAACTCGTCGGGAAAGCGAAGCTGATTGTCGACAGCCGCAACGCTCTGAAGGGATTCAAGTCCGAGAAAATTGTCCGGTTGTAGCTGAGGGCTACACTGGCGCCGTTGCGGTCTCGACGCCGGTGAGACCTTGATCCGCTTTCGTGGAATCATAGTCCGGATTCGGCTTTGGTAGGGAAGCACCGGCACTGCTCTGCCAGGCGTTGAGCGCGGCCCGCATCTCCTGCGCACGCGCCGCCTCGCGCTTCACCACATTGCGCCGCTCGCTCGGATCCGTCATGAGGTGATACAACTCGAGCCTTCCGTCTTCAAAGAACTCGATCAGCTTGTAGTCATCGCGGCGGATAGCAGCACCGGGAACACCGCCCTGATTGCTGTAGTGCGGATAGTGCCAGTAGAGATCGCGGTTTCCGGCATCGAGCGAACCGCGAAGCTGCGGCGCGATGCTCGCACCGTCCATCTGCGGACCTTTGATACCCAGCAGATCGAGCACCGTGGGCATGAGGTCGACTGTGCTGACAGGCCTTCGGGACGTGCCGCCTCTCGTCACCCCGGGCCATCGAGCCAGGAACGGAATACGGATGCCGCCCTCGTAAAGATGCCCTTTCCCCGCGCGCAGCGGCGAGTTGTCGGTGACCGGCGTCTTGCCGCGGCCTTCGAATCGCAGACCGCCATTGTCTGAAAGGAAGAACACGGCGGTCCGGTCCGCGATCTTCAAATCGTCGAGCTTTTTCAGAATCCGCCCCACGCCATCATCCAGACTTTCGAGCATCGCGGCGTAGACCGGCTCGCTCTGCGGGCGAATCGCGGCCGCGCGCTGTTGATACTTCGCAAGCAACTCCTGTTTGGCCTGAAGCGGCGTGTGCACCGCGAAATGAGGCAGGTAGAGGAAGAAAGGATCGCCTTTATGCTCATCCAGAAACTGTTCGGCGCGGCTGGTCAGATTGTCGGTGAGATAGTCTTTGTCGAAGCGCTGTTCGAGACCCGGGATTTTGTAGGGCGGGAAGTACGACGGCGGTGATCCCTTTTCGGTGCCGCCAATGTTCAACGCAAAACCCTGCTCGATGGGAGAGAACCCCTCGCCGCCGAGATGCCACTTGCCGATACTTGCAGAAACGTATCCCGCGGGCTTCAGCGCCTCGGCGAGCGTCGTTTCCCGCAATGGCAACTGCTGTTCGAAGGATGGCGTGAGTAGCTTCGCCGCCGGCCATTGCTTGCGGCCCGGAATCCAATCGGTGACCTTCAGGCGCGCGGGATATTTGCCTGTGAGAATACTGGCGCGCGTCGGTGAGCAGACGGGGCAGGCTGCATAGGCTTGCGTGAACTGCATCGCGCTGCGTGCGAAGCGGTCGAGGTTCGGCGTCTCGTGGTAAATGCTGCCGTAACAGCCGAGGTCGCGCGCACCAAGATCGTCCGCCAGGATCACGATCACGTTCATTTTGCGAGCGGTCTGTGCCGCGAGAGGTGCGGCCGCCGACGCGAGGAATTGTCTCCGATTCATGCCGTTGAGTCCGATTCTAGCAGGCGTGGCTGCTACACCACCCGCATGGATAGTGGGCCTGCCAGCGCATTACCAAGAGTCACTACCAGGTCGTAGCGGCCTTTTGGAAAGGCTCGTGGCAGCTTGACGTTCACCTGGCGGTAGTCTGCTTCCGGCTCGGGCGGAAGCAGTTCATCAATCGCGAGCCTCTTGGCGCCCAACCGGACGCGCACGTTGGCGCGATCCGCATTTTCGGGCAGACCGCTCAGCCACACCGACATGCGCGCATCCTCGCCGGCTTGCACTTCGCCCGGCTTCCAACTGCGGCCGTCGCAGGCGCCCACAAGCTTCAGTTCCTCCACGTCCAACGGCACATCCACCGCGATCTTCACGGCGTTGCTGTAACGGCTGTTCGCGGTTCGCAGCCTCACCTCATGCCAGCCGCTGCGCAGTCCGGGCGCAAGCCGGAAGCTCACTTGCCAACCATCGCCGCCGGTATGGTTCACGGACAAAGGCGCCACCCCGTAGCCGCCCACTTCGGGAAACACGTTCTTCCCATCGAGCCCGGTTTCCGAAGTCTTGAAGAATGCCGTGATGTACTCTTCCTTCGACGAGTTCAAGTTGATGCCATAGTTCGACGCATGGGTCGCGGCAAGCAACCGTGGCGGATCCGCCGAAGGATTGGTAGGCTCGGGTAGCCAGTGCCGGTAACAGGCGACGACGGCACGCTGAAACTTCACGCGGATCAACTCAGGGCGCGCGAAGCCCGCGGCACGGCACATCGCGAGCAGACACTGAATGTTCGGGCCACACCAGTTATCAGCCTGTCCCAACAGCTCGGTGGTCTCGTAGAACTCCATCGACGGCGGATCCTGCGTCATCGTCTCGTTGGTGACGAACGATTCCACGATCGCGAGTTCCTTCGTCACGTCGCACACGCGCTCCAACCCGAGCAGCGGATGCTTCAGGTGATACAGCACGCCCATGAAGATCACAATGTCGAAATAGCCGTTGCGCTCGGGAGTGAGTTCGTAAACATCCTGCACGCGATACTCGGCCTTCGCGCCAAGCAGTTCGCGAGCCATGGAGAAGTTCTCCACTTCCGTATTGTCGATGGCGACCACGTCCGCGCCGCGGCGTTCCATCTCGAAGGCGAAGAATCCGTCCCAGGTGCCGATGTCGAGAATCCGCTTACCGTCCAGCCGTTCGGGAATCGGGAACTCGGCTGCGCGCGAACGAAGCACATCCAGGGGGATGATCCCTTCCAGCACCTTTCCATCCGGCAACGGAATGCTGTGATAGAAGCCCTTCTGTGCGAGTTCGTCCATCAACATGCGGTTGAAAGAGACGCTTTCCGGATCGTTGGCGCGAATGTGAGGCATTCTCTTCATTCTCTCTCGCGTTCGCTACAATCACCAACGATGGCCGAATCCTCCGTGCTCGACCGCATGCGTGACGATTGGAACGCGCGTGCCCGTGAAGATGCGCATTACTACGTCGCGTTCGGAAAACATGACCAGGAAGACGATGAGTTCTTCGCCACGGCGCACGAAGTGGTCTTCGGGCTGGAATATGAGTTGCGCCGTCTGGCGCCGGGTTCTCCCCGGGCGCGGCGCGCGCTCGAGATCGGCTGCGGGCCGGGACGTCTGCTGCGGCCGCTCAGCCGGCACTTCGGCGAGATCCATGGTGTGGACGTGTCGGATGAGATGGTGGAGCGCGCGCGGGCGAATCTGCGAGGGATCGCGCACGCTCACGTGCATCGGAGCGCGGGCGCGGATCTGCGGCAGTTCGCCGACGCGTCCTTCGACTTCGTCTATTCGTATGCGGTGTTCCAGCACATCCCCGATCGTGCGGTGGTCGATTCCTATCTGGAAGAAGCACACCGTGTACTGAAGATTGGCGGGTTGTTGTGGTTTCAGGTGAATGGTCTGCCGGGCCCGTCGCACCTCGTCGACACGTGGTCGGGGGTGCGATTTCGCCCCGAGGAACTCCTGGCGTACGCCAACCGGCACGACTTCCAACTGTACACGCTGGAAGGCGTGGGCTCGCAATACATGTGGGTGAGCTTGCGGAAGCGCCCGGCCGGCTGGTATGAGAAACTGCCCGTGAATCCACCGGCGGTATCCGCGCGGATCCGCCGCATCTCCAACCCGCACGGCACCGAGCCTGTGGTTCCTTGCCGCGGACGTTTCGCTTGCGCGTCCCTTTGGGTGGAAGGGCTTGATGCGGAGTGCGGTCTGAATCATCTGCGCGTGCGAATCGGCGATGCGTGGGGTGAGCCGAACTACATCGCGGCGCCGCTTGCCGATGGCCAGCAGCAGATCAATGTGCTGTTGCCCGACGGCGTGCCAACGGGGTTAGTGCCGGTGCAGGCGGAGTGGCTCGGGCGGCCGATGTGCGAGGTGGCGACGATGCGCGTGGTGCCGCAAGGTCCCATGGTGCCGAGGCTGCTCTCGGTCGCCGATGCCACCGATCTGCTGATGGGCACTCGCATCACCCGCGATTCAGTGAAGGCGACCTTTGAAGAATTGCTGGATCCCGCCATGGTGCAGTTCGAGGTCGATGGCGAGCCGGCGGGCGATGTGATTTCGCATTGCGCCGATCCTCGCCGTCCGCGGTATGAACTGGTGTTCTCCGTGAGCCGCTTTGCAACAGGGATGCACACGCTGCGGATCCGCGCGGGACGCCGCGAGTTACCTCCCGTGGCGATCGAGATCGTACGCTGATCAGCGCTTCAGAATGCTCTTCACCCGGTCGACGATGCTGCTTTCGGCGGGCTTCGCGGGCGCGCTC
>JAEUQE010000157.1 GCA_016789785.1 Bryobacterales bacterium
TCGTCGTGTTGTGAAGCCATCACGAGAATGAGACATCCATTGTCTGTACGAATGGGTTCGTGAACCGTGTCTCCGTCCGCCAACTGATAGTCTCCTGTCTGCAAGTACACCGAGCCCTGGAAGCAATCGCCCTCAAGGATAAGGGCATGCTCCGGGGCGACGTGTTTATGGCGGGGATACATGCTGCCAGGCTCCATTTTGAGGATCGATGTGGCCATTCCGGAGACTGGATCGACTGAGAGCGAGCGGTAGGACACCCCTGGAAACGGGGTGGATCGCCAAACCGCATCCTGCTGGAAGGCAATACGCAACCCGGGCGCGACCACTTTGGGCTCACCCTGTTTCCGGATTTTCGACATCAGTCGATTCTTGAGGCCTGGCGGCGCGGCAACGGGAATAACCGAGAGCGCCAGCGACGATGCCACTTCCTCCCATTCTCCGAGGGCGGCTGCTGTGTCGGGATCCGTCCCAGCCAAGCGTTTCAGTTCCTGCTCCTGCTCGGCGTCCAGGAAACCGAAGCTCTCAAGCGGCGTCAAGTCACGGGAATTCATTGGACTTCAGCCTCCAGCCGGCCGCCCGCCGGGATGGCGAGCAACTCTCGCAATTTCATCATGCCGAGCCGGATACGGGTCTTGATGGTACCCAGCGGCTCACCGAGCGCATCAGCAAGTTCAGAGTGGGAGAAACCCTGAAAGTAGGCCATCTCGAGCGGCTTGCGCTGCTCATCGGGCAACTGGGAGAGAGCTTGTATCACCAGCCGGCGCTGCTCGGAAAGGGCGGTCTGCTCTTCGGGAGTTGAGATGCCGGAGGGTGGATCGAACTGCTCGGGAATCGGCTCCACATTGCGCTGCCGGGAAGCGCGTGCACGCAGCTTGTCCAAGGACCGGGTGCGCGCCAAGGTCAGCAGCCACGCGGTCACCGAACCTCGTTCCGGGGTGAAGGTTTTGGCGATTCGCCAAACCTGGTTATACACGTCCAGTGTCACTTCCTCTGCATCCTCTTCGTTCCCCACCATCCGTACGGCGAGGCTGTAGACCAGGACATTGGTCTCGTCGTACAACGATCCAAACGCAGCGTCATCGCCGGTCGCGGTTTTGGCGAGATAGCTGACCCAGGCTGTCTCGCGAGGCTGCCCCCTTAACGATACGCGCTGAGAGGAAAGTCCGGATTCTTCCATTCGTGTGTTTTTCTAGATTATCATCGCGGACCGCGCGCCTCACGACGGATGACGCGTCACCGATTGCCGGCCGGTGCGGCGGGATTCGCTGCCGCGGCAACCGGCTGCGGGCGGAGTTGGAACTCGGTGATTCTCGTGTCCATCTCCTGGAAGAACGACTTTACCAGCATGAATCGTGCCGCGAAACGGACTTGCATGCTGTCGGAAACCCAGAGTCCGGGTGCGGCCTCATGGCGCTCCATATGGAAGCGGGTGCCTTTGCGCATTGTTCCCACAACGCCGAATCCGATGTTGATCGTTTCGAAGATCTCCGCGTCGCCCGCCACCATCTCGTTGGTGGCCTTATCCACCCAGATGCGGCCTTTCATCTTCTCGAAGAACTTCATCTTGAAGTTCTTGGGCTTGTAGCCGGGACGTGGCGAGAAGTCGAAGATGAGGGTCTCGCGGCCGCGGCGCATCTCGGTGCCGGCAAGCCGGTAGTCGAGCGCTTCCGGAAATTCCCGGATCATCACGTCGGCGTCGGAATCCCCTTTCTTGGGCGCTGGGGCCGGCTTGGGATTCGCCTTTTCCTCCGCCTGCTTCCGGCGGTATTCGGCGACATTGTTGCGGATCGACTCCTCCTGACGCTTCAACTCGTCCGGGGGCAACGGCTTGTCATCCCGGGCGACGACCCGTGTGATGGTGAGCCCGTCATAGGCTTCGCGGCGGGTGGTGACCACCGTACGCGACTTCACCTTCCCATCGGAATCCAATTCCTTGGTCTCCCGCCGGCGGAGGAAGTAGAACTTGTCGAGATTGGCGTCGTCCTGCTTCAGTAACTCCGCCGCGCGGCGCAGGATGACCCGGTTCTTCTCCAACTCTTCCGGGTTCGCCAGGAGTGGCAGAGACAGTACAAAGAGGCCCAGCCAGCGCATAACTTCTCCTACGTAGCCGAGGCTTCACCGGTTCCAGACTACCTGCGGCTCTTCCAGTATTCGATGACGATCGGCATCACGGAGATGAAGATAATTCCGATGATCACCTTCTCGAAGTGCCGCTGAACGATGGGGAAACCGCCCAGAAAGTAGCCCAGCATCGTCATGCTGAACACCCAGCCGATTCCCCCGAAGATGTTGAACGAGAGAAAGCGCCCGTAGCTCATCTGGCCCACGCCGGCGACGAACGGAGCGAAAGTGCGGATGATGGGAACGAAGCGGGCGTAGATGATGGTCTTGCCGCCGTGCTTCTCATAGAATTCATGAGTCCGCTGGAGGTGTTCCTTCTTGAAGAAGCGCGAGTCCGGCCGGTTGAAGATGGCGGGACCGGTACGCCGCCCCAGATAGTAGCCGACACCGTCCCCGACAATCGCAGCAGCCATCAGGAGAATATTGATGAGGACGATATTGAGGTGTCCGGCGCCCGCAACCACCCCGACCGTAAACAGAAGAGAGTCCCCCGGAAGGAAGAAACCCATTAGGAGACCGGTCTCCGCAAAGACAATGCCGAACAGCATCAGGTAACCCAGCGGGCCACCCAATACCGTGGATAGCAGGTGTATCAGCTTTTCCGGATTGGTGAGGGTGCGAAGAAACTCCACCAGTGCATCAATCATGCGCTAGGAGCTCTTGTAGCTATCCACCAGGCGCTTCACGGCGTCCTTATTGATCTTCACCACGCCCTTCTTCTGGAGGTGCTGGAGCAGGCCGTCCTCAAAGAGATCCTTACGCTCCTGCGCCTTCCGGCCCTTCAGGCGGAGCAGAATGTCGAACTTCTGCTGCTCGAAGGCCGACATATCGGCGGGCGTTTTCTTGACGACCTTGCACACGTAGTTCGTGCCGCCGAGGTTGACCGGTCCGAACACTGAGCCGACATCGCGGCGGAACGCTTCGTCGAGGCTGTTGCCGGGCCCGATGCCTTCGGCGTTGCTCTCGCGGCTGAATTCGTTGGTGGTCTTCACTTCCAACTTCATGGCCGCCGCCGCTTTGCGGAGATCGCCCCCGGCATTGCGCACCTGATCCATCAACTGGCTGGACCGTTCCTGGAAAACACGCTGGGCGCGCTCGTTCTGAATGGTGGAACGCACCTGGCTTTCCACTTCCGCAAGTTCCGCGGGGCGCTCGGCAAACACATCGTCCAACACGGCCACTACCAGTTTGTTGCCGGTGACCTGCGCGACTTCGGTGACTTCGCCCTTCTTCTTGAGGCCGAAGATCGCGTCATCGAGTTCAACGGACTGGCCGGCCTGGGGCAACGCTTCGCCGCGTCCCGCCTTTTCCACCTTCACGAAGTGCATGCTGTACTTTGCGGCGATCTGCTCGGCCGCATTGGGATCCTTCACGAGTTCGCGGCGAGCCTGCTCGATGCCTTCCTGCATGCGGTCATAGACCTGCTGCTTGGTCTGATCCTTCTGAATCTGATCCTTCACTTCTTCGAAAGGCTTGAGCCGCGCTTCTTCCTTGCCGGTGGCTTGAATGATGTGATAGCCGAACGAGGAAGTAACGATGTCGCTGATCTCGTTCTGCTTCAGTGCGAAGGCGACCTTTTCAAACTCGGGCACCATTTGCCCCTTGCCGAACCAGTCAAGGTCGCCGCCCTTGGCAGCCGACACCGTATCTTCGGAGTTCTTCTTGGCGATATCCGCGAAGTCCCCGCCAGCCTTGACCTGTTTCAGCAGATCTTCCGCTTTCTTCTTCAGCTTCTCGTGCTCTTCCTTCGGCTTCTCCATCGTCTTGATGAGAATGTGCCGGGCGCGAACGCGCTCGGGAGTGCGGAAGGCGTCCTTGTTCGAGTTGTAGAAGCTGAGCAACTGGGCGTCGCTCATCTTGATGCCTTCGCTGACCTTTGCTTCGTCGGCCACCAGCAAACGGAAGGCGCGCTTTTCGGGAATCTTGTAGATGGACTTCGACGAGGCCCAGTGCGCGTTCATTTCTTCTGGCGTCACTTTGATCTCGTTGCGGATCAGGTTCGGATCGATCTTCACAAACTCGAGCGTAAGCTTGTCGTTGCGGGCGCGGTATTCGGCTTCCACTTCCTGCGGAGTCACCACCATGCCTTCGAGAACCATGCCCTGCAGACGGCGCAGGCTCGCCATCATGCGCGCACGGCGCTCGTACTCCGAAATCGAGGTGTTGTTCGAGGCGAGGAACTGCGCGTAGGCTTCCTTCCCGATGAACTTGCCGTTCTCGAAAAGCTGCGGCACCTGCATCCGAATCACGTAGGCGACGTCCTCATCGGTGGTCTTGTAACCGACGCTTTTCGAATAGTGGGCCACGGCACGTTCGGTAATGATCTGATTGACAATCTGAGGCGCATAGATGGAGAGGAGTTCATTCGGAACCTGGCGCCCCTTGAGGGTGTCCTGCAAGCTCATGGAGACCTCGCGCATGGTCACAGCATCATCCCCAATCTCGGCGATCACCTGGTCGGACTGGCCGGTATCGCCAGAGCCGACGCCCGGGATCAAGGTCACGACCATCGAGATCGCGATCAGCATCAACAGAGTGCCGAGCAGGATACGCGTACTTTTCTCCCGGCTGCGAAACAGATCAAACATCAGTGGAATCTCCTACGGAGGGTAAACTACACATTATATCAGCCCCTGGAGGCTTCGGTGGCCTGTGGAAGCCGCAGGTAAAATCGTGCGCCCTTCCCTTCCTCGGAGCTGACCCAGAGGTCGCCGCCGTGGTCGAGAACGGTCTGCCGCGCGAGCGCAAGCCCGAGCCCCAGTCCATTCTTCTTGCCGTGCGTGATGAAGGGTTGGAAGAGTTGGTCGCGAATTTCGGCGGCGATTCCCGGGCCAGTGTCGGCGACCTCCACGGTGATCCACCCGCCCTCGGCCTGCGCGTAGAAGGACACAATGCCGCCCTTCGGCATGACCTCAATGGCGTTCTGCGCAAGATTGAAGAAGACGCCCTCCAGGCGCGGACGGTCTCCGGTGACTTCGAGTTCGCCGGCGATCCGGATCAGAAGCTTCACGTCCTGCCCGTGCGCGGCGCTCTCCAGCGGAATCAACGATGCGCGCACGAGGTCGCGGACCCGGCAAGGCTCGGTACGCTTGGTCTTGCCGCGGGTGACGCGCACCAGATCATCCAGCAACTCCTGAATGCGCCGCGATGCACGATGGATGTTCTCGGCGATCCGTCGCGACTGCTCCGGAGTCGGCTGAGTATCGACCAGCATCTCCGATCCGCCGTAGATCGCAGCCAGCGGATTGCGAAGATCGTGGACAATGGAACTCGCCAACCGTCCGATGGTGCCGATGCGCTCCTTGCGGATCAGGTCGGCGCGCGCAGCCTGCAGGGATTCGATCATTTTGTTGAAGGTTGCGGCGAGGCGGCCCAGTTCATCGTCGCTTGAGACGGCCACGCGGTGCGCATAGTTCTCGAGTGCGACTTCCGAAGCCGCCCGGTCGAGATCCTGCACTGGTTTGACGATGCGCTCCACGGCGACATAGGTCAGCAGAAGGCCCATGATCACGGCGGCGGCCCACATCCACGCGAACCGCCTCCGCAACTCAGCCACCGTGTTCTTGGCGCCTTCAAACGAACGCAGGATCATGAGGCGGCCGAGCGTTTTGCCTTCGAAGTCGACCAGGGGCTGCGAGAAAGGAACGTATTCGCGGGAACCGTCGCTGATCAGGGTGGCGGTGTTGCCCGCTCGCGCTACGCTGCGAACCACGTTGCCAGTGGCTCGATCGTCCAGCGACGAAGCGAAGATCTGGCCGCGAGCCGCGAAAATGAACTCACTGCCTCCGGTACCGTCTTTGAGGCCACGGGCCACCGAGCCGTCCACCACAAAGCCGATCAGCAGCGTACCCTGCAACTGCCCGCGATTCCCAGGAGTTGTCCCGTAGATGGGGGCGACCACCACCTGGTAGAGCAGGCTCTGCTGCACGAGAAAGCCGGAGAGTGGAACGGGGAACTTCGGCATCCCTTTCTGCACGAGTTCGCGGGGATCGAACTGATTTGGTCCCGGCTCCCGGGAGAACGTGCCGGCCTGGCCATTGGGGTCAGTGATCAGAAGGAATGACTGCTCGGCACGGTCGCCAACCGCCTTGCGCCAGGTGTTGCCGAGCGACTGGGCAACTTCCGCGTCGGGGCTGGTGGTGGCTTTGCGCATGACTGGCATTGTGCTGAGCGTGGTCGCCAGGGACTCGAGTTGTTCCGCCCGCGCACGCCACAACGCCTGATAGGTCTTCGAGTTGGATTGCACTTCGTCCTGAAGGCTGGCGGCGGCTGTTTGGCGAACGCTGCGTTCGAGAAAGAAGCCCATGACGACGAACATCGCCGTTAAGGCGACGGAGGTCGACAGCCAGATCTTCCAAAGCAGCGAGAGTCGGCGAAAGTTCATTGGGCCGGCTTGCCGGCGTCAGGCGATGACGGATTTCGCGTCGAGCAATGCCTCCAGGTGGCTGCGGACGGCCATCAAGGAGTAGGGTTTGCGAAAAAAGGCACTCACCGAGAGTTCCGCCAGTTGTTCGGGCAGATCGGGATCGCCGTCTCCGCTGACCGCAACGATCGGTGTTGCCTGCAGACGCAAATCCCCCCGTACACGGCGGATCAAATCAAAGCCGTCGGTGCCGGGTAACCGGATGTCCGTCACAATCACGAGTGGATCGCCCTCGGAAACACGCCGCAGTTCATCCCAGGCCTGCTCCGCGCCCGGCGCAACTCTTACCTCCACGTTATGTATCGCCGCACAGGCGATTTCCAGATTTGTGGCCAGATCGGTAGAATCCTCCACAATCAACACCAACCGACGGGACATTGGTCATGCCCCCCTTTCCCAATGGCCGGAAAACGGCCCGATGAGTCCTTTGGTACCACAGTTCGAGATGCAGCGCCATAGCGCGGCGAGTCACAGTTTGCCAGATTGAGACCTGCCGGCGACTCTGGCGGCCACGGCGTCGGCGATCAGAGCGAGCACGATTCCAACGCCATTCGCGAGATAGTCGACTGGATCGTAAGTGTTCGCCATCACTTGGAAGCCATCCGTGGCCTCGAAGATGTCGACCACTGCCAAGGCGAGAATGGCTCGAATTGCTCTGCCGAACTTCAGACGGCTCAGCGGAGTGGCGAGAATGAAGTAGACCGCAAAGGAGGCTGCGACATTGCCGCCGTAGCTGTGAACAAGCGCCGTATGCGGCCCGGAGTAGCGTGCCTTCGAAGCGAGGGCGGCTGCTCCCAAGAGGACGCATGCGACATTTCGGGCAACGCCCGGATCAAAAAGCTGCTGGCCACCGGAAGCAGTTGACTTCATGACAGCGTGTCCCGCCATCCTTCACAATGCCGGATCGCCATGCGTGAATCAAGGGTGGATCGTTGACGGGAACATGGCGCCCAGGCGAGCCGCCGTTATCCCTGGGTCAATCGGCCTGCCGTAGGCACCACAGCGTGTTCGCGGTACGAACGAACAAGCGGTCAGCCGCCATCGCCGGTGTTGCGAAGCAATCCTCTCCAAGATCGTTGACCGCCAGAACCTCCCATTCGGCTGCCGCCTTCAGTACAAATACCTTGCCTTGCTGGTTGGCGATGTACAGCCTGCCAGCGGCGGCAACAGGCGAAGAATAAACCGGGCCAACGCCTGTGCCGATGCGGCCCTCTTTCAATACAGTGCCATCCGCGGCCCGGACGGAGGTCAGGATTCCACCCTCTTTGAATAGGTACAGGACATCTCCGGCAAGGACGGGTGAAGCGACGTTGGGTACTCCCTTGCGGAGGGACCATTGTTGCTTTCCTGTCTGATCGCCCACGCTGTCCGTGGTAACCGCGGCGGCGGTATGCGGAATTTCCGCTATCCGCATCAACGCCTCCTGCTCTTGCCGCGAAAAGACTCCGTCGCCATTGATGTCGATTTGGACGAACCCGCTGGCGGGCCCTTTGCGTTCGCGCACCTCGGCCAGCGTAATCTGCCCATCTCCATTGACATCGAACGCCTGAAGGAGCTTATCGTAGGAACTCAACGAGGTCTTCGAGCCCTCGTCCACCGACAGCGCGCTGAAGTACAGGAACTTACCGTCAGCAGATAGAATCGGTGAGGCTTTCGGCTGGTAAGGCACCCCCATCATCCACCAACGGCGCTTTCCGGTGTGCAGGTCAAACGCTACCACCTCCCCGGTTGAAACGACAAACACCTGCGAGCCTGTGACAGCCGGAGTGGAATAAGTTACTCCGGCCAGGTTGTCTCGCCATACCGGCTTGCCCGAGTCGCGATTGCAGGCAAAAACTTCGGATCCCTGGTCGGAGCCACGGACCAGGATCACACGGTTGCCCGCCAGCACCGGAGAGCTCGCCATTCCGTGGTTGTTCACGAGCGCGGAAAATGGGATTCTCCAACCCGGTTTGCCGTCCTGATTCCATGCAGCGAGCCCGAAATCAGCGAAGAACACCACAACGCCCTTGTCATCGCAGGCCGGCGAAGGCGATGCCGCGTTATTCAGATTGTGATGCTTGGCCTTTCTGTCGCGGGGGAGATCCCCGGACCATAGAGTCTTTCCTGTCTGCACATCGAACGCTTGAGTCCGGAGCACGTCATCCGTGAAGGAGGTGAGGTACAACTGCTTGCCGCAAACTACCGGGGAGGAATGGCCCGGGCCGACGCTCACCTTCCACGAGAGGTTCTTCTCCGCGCCGAATTCGACAGGAATGCTTGATAGTTTCGATAGTCCGGACCCATTGTGTCCGCGAAACCGCGGCCAGTCCTCCGCATACACCGGGAGCGAGCAGGCCGCGAGGATTACACACAGCGCCCTCATGAAGCCGAGTATATCTGTTTCTGGGAATCTGGGAATCGTACCGAGCCGGAGCCTCGACCTGCGTAACGAACAGATTAAGGCGGAAGCACGGACCTCGGAGATTGGCGTCTCACGTGCTCCTGATTCCGGTATGAAACGCCGATCTTTTCTCGCCACCGCGTTGCCGGCCACGTTTGCAGTGCCGCGCAAGGCAAGCGCCAACGACCGCATCCGGCTCGGATTCATCGGCCTCGGCGGCAGGGCACGCTGGTTGTTGAAGAACGAAACCTTCCCCGGCGCCGAGATTGTCGCACTGGCGGACTGCTTCCTGCCGCAATGCGGCGAGGCCGCCAAACTGCTCCCCAACGGCGAGAAACTCCCGAAGTATCAGGACTATCGGAGAATGCTCGACCGCGAGAAACTGGACGGCGTTTTCGTCGAAACCACCACCCATGCGCGAGCGCTCATCTCACTGCATGCCATGCAGGCAGGCCTCGACGTGTATGCCGAAAAGCCGATGGCGCTGACCGTGGAAGAAGGCCGCGTGCTGGTCAACGCCGCCAGATACCACCGGCGCATTCTCAACACTGGTACCCAGCAACGTTCGATTCCGGCCAACGTCTATGCCTCGAAACTGGTTCGCAGCGGTGCGATCGGCCGCATCCGCGAGGTGCTGATCTGCAACTTCGAAGGCCCGAAAACGTGGGTCGATCAGCCGGCGCAATCCATGCCCGAAGGCCTGGATTGGGATCAATGGTGCAACCAGACGGCGTTGCGTCCCTATCATCCCGAACTTCAACGCCGTTGGGCCTGGTACAGCGACTATGACGGCGGCGGCCAGAGCTGGGGCGTCACCGGTTGGGGGACGCATTCACTCGATCAGATGCAGTGCGCGCTCGGCACCGACGACACGGGGCCCGTCGAAATCTGGCCGGAAGCGAGGCCCGCGGACCCGAAGATCCCGGTGCCGATGACCATGCGCTATGGCAATGGCGTTGTTGTGAAGATGCACGGCGCCCGGCGCGATCATGCGGATTTGGGCGCGATCTTCGTTGGCGAGAAGGGCCGCATTGAAATCAAGCGCGGCTCGTTCACGGTGGAGCCTTGGGATCTCGATCAAGTGCTGCGCTGCAACGCGCCTCCGGATACCGAAGAAGGGCCGGGCGAGAACAGCTTCCACCTTACGAATTTTCTCGAGTCGATGCGGTCGCGCAAGCTGCCGAACGCCGACGTCGAGATCGGCCACCGTTCGACCACGGTCTGCATCCTGGTCAATTTGGCACGCCAGTTCAACCGGAAACTCGCCTGGGATCCCAAAGCGGAACAGTTTGTGAATGATGCCGAAGCGAACGCGGGACTTCGCCGCGAACGGCGAAAAGGCTATCAACTTCCTCGCGTCGGCTGAGCCGAATTGCGCAATTGGGTTTCTTCACGCACAGGAGACTGAGTATGTCTGAGTCCAGACGCACATTTCTGGGTACGCTGGCGGCAGGTTCCGCGGCGGCCGCCACTCCCCCCGCACGCGAAAAGCTCTCCGCCAACGGCAAGATCCAGATCGGGATCATCGGCGCCGGCGGACGTGGGCGCTTCCACGTCGGTGATCTCTCGAAACTCAAGGGCGAGAACATCGCGATCGTTGCGTTGTGCGATGTGCATCGCCCCGATCTGGACGCCTTGGCCGAACGCGCCGGTACGGTCTTCGGCACCACGGTGAAGAAGACTGCGGAGTATCGGGAGATGCTGGCGAATCCCGAGGTGGATGCGGTGATTCTCGCAGCGCCCGACTTCACGCATAGCCAGATGCTGGAAGACGCAGTTCGCGCCGGCAAGGACGTGTACTGCGAAAAGCCGATGGGCACGCTGTTCGCCGATGCAAAACGCGCTTATCTCGCCGTGAAGAACTGCGATCGCGTGGTGCAGATCGGGACGCAGCGGCGCAGTGATCCGGGTCTGATGGGTGCGGCGAAGCTGATGCAGCAGGGCGTGATCGGCCGGGTGATGCGCGTCGACATGGAGGTCCATTTTCAGGAGGCCCGCTGGCGGCGTGACTTCTCGAAGATCCGCGAGCAGGATATCGATTGGAAGCGATTTCTAATGGGCCGTTCCGAGCGTCCATTCGATGCGCGGCGCTGGCGCGAATGGCAGCTCTTCCGCGACTATACGAACGGTCTGCCGGGCTTGTGGATGAGCCACTTTATCGACCTTGTGCCATGGTTCCTGGGGACACCGTATCCTAAGTCGGCGGTGGCGAGCGGCGGCGTCTATCTGTGGAAGGACGGCCGCGAGACGGAAGATACGTTCCAGGCGTTGCTCGAATACCCGAACGATTGCCTGGTGCGTTGGGCCATGACGCTGACGAATGCAAGTCCGGAGCGCAATCTCTGGCATGGGACCAAGGGAACACTGGACGCGCAGGCGATGCAGGTGACGGGAATGGGTAGCCGGATGCCCGACAAGCTCACCGCCGATATCACAATCGAGAAAGAATCGCCCGATACGCATATGCAGAACTGGCTGCGGTGTATCCGGTCGCGCAGTACGCCACGGGCGGACATCCAGGCAGGATTCTCACATGCCGTTGCCGGATGCATGTCCGCGGAGGCGTTGCGCACTGGACGCCGCGTGACGTTTGACGCGGACCGTCTCGAAATCGTATGAGCAGAGTGAGCCGGCGCGCGTTTGCCGGGGCTTTGTGCGGGTTGCCGTTGGCCGCCTGGAAGTCCGCGCCGATCCGGCAGATTGAAGTGTTGCCCGTGATCTATCCAGTGACCGGGCACTTCCGCTTCTTTCCCAAACCGGAGCGGCCGGCCATCTTCGTGAAGATCACTTGCGAGGATGGGGCAAGCGGTTGGGGGCAGAGCGTGCCCACTCACACCTGGAGCTACGAAACGGTGGAGTCGGTAGTTTCGACGCTGAAGAACTATCTCGTGCCGGCGCTGATTGGACGGGATCCGCTCGACATTGCCGGCGCGCATCAGGTGATGAACAAGGCGATCTCTCCGTCGTTTTCGACGGGCATGCCGATCGCCAAGGCTGGTATCGATCTGGCTCTGCATGACCTTGCGGGAAAGACGGCCGGGCGGAGTCTCGCGGCACTGTGGGGACGCAAGCCATTGGATGCGATCAAGATGAGCTGGACCGTGAATCCACGGTCACTCGATGAAGGCGCCTCCCTGGTGGAGGACGGCCGCAAGCGTGGCTATCAGCACTTCAACATCAAGGTAGCACCCGATCCGAAGTTCGATGTCGAGCTTGCGAAGCTGGTGCGGCGCATGGTGCCCGAATGCTTCCTGTGGGCCGATGCCAACGGGGGCTATGATGTCGCCACCGCGCTGCAGGTGGCGCCGAAGCTCGCCGCCGCGGGCGTGAACGTCCTGGAGCAACCGGTCGCGGCGAACCGGCTGAGAGGCTTTCGCGACATGAAGAAGCAAGGTGCGCTGCCGATTCTGATGGATGAGGGCGTGGTGTCGTCCACGGAGTTGATCGAGTTCATCAGGCTCGACCTGTTGGATGGCGTGGCGATGAAGCCTGCACGCACCGCGGGACTGTGGGACGCGCGTCGGCAGATCGAGATTCTGCGGGATGCGGGGATGTTGGTGCTCGGCAGTGGACTTACGGACCCCGACGTGTCACTGGCTGCGTCGCTGTGCCTCTACGGGGCGTATCAGGTGACGTATCCCGCGGCGCTGAACGGGCTGCAGTTTCTGGCGGGCACATTCCTGAAGCAACCGATGCAACTGAAGGACGGGTCGCTGGCGGTGCCTACGGCGCCCGGACTCGGAGTGGAAGTCAACGAAGAAGCGATTCGCAAGGAAGCGGCACGAGTGAGGATCGTATGAAGTCATTTCTGCTGTTGGCCGGTTTGGCTGCGAATGCATGGACGGCGGGCTTTGAATGGTCCGGTCCGGTGGCCGGGCGTCTCACTCTCCGTCAGGATGGCCGGGTGGTGTTTGTCTACCACCATGGCGAGGGGCGCGATTGTTGTTTTCTGCACCCCGTTTCGACTCCGGCGGGTGTCACGGTTACTGATGCAGGACCCGCGGATCACGTGCATCACCGGGGTGTTTTCTGGTCGTGGCCGCAAGTGGAGGCGGGCGGCCAGAAGGGCGATCTCTGGCTCGGCAAGGGTGCAATCCACAAGTTCGAACGCATTGCCGAATTCAAAGGCGGAGCCAAGAGTGCCCATCTGCGGGCGATGCACTCCTGGCTGCTGAATGGCAAGCCGGTGGTGAGGGAAACGGTGGTCATTCAGGTGCATCCGGCGGATCTGCGTTCGCAAAACTTCGATGTGACGTTGACTCTTGAGGCGATTCAGGATGCGGTGAACATTGCCGGGTCACCGGACCGTGATAAAGGCTACGGCGGATTCAGCGCGCGTTTCGCAGCGCGCGAGGAGACGGCGATTCTCTCAAGCGATGGCCCGGTGGCCAAGGATGAGGATCATGTTCCGCACCGGTGGGCGCAGTTGGAAGGTACGTTCGTCACCGGCCGGGCGGGACTTCGTATTACGCCCGACCCTGCGAATCCAGCCACTCCGAACGAATGGTGTCTGCGGAATTATGGTTTCGTGGGCGCAACGTTTCCCGGGCAGAAAGGCTTTCGTATCGAGCCCAAGAAGCCGGTCACGCTGCGCTATCAGGTGACCGTGTTCGATTCCGAGGCAAAGAAGTAAGGCGCGTTTTTACGAGAGAAACACTTTCTTCGCATACTCGCGGCTGATCCGCAGACTCTCGGTGACGTTGCGCGTGACGATGGTCTGCGGCTCCAACGCGAGTTCGACCACCAGCCATCCCCGAAACGCGTTTTTGCGAAGCTCCGCGGCGACGGCGCGATAGTCGACTTCGCCATCGGCCAGGTCCTCCAGCCACACCCCGTTCTTCGAATTGCGCAGATGCAGACTCGCCAGACGCGGCATGGACTCCATGAGCATCGTCATCGGATCCAGACCACCGCGCAGGATCCAGTGCACATCGAGACAGATCTCTACCTGCTTGGGGTCGGTACCGTTCATCATGTGCCGCCATTCGCGCCCGTTTTCAGCGAGTTCGGGAGCGTGCTGATGGACCGTCAGACGGAGACCTTCGGCCCGAATCTGCCGCCCGAGTTCCGCGATGGCTTTGGTCTGGATATCGAGTTCGGCGTCCGTCTTCCGCTCGCGCTTGGGCTTCGGATTGGCGTTGAAGTTGACGGCTTGGATTCCGGCGGGCTTCAATCGCCGCGCAAGCGCCATGGTGTCGCGAATGGTCTGCCCGGCGCCGGCCGCTTCATGCATCACACCGCCGTTGTAAATGATGTCGAGCTTCAGCTTGTGCTTCTCCATCAGGCGCAGGGATCGCTCTGTCAGCTCTGGCGGGAAGAAAGAGGAAGTCAGTTCAAGGCGCTGATAGCCGGCGGCGGCGAGGCTCGCCATGACGTCTTCCGTTCCTTCCGCGATGGTCCGTTTCTCGCGACCAAGCACCTGTTGCCACACATAAGCCTGGCCAGTGAGGATCGGCGCATACTTGTTTCCCTTGGCGTGTGCGGCAGTTGCCAGCACCAGAGTGGAAAGACAATCCCGGCGGGTCATGCCAATCCGGCAGCAATTTGCTCGCCACAGTTAAACCAACCAAACTAACGGGAGCCGAGCACCCACTGGAGCGGCACCCTCGCGAACGTGATGTGTTCGACGGGCGACTGGTCACCACGCTCGTAGAGCACGCCGAGCGATCCATTCTTGAGTGCAATCACGGTGGAGTACGCCGCTGGGCCCGCATGCAGCACGCGCCGGTGCGGCCACGTTTCGCCGCCATCCAGGCTGATGCTGATCTGCAGGTTCTCTCGCTTGCTGCTGGCGGCATTGGTGAACACGACCAGATGACGGCCCTTGTGTTTGAAGGACAACAGTCCCGCGTTGCATGAAGGGTCCACCAAGTCGGGATGGTGGCGGAGGCGTTCGAACCGCACGCCACCGTCGCGGGAGATGGCCACGGCGCGCCGCGTTCCGTTGCGCATGTTCTGGAGAATGCTTCCGTCGCTCAACTCGACGGCTTTGCTTTCGTCGGTGCCGGGGCCGATCGCCGGACCCACGGACCACGTTTTGCCGCGATCGTCGCTATAAGCATTTCGCGCCGTGATGTTGTGATTGCCATCGCGCACCACCAGCGGCACCAGATACCGTCCGCGGCGAGTCTGAAAGTGCGTGCCCGAGGTTGCGAACACGGCATGCCAGGAGGGGTCGCGAAGCTGCGGCGTCAGATCGACGGGCTCGGACCACGATGCGCCGTCGTCATCCGAGTACATGGCGTGAATCTGTAGAACCTTCGGCCCAGTGAGCGGGCCCGGCTCGGCAGTAGGGAAGCCGATCCCGGGGGGCCCGTAGGCATGGAAGCACCACACGCGGCCCGACTTCCGGTCGAGCAGCAGCGACGGGTCGCCAACGCCACCTTCGGCGACTTTGCGAATCGTCCGGATCGGCGTCCACGTGCGCCCATGGTCCCGGCTGGTCCGCATCACGATCGAGATGCGTGCCGGCAGGTCGCGAACGCCGTCATGGCGCGCGTCAGCGATCGCGAGCAGCGTGCCTTTGGGCGTCTCGATCAGCGCGGGGATCCGATAGGTATGGACACCCTCCTGCTTCTGGCGGAAGAGGTCGGTCTGCACGGGCGCGTTGGCTGCAGTCGGCGCATGGGCCGCAGTGGGCGCGTTGGCTGCGGCGAGCGCGGGCCAGGATGCGAGAGACCCGAGCCAGCGTCTGCGGGTGAGAGAACGGTCAGTCACCTTCATAGGGAAACCGCATGACCGAATCGCGGCAGCGCGACAACGCTTCAAGCAGCGTACGGCCCCATCCGTTCGGCGTGTACGCCACGGTTTTCTGGTTGGTCTGCTTGTCCGCGAAGGCGTAGAAGGGCATCGCGGGGTCCGGAGGGCTGACAAACTCCTTGACGGTGATCACGAACTCCACATCCTGGTCACCTTGCTTGCGAATCATCGAGAAATGGTGAAGGCGCGCGAGATGTTCGTCCGGTTCGCGCTGTGCAAAAGTCCAGTCCGACATATGGGCATCGGGAAGTATAACACCCCGAAGCTCTCCTCCAGTGCAATTTCAGTACCTATTCCGGGCTCTGGGCCGGGGCAGCCGGGTCCAACACGAGCGCTGCGGAGTTGATGCAGTAGCGGAGGCCGGTCGGTTCGGGTCCATCGGGGAAGAGATGGCCAAGATGCCCGTCGCAACGGCGGCAGAGCACTTCGTCGCGCGTCATTCCGAGACTCTGATCGCTGGCGAGGTAGACGTTGTCCTGTGCCGCCGGAGCCCAGAAACTCGGCCACCCCGTGCGCGAATCGAACTTGTGCCTGGAGTGAAAGAGCGCCGTACCGCACCCGGCGCAACGGTACACGCCCGGTTCCGCCGTCTTGTGATAACGGCCAGTGAATGCGAGTTCGGTGCTCTTCTGGCGCAGGACCGCGAAGGACAACGGAGTGAGCCGCTGCCTCCAATCCCCGGCGGAAAGTTCGATCTTCGCGACGGCGGCCGGTGGGGAAACTGCACCGTCGGGAGTGGCTTCGGCGATCATGACGGTCTGCCCGCTTGATGAGGCAGAAGGTAAGTCCGCCCATCGCTTGGCCGGAGGACGTGCATCGGATTGCGGCTTGGAAGTGCAGCCGGCGGAGACCAGGAACGCGAGTTTTGTGAGCCATGATCTTCTTGTTCGCCGCACCATCTCCCCCCTCCCGATCATAGCTTTGAATCGCGCCCGCCTTTGCGAACAGGACCCTTGCCATTCTCGGATTCCGGGCGCATGATAGAGCCGGGACAATATGGGAGGTCCTTTTGTATGCGGTTCGCGAAATACTCCTTCGTACTGATCGCTCTTCTCGCATTGATTTCCTGCAGTGACGTGCTTTCCACCGAGCCATTGGCCGCGCGCGACGATACGGCCTTCGACACGAGTCTGCTCGGAACCTGGTTCGATCCCGACGACACGGTGATCAGTGTCACGAGCGGGCAGCGTCCTTTCTACGACATTACGGTGGTCGACCGGCAGAAGCAGAACCGGTTTGTGCTGCAGGGGCGGCTGGTCGAGTTTGGCGATCAGCGCGTGTTGGATCTGACCGACATGCAACCGGCGCTGTATAGCGTGGCGGGACATGCATGGCTGGTGGTGACGAAGCGTGGCGATGGATTGGAAGTGCAGCATCTCGATACGGAGTGGCTGCAGGCGCAGGTGCGGCGTAGCGGGTTGAGCCACACGCTGATCGGAGGACGCCTGCTGATTACCGCGCCTGCCGAGCGGCTGCGGAACTTCGTGGCAAAATACGGTTTGCGGCCCGAGGCTCGGGGAGAGCCGCTGTATCTGACGCCGTTTCCGCAACACCACACGAACTGATGTTGGCTGATTGCGACGAGCCCACGAGCGGACTCGGAAGCGGACGTTCGTGCGGCGGAAAACGGGCGTTGTCGTGCCTCTAAATATCTGGTAAAGCTATAGATGGAATGCACGGCCATGAGGACGCCAGACCGGACATCTTAGCGGACGATCGAGGAGAACTGGTGTCTCTGATGGAGCCGCTTCTGCTCGGACAGGGCTTCCGCCACCGCGCCGTCATTACCGACCTTGCTTTGGAACTGGCGCAGAGATCAGCGGGCTTCCGGCGCAGTTTACCGGAGAGCCTCCTCTCTTCGCTGGCCGGCCTTGTCCGTTCGATGAACTGCTACTATTCCAACCTCATCGAAGGGCACGACACGCATCCGATTGACATCGAACGCGCGCTCCACAACGATTACAGCAACAATGCACGCAAACGTGATCTGCAACTGGAGGCGAAGGCGCACATCACTGTCCAGATGTGGATTGATGGTGGCGGTCTTCGGGGAGGGCTTGCGGTCACAGGGGAGAGCATCTGCGAGATCCATCGCCGATTCTGCGAATTGCTCCCAGATGGTCTTCTGTGGGTGGATGATCCTGCTGCCGGGCAGCGGCTTGCTGTCGTGCCAGGACAACTTCGCCGGAGAGATGTTCAAGTCGGACGCCACGTGCCGGTCAGTTGCGGCGCACTCCCTCGATTTCTCGCACGATTCTCGCAGGTCTATGGAGCACTCGGAAGAACGGAGCACCTCATCGCGGTTGCGGCGGCGCATCATCGCTTGTTGTGGATGCACCCCTTCCTCGATGGAAACGGGCGCGTCGCGCGCTTGATGTCTCATGCTCAGTTGCTGGATTTGCTCGATACTGGCGCATTATGGTCGGTAGCCAGAGGCCTGGCGCGGAATGCGCAGGAGTATAAGGCGCTCCTCGCCAACTGCGACAACGTCCGCCGTAACGACCTGGATGGCAGGGGAACACTGAGTGAAGAAGCACTGGGCGCGTTCACCGAGTTCTTTCTCAAGGTGTGCCTTGATCAGGTGACCTTCATGGAGAGCCTGATGCAGCCCCAGCGGCTACGTAGCCGCATTCTCCTATGGGCCGCCGAGGAAACCCGAATGGGCGAGTTGCCCGCAAAAGCCGGAGCAATTCTCGAGGCAGTGCTCTACCGGGGGGAACTGCCGCGAGGTGATGCTGATGCGGTTCTGGCGACGGGTGAGCGCCAAGCGAGGAGAGTTGTATCGGCGTTGCTGGACAAGGGCGTATTGATTTCGGAGAGCCAGCGTGCTCCGTTGCGGCTTGCTTTCCCGGCGACGCTGGCGTCCCGTTGGATGCCGGGGTTGTTTCCGGAGAAATCGGATTAGGAAAAGCTCGCGTTCGTGGAGCGCCTGCCACGGCGGCCCCGGCGAACAACCGTCCGCACGATTCAGGTTGGCTCTTCGACGAAGATCAGGGAGGGCAACATCAAGGCGGCAACCTCGCTCGCCTTCAAGAGATCGTTAGCCACCCCGACGTTCCACTCAACGTCAACCTCATCGGCGTAGCGTCCCGCGTCTGCCCTTGTTGCTAGACTCAGAACAGAAGAGGTGACGCATGACGATCACGCTGGATCTGCCTGGAGATGTGGCGCAGCGGCTCACGCATGAGGCGAGCCGGCTGGGCCTCTCGGTCGATCAGTTCGTATTGCGCGCCGCTCTTGGCCAATTGGATAGCACCGCTCAGAACGGGCCGGCCTACGGTGTGGCCACCCACGATCCCTACCTGGCCGCCGCCGGTGCCCGCGCGAAGGCCGCCGCTCAGGAACTAGCGGCGCTGGGGATAACCGACACCCGCGGCAACCGCCTGAGGACGGATCTGCCCGCGGACATGCGCGAAGGAGCCGGCCAGGACTTTGTCGGATAGCTCATTACCCCGCATGATCGTGATCGCCGGGCCGCCTGGCAGCGGGAAGTCTACGCTCTTTCCCGTCTCCTCTTTCGGCGTCGACTTCTTCAACGCCGACGATCGTGCCGCCGAACTCAATGGCGGCTCATACCTGGGGATTCCACCCGAGATTCGCTAATCGGTGAACGAAGAGTTTACGTCCTTCGTGGCGGACCACATTCACGATCGGAAGAGCTTTGCTTTCGAAACGACACTGCGTAGCGAGATCACCTTCGAACAGGCCCGCGCAGCGAGGTCTGCCGGCTTCGCTGTCGAGATGCGGTACGTTGCGCTGGCCGATTTCGTGATGAACCTCGAACGTGTGAAGATCCGGGCTGACCG
Organism: Bryobacterales bacterium; assembly: GCA_016789785.1. The sequence goes on from JAEUQE010000157.1 coordinate 19,493, forward strand.
AGGCGGACACAGTGCCCCGGCACCCGTGCTGCGCGGAATCTATTCGGCGAGCATCCGGAACCTCGCCCGGGCGATACGAGAGATGGACGCTCTTCGTGTTTACGACAACAGTGAATGGGGTGCCGGGCCGAAGCTGTTGTTAGAGTCCAGTGCAGGCCATCTCGTTTATCGAGCGGAGCCCCCACCAGATTGGTTGCAACTCGCTCTCACAGGGTGACAAGCGTTGCGCACTCGCGTTGCTGCGAAGCAACATGGCGCTTTCCTCAGAGTTCCCGGCGTGGAGCGCGAAAACCGGAGCTTGAACGATATCTCGTAAGAGATTCTGGCGGTGAGGGTGGGATTCGAACCCACGGAACCCGTAAAGGTTCAACGGTTTTCGAGACCGCCCGATTCAACCGCTCTCGCACCTCACCGCAGCGTTGGCGGGCCTAACTTCTCTATCATATCAGGCGCGCGGCATCCTGTCAGAATCCCGATCCCGCCTCCCCGATCGGTGCTACGATTTGAGGGCATGCTGATCGATGCAATGCGGGCCGAACTCGTCATGACCGTCCACCGCATGGGGCCCATGAACTGGCTCGGCCATCTGGCGGGGATCGGCCTCCTCGCAATCCTCGTCCCCCTCCGCCAAGGCATCGACTTCCTCGACGTGATGTTCCTCCTCGCCTACGCCCTGCTGCCCTGCCTGTTCGCCTCCCCGAGCGTGGCTGACTCGGTCGCCTCGCACCGCCCGCAACCGCTTTCCGAAGGCTATCTGGCCCAGGTCCTCACGCCCTTCCTGATGGGCATCGCCTGGAATCTGCTGATCCTCACCATCGCCTTCACGGTCGTCAACGTGAACGCTCAGGCTCCGAGGCTGCTCCTGCCCCACTCGCGATTCCTCCTTCACGCCGGAATCTTCAGCCTCGCCGCCACGTTCGGCGCCTGCGCCGCCACCGGCTGGATTGCCCTCAACAGTAAGACCGCCGCTGCCGCGAAGAACCAATCGCGGCGGCTCTTTCTTCTCATCCTCGTCGGCGTCGTGATGTGGGTGCGGCTCGGCCCCGCCGACACGAAGGCCAATCTGGAACTCCGGCTCACTCCACAGTCCATTCACACGATCACGCTGCCCGTCAGCCTGGGGCTTGCCGCGCTCGGGTACGCCTTTCTGCGAGCGGGCCGCAAACGCCGCCTGGAGGATCTCGAAGGACCGGTTTTCAAGCTCTAAAAGACCCGCACTCTTCGTGGCATTAGCGGTAAGATCAGAAGTCTGGCCTGCCTCCCCCGCAAGTCATATCGCGCTTTCCCTTTTTGAAGGAGCAATTCATTCGTGACCGATCAGGTGGTTCTGTTTTTCGGCCTGCTGGCTGCGTTCGTGGCGGGCGGCGCCGTGGTGTGGCTGGTCCTGCGAAGGTCGGGCGACGGACATGAAATCGTCGCACGCACCGTCCGCGATTCCCTCAAGGAAATGGAGGAGAAGCTGCACAAGTTGGAGGTCACGCGCGAGAGTTCCCATGCCGGCCTGCGCGAACAGATCAAATCGCTCACGGCGAGCGAACTGCAACTCCAAAAGGAGACCGCGCGGCTTGCAAGCGCTCTGCGATCGCCTGGAGTCCGCGGGCGATGGGGCGAAATGCAGCTCCGGCGGGTGGTGGAATTGGCCGGCATGTCGGCACACTGCGACTTCGTGGAGCAAGCTTCCGCGGAAGCCGATGGCCGCCGCATGCGTCCGGATCTCGTGGTGAAGCTGCCGAATGGCCGCGCCGTCGTGATCGACGCCAAGACTCCGCTGAACGGCTATCTCGAAGCCGCCGAAGCCATCGATGAAAACCTGCGTGTTGCGAAGCTGAAGGAGCATGCCGCGCAGGTGCGTGCGCAGATCGTGCGGCTCAGCGCCAAGTCGTATTGGGACCAGTTCGCCGACGCGCCCGAATTCGT
>JAEUQE010000158.1 GCA_016789785.1 Bryobacterales bacterium
GCCACATACTTCTTCAGCATCTCCGCTTCGAAGCGATCGAGTTCTTTCCGGTCAGGGCCCTCACGCAACAGCGTTTGCAGTTCCTTGATCTTGGCCTCGGCCTTCGCGCGAAACTCGGGATCCTTGTACGGCACATCCACGTTCTCCACTTGAATCGCATTGAAGAACGCCTGCATGCGATAGTAGTCGCGTTGCGGGATCGGATCGTACTTGTGATCGTGACACCGCGCGCATCCCACACTCAGGCCGAGAAAGATGGAGCCGGTCACGGTGGTGACTTCGCTCAAGTAGTTCTGGCGGACTTCCTCGGCAACCAGATTCGACCGGTCCCACGGCGCCACACGCAGAAATCCCAGCGGGACGTGACCCTGCGCATCGGGCTGATAGTTGTTGCGGGTCTTCGAGTGTTCGTCGGCGCCCGCCAACTGCAGCATCACGAAACGGTCATATGGCATGTCGCTTTGAAAGGCCTCGATCACCCAATCGCGATAGCGCCACGCATTGCCGATCGCGCCGTCACCTTCCAGGCCACTGGTCTCGCCATAGCGCACCAGATCCAGCCAGTGCCGTCCCCAACGTTCGCCATAGCGCGGATCGTCGAGCAGCCGGTCAATCAGCTTCTCGTAAGCGTTCGGCGCGGGATCGGCGAGAAAGGTGCTGAGCTCGTCGGGGGTGGGCGGCATGCCCACCAAATCAAAGTAGGCGCGACGGGCAAGCACCCGCTTCTCTGCTTCCGGTGCGGGCTTGAGTCCATTTGCATCGAGCTTGGCCGCAATGAAGTTGTCGATTGGATTGCGCAGCCACGATGCGTTCTTCGCTGTCGGCAACGTTGGCTTTACGGGTTTCTCAAACGGCCATCGCCACGCTTGCAGTCCCAGCGGCTTCTCCGCGGGCATGCTCCGAATCCAGTTCTCGAGACGCTCGACGTCGGCTTTGGAAAGTTCGCCGCCAACCGGCATTTTCGGCGCAAGCTCGCCGCGTAGCAGTTTCATCAGCGGGCTTTGCTCCGGATGTCCGCCGATGACGGCCTTGCCGTACTTATTGCCGCCGGCGATGACCGCATCGCGCGTGGCTACGGAGTAACCGCTCGTCTTCGACTTTGCAGAATGGCACGCGGAGCACTTCTCCGCCAGCAGTGGAGCGATCTCGCGGGCCCAGTCCAGAGGTGCGGCGCCCGGCGGTGCGGCGCACAGCGGCAGAGCGCTCGCGCACACAAGTAGCCCCAAGATCCTCATGTTCCCAGAATTTATCAGATCCGAACTCCGAGTGCATTCTCGCGTTCCGGAATAGAGACGAAAAGGAAAGAATTCATGGACCACGCCGCTCTATATCACCGGACGTACTTGCCGGACGGCGCATATGTTGACGTATGCAACAAAGGCTGCCACGGACCCTCGGCATGGCAGCAGAAACAACAAGGCGCCGATCTCCGCGGGAAGTTCGGACAGTTCGTAGTTCCGCCGGATGTGAATGGACCCAGCCCTTTCGGCAACATGCCTTCGCAGATGACGCCGCCGAAACCCAAACCCTACTTCACCACGCAGCGGCGCTTCGCGGCTTACCGGTTAGCCGGGAGCCACCTCGCGCAGACCCACATCGTGGAAAAGGTGGATCAGGCGTTTGCCGAACACGCCACGCCTTGGGAACTGGAGTTCAGCCGCCTGGTGAACCATCGTGGCATCGATCCCGTGGTCGATGACAGCCATCTGGTGGTGGGTCATGCGGGCTGGTTCAACGGCTCGCAGATCATCTATCCCCTGGGTGTCCCGCGATCCACCATTCCGGAGATGCTCGCCTCCGGCATTCCCATGTTTGTGGTCCGGCACAATCCGGACGACAGCGTCTGGTGGCACTTCCATGCAACTGAAGAGTTGTTTCAATTGCTGGTGGGCATCGACGGCAGCATCTTCGCACAGCTTGGCCGCGACACGATTGGCATTGAGTCCGTCGACGTATCGCCGCTCGATATCATCTCGGTGGGGCGAGTGGCGGCACACCTCGGCGCGTTCGCCATGCAGAAGCTTGCGCGTTCGCTGGTGAGCAGTGCGGTGAAGAAAGGCTCCTCCCAACTGCTCGCCGGCCCCACCGCGCACTTGGCCCGGCAGGCCGTACAGAAAGTGGCTTCGCGATTACCCGCGCGCACGAAATCGTTCATCGGACAAAGCGGCATGACCCAGCCTCACTTCCATGCTTTCCGGCAGGCGGCCGAGGAATCGAAGCTGATCCTCGTGGTCCGCAACACGAACCAGCATTCGACGGAATGGATCGCGAAGGGCTTTCCCGGCAAGCCAATCCACATCAAAGTGAAAACCAGCAAGCAGACGGGCATCGTGACCGCGACCCAGCCCGAACATTGGGAACAAGCCTATAAGCACGGATACTTCGTGGTCGACGCGGATGGCGTTGCTCGACGGTCTGTCACCAAAGCTGGCAAGGAAGTGATGGAAGAGATCAAGGTCAGCGGTGGCTGGCCGGTCGAGAAGGGGCAGGTCATCGATCCGGTCGCGAAGAAACCGCGGTGGGCGACTACGACCTGATGGGCGTGATCAATCCCTCGGCGCCCGGCCGCAACATCGCGCTTGCCGCAAGCAATGGCGAGAAGCTCTTCGACATCAACAGCCCGCTGGTGCGCGAAGCGGCGGAGCGTGTGAACAGAAAGCTCGATCGGCCGCGTGTGCTCCATGGGGCGCAGGATCAATATGGCGGATTTGATGGCGGGTGCACGGCCTTCTTCCCGGACGGAACGGCGCAGTTGCTACCGGATGAAATGGCGGTGAAGGAACTCTACGAGCAACTCGGCAGGCAAACCAGCAAAGGCGCGTATCCTGCGCCGCCTCCAGGAACGTCTGTGGTGGATGAACTCGCCATACGCCGCGCGATGCGCCGGTAACAAGCGCGGGGCCGCGCTGACCTGCCGCCTCTCCACGTCACTCCTATCGGACAATGGAGCATGCTCTACAAACTCGGCGATAAGAACTTTCTTACCGGCCTCCTCAACGGAGAGGGCGGGTTTCATGGTCCCGCCGTCGTTCTCGACGGACTCACCTCGGAGCAGGCGCATGCCAAGCCTCATGGACTCCCGCACTCGATCGCGGAGATCGTGGCCCACATGTGCTACTGGCAGGAATGGTTCAACGAGTGCGCAAGCAGCGGTTTTCGCGGTGTGCCACAGCATGCGGCCGAGGGATGGCCGCCCGTGCCTCCGGACGGCTGGGACGCAGTCCGGTCGCAGTATCTTGCCGCCATTGAGGAATCCAAGCGAATTGTGGCAACATCCGAGCTGCTGGATGAGCCTCTTCTGCCGCCCGGCGTTCCGATTCCTTTTCTGGAAAAGGAGTCGCGGGGCTCAGGCATTCTGCACGCCACCGTTCACAATGGCCACCACCTGGGCCAGATCGTGACCGTTCGCCAACTGATGGGCTTGTGGCCTCCCGCGGCCGGCTCCATGACCTGGTAGAGCTTCGGCGCGTCATCCACCAGCGTGCACCGCCCGCAGAGTGGCCACGCCACAGGTCCACGTCTCCACGCGCCGGACCGATCCCGTCATCTCGAATTCGCGCGCCAGACCTTGACGGTGAAAGCGGCCCATCAGGTCGTCGGTGATCTCGATGCCGTACAGGGTCACCATGTTGCCTTCGTGCCAGTTGTACTCATCGAAGAAACGGAATTCGAAATCCAGGCGGTTGGTGCGCTGACGGTTGACGGCCTCGCCAATGTGAACAGTCCCCTTGCCGAACACCGTGTATCCGCCGACGGCGTAGGACCAGTTGCGGCTTTCGGCAATCATGACGTAGCCGCCGGAGCCGTGCGAGGAAGTAATCGGGTGTGTGCCCGGAGGGAGCCGTTCGGCGAACGCTTTCGCTTCGGCAAGTTCGGTCCGGTACAGGGCCTGGGCCGAAGAAGCTTCGCGGAGCAGTCCTTCCATGTTGATCGTGTACCGCTGGCCGGTGTTCGCAAAGTAGTGACGCATGTGCGCGACCGCGTCGGGGCCAATCAGAATGAGCGCGTGGGGCAAATGGGAAATGATCGCGGCCTTGAGCGCGACCATGTCGTTGGTCTGCGGTTCGCTACGCCACTGTCCCGACCCGTGTCCTCTGGGAAACTGTGGATCGGCTGTCCCAAGCTGGTAGCCAGCCATAGTGACCTCCGGGGCGGGGCAACCGCCCATCGATATCGCCCTCCACGGATGGTCTGATTCAGCGTAGACCTGGATGTCGTAAAACGCAAGGCTCTTTGTGCGACGCGTTGCGACGCCATCCCTGGGACCTGCTCGCCGGGTTCCTAACGGCCACTGAGGACTCTTGCCGGCGTACTCGTGCGAATGAACATCACGCCATCGTAGAGTTCGGGCCAGGGGATCGAGAGCGTGTGCCAGGAAGGCACGTGGCGGTACACGAGGTGTAACTCCTGGAATTCGTGTGACGATCGCGGCGCATTCAGCCAGCTCAGCGCGGTCTCATCGTTGTGCATGGTTCCGAAGTCCAGGAACAAGACCGGCGAGGGCAGTTTCGCCAAGTCCGATGCGTAAAACTCCGCACTGGCGGGCGGTGTGTCGAACGTGTGGACCGCGAGAGTCCGTGAGGTCCACGATCCATGGTCGAATTCGAATCCGATGCGGTAAACCGAATCGGAGAACTCGCGTTTCAGATGAAACCCCATGGCTCCCGGAGCACCCGAAATGTGGGCATTGTGAGCCCAGATGATCAGCTTTGCGCCGGGCAACCTTCTGAGCACGGCAGACGCATTCGCCGCCATCACCGCGTCACGGTCTCCGGACCTTGGGTCGATGCCGTGGAAGCGGATCCGGTCCTCTGGCGCCGCCCGAGCGTTGTACTCGCGCATCCAACGGAGCATCGCCACGACTTCCTCGGTGGCCCACGGCCAGTAGAGAATCCTGCCCGGGTTCTCGTCGGCACCATGGATAAAGGCGTTCAGACGTTTTCCATCGCCCTCATTGACTTCCATTGCGTAGTCGCGGAAGCCGTGCTTGACCACGAGGTACTCGGCGATGCGATGCTTCATCCGGAAAAACTCGGACGTACCGTGCGTCGCCTCTCCCATCGCGACGATGCGCCGGCCTCCGAGGATCGAGCCCAGTGGGGCAAGATCGTCAGAATCCGGAATGGGATCGACGGACCGCAAGGGGATCGCGGTCCGCGTGAGCGCCTGTAGAACCTGACGCTGGGCGTCGGGAGACATAGGGACTCCGGTGCGACGGAAGACCAGCGGGGCAAACGAAACCATCACAAGAGTGCCTGCGGCGGCAAGGGAGACACGCCAGGACACGCCGCCCACCCAGCGGCAGAGAACGGCAAACGCCATCGCCGCAACCGCTCCATTGAACGGCCACGCTGCAGTGACGATATCGCTCAAGACGTAGCCGATCGACGCTCCTACGAACGCGACCAGCAGGCCTGCGGTAATTCGGATCAGGCGAACCATTGCGACGGACTCAGAGTACACTCGAAACGGGTCGATTGCCAAGCCTCCGTTGACCGGATCGCTGCCGGCGGGACCAGTATTCGCTCAGCTTTCGTGATTGAGCCGCAGGCTTGAGCGATCTGCTTGGGGGCCCCGGACCGAACCGTGCGCCACCGTGCGCCACCGTGCGCCACCGTGCGCCGGAAAGTGTTTACTGTTGTCGTGTTACCCGCTACAATAGAACTGTGATGATGCCTTCCCAGGCACGACCCTCGCTGTTCGGCTGTGACTAACAGCCGGCCCTCCCGCTGTTTCTTTTTCCTGAAATCATCTGAAAAAATCTTGGAGGGCTTTATGAACGCGACGCTTTCCTCCGTTCGCAATGATCTTCCGCATCTGGTCACGCCATTGCCGGGCCCGAAGGCTCAGGCTCTCATTGAGCGCGACCATGCGGTACTTTCACCTTCTTACACCCGCCCTTACCCGCTTGTGGTAAAGCGCGGTGAGGGCGCAATCATCGAAGACGTGGACGGCAACCGCTTCCTGGACTGCAACGCGGGAATCGCGGTGGTGGCGGCTGGGCACTGTCACCCGAAGATTGTCGCGGCAATCCAGAAGCAGGCGGCGCAACTGATCCACATGTCGGGCACCGACTTCTACTACGAGAACATGGTGCAGTTGGCCGAAAAGCTCGCAGGGCTCGCGCCGGGCGGCGTGCCTCGCCGGGTATACTTCGGCAACAGCGGTACCGAAGCCGTGGAAGCCGCGCTCAAGATGGCCCGCTATCATACGGGCCGCGATAAGTTCATCGCGTTTCTTGGCAGCTTCCATGGGCGCACCATGGGCGCACTCTCTCTTACCGGAAGCAAGTACGTTCAACGCAAGGGTTTCGGCAACCTTATGCCTGGCGTCACGCATGTGCCCTATGCAAACTGCTACCGGTGCGCCTACAACAAGCAACCCGAAACCTGCGCGGTGGAGTGCGTGAAGTTCATCGAAGAGCAAGTGCTCCGGTGCATTCTCCCCGCTGATGAAGTTGCCGCGATCGTTCTTGAGCCGATTCAGGGAGAGGGCGGCTACGTCGTCCCGCCACAGAAGTTCTTCGACGAGTTGCAGGCGCTTGCACACCGGCATGGCATCCGCATCATCGCCGACGAGGTGCAGTCCGGGATGGGGCGCACGGGCAAGATGTGGGCCTCGGACCATTTCGGTCTGGTCCCAGATATCCTCACCGTGGCCAAGGGCATCGCGAGTGGGATGCCGTTGAGTGCCGCGATCGCCAGAGTCGACCTGATGCAATGGAAGCCCGGCGCCCACGCCTCGACCTTTGGCGGCAACCCGGTGTCGATCGCATCGGCACTGGCGACGGTTGAGTTGCTCGAACAGGAACTCCTCGACAATGCCGCCGGCATCGGCGAGCACATGATGAACCGCCTGCGCGAATGGCCAAAGCGCTACCGCAACGTCGGCGACGTGCGTGGACGCGGGCTCATGATCGGCATCGAACTGGTGAAGGATCAGCAGACGCGCGAGCGGTTCACGGAATTGCGGGACCGGCTGGAGTATCTCGCTTTCGAGCGTGGCGTTCTGGTGTTGGGAGCTGGCCCGAACAGCCTCCGGTTGAGCCCGCCGCTCACACTCACCCGCGATCAGGCCGACTTCGCCATCGATACGCTGGAGGACTGTCTGAAAACGCTTACCATGGAAGCGTGAAGATCCTCGACGTCGGCTGCGGCCGCAATAAGTACCCAGGGGCGATCGGCGTGGATCGCAATCCGGCGGGCCGCGCCGACGTCCTCTGTGACCTGGACCGCTTCCCCTATCCATTTCGCGACCGCACCTTCGATCAGGTGCGCGCCATCCATGTGATCGAGCATGTCGCCGACGTCCTCAGAACCATGGAGGAGTTCCACCGGCTCCTGAGGCCAGGCGGCCGGATCGTCATCGCCACGCCACATTACACCGACTTCAGCTCCTTTTGCGACCCAACCCATCGCTGGCACCTCAATAGCTACTCCTTCCGTTACTTCGGTGACGACAACGCCGGGTTCGGATACTACAGCAATGTAAAACTCCGCGAGATTTCTGTCCGCGTGAAGCTACTAGCTTTATGGAGGTATCTCGGGTTTGAGCTACTGGTGAATGCTTTCCCTCGCTTCCGGCGCTTCTGGGAACACTATCTTTGTTATGTGGTGCGCGGGAAAGTGATGGAGTTCGAGTTCGAGCGGCTCGCCTGAGTCAAACACAAACGTGTATCGCATTTTCGACTATCTGCGGCATCGGGCCAGGGTGCGCCACTGGACACATGACCGGGCCTGGGGGCGGCGAGGCGAGGATCTCGCGCACCGGTATTTGCGCAGTCAGGGATATACGATCGTGGCGCGAAACTACCGCACTCGATCCGGATCCGGCGAAGTGGATCTCATCGCATGGGACGGCGACGCGCTTGCTTTCGTCGAAGTGAAAGCTCGAAAAACCGCCGATTTCGGCTCCCCGGACCGTGCTATCGACGCTGAAAAACAGCGCAAGCTTGCAATCGCGGCGCGGGACTACGTGCGCCGGGCGGGCGTGGAGTGGAACCAAACGCGGTTCGATATCGTGAATGTGGTTTGGGAGAAACAACCGTCGGTGACGCTCATCAAAGACGCGTTCGCGAGGGCAACCGCCCAATCCGCCTGAAGCCGGGCGTCTGCACGCCGCACAAAAAACGAAGACCAAGCGCTGGCTCGCAGCCTGCTCACAAACGGGCTGGCTCCGCACCCAATCCTATTTGTGGCGATAAGTGATACGGCCTTTGGTCAGGTCGTAGGGCGACATCTCGATGGTGACGCGATCGCCTGCCAGCACGCGAATCCGGTTGCGCCGCAATTTGCCCGCAAGGTGGGCCAGAATGATTCGATCCTGGTCGAGCTGAACGCTGAACTGTCCACTGGGAAACTTCTCGACCACGGTTCCCGTGACCTCAATACTGTCTTCTTTGCTCATCTTCCTCCACCTGGGATTATATCCCAGTCTGATGGCAACTTCTGAACGATTACTAAACACCAGATCGCGCGGGCCGAAGAGATTAAGGGATGATCTCGCTCAGACGAGCCGTGGGGTTGGACGAGTTGCTGGATGAAGCCTTAAGGGGCTACGCCGCCGCGGTGGGCGGCATGCGTGAGCATGGCCTTCGGGCTTGCCCTCCCCTTGCGGTCGAGCATGCGGAAGCCTTCGACGCCATCCGGTCCGAACTGGTGCCGGGCGTCTCGCGCGACAAACTCGATTCCGTGCGCCGCAGCCTGCAAGAGCATCTGCGGCAATTCGGGGAACGCGCGTTCAGTGACTTCCAGGCCAAGGACGACGAAATCCGCGAATTGGCCCGGCTGATCGCCAAGGCCACGGAATTACTCATCTCGAAATCCGGCAACTCCTCCAAGGAGTTGGGTGAGTTCGCCGATCAACTGGAAGCGTTCACGGCCATCGACGATCTCGCCTCATTGCGGCGCAAGCTTCGCGAACACGTCTCCGAGGTTCGAACGTACATGGAACGCGTCGCGCTCCAGGATTCCGACGTGATCAGAGACCTCAAGGCGGAGGTCGACGCACTGCGCCACCGGCTGGAGGTTGCGCTACGCAGCGCCTTCCTGGACCCGCTCACCCAGATGCCGAACCGCAAAGAACTCGAACGACAGTTCGAGACATGGCGTAGCGCGCAGAAACCCTTCTCTCTGGTGGCATTCGACATTAACCGCTTCAAGGCGATCAATGACCGTTACACTCAACTCGGCGGGGACCACGTCTTGCGCGAATTTGCACACAGGCTACGGGCAGGTCTGCGCTACACTGACTTCGCCTGCCGTGCTCAGGATGACGAATTCACGGTGCTCATGGACTGTCAATTTCGGGACGCCATCGTGCGCTCCGGGCAATTATCGGACAAGCTTTGTGGCCGCTATGCACTTCGCGTCGCCGGCGAAGAGATCCGCGTCGAGGTCAGCAGCGCCACCGGCGTGGCGGAGTACCGCGCCGGGCAGTCGCTCCAGCAGGTCATCGATCGGGCTCGCGCGGCCATTGCAGCTCAGAAACAGATGGGCGCCTAGGCCCTTTCATGCGGTAACGCCGACTTCAGTCTGCCACCTCGCCAATCACGTCGAGGCTCGTGCTTGGGGTCGGCGAATCACCCTGATCGACAGCGGCCGAAGGGCGGCAGGCTACGTAACGCTCAGGCCGCTGCGCTCCGGCGAAACGGCAGCCAAAGCACTGCGAAGAGCGCCAGGGCGACCAGTTCGCCTGCCAGCAGATACACTGGCCACGGACCGAGTTGGTCAAGCAACGAAGCTGCCTCCGGTTTGCGGCAAAGATACATGTAGTTTGTGCCAAAGAACGCATTGAACGCACCGAGCAGCATGGCATACGCGTTGAGCACCAGCATGACGCGTTTCAGACAGCCCGGCTGTGGCCGTGCCTGACCGCTCCACCACAGGTACAGCAGCGTCGCCACGATGCCTCCGTGCGCAAGGAAGAAGTAGATCGTGTTGTAGCTCGGCCACGGCTGCTGCAAGTCGGGAGTCAGGACGGCCATACTGGTCCCCACCAGTCCAGTAAAGAAAGCGAATTCAAAGGCCCATCGGTTGCGCGTGAAGCATGCGATGACGGTCAACCACACGATCAGATCGCACAGTTGGAGCGGAAGCCCAGCAGGGAATTGGAACCAGCCTTTCTGAATCTTCCAGCCGTAATAGACAAGCTCATTGAGGAAAAGGAATGCGCCCAGTATCACCCGGATGACCACCGAATGGCCCAACCGCGAGAGGGTCCATGCCGTTGCGGGAATTGAGCAGAGGATCAGCCAGTGGGTCAAGCCGAAGAGGACGAAATTGCTCTTCACGGGAGCGATGATAGCGCGGGTGACCGGGAGTCCGCCCGCCCGCTCCCGCCGTATCGCCGCTCTGGCACCCAACCACCAGCCGGTTAACAACTTGCGCCCTTCCAGAATCGGGAGAGATCTACGGAATCCCAGATTTGTCGCGGGCCTGCCACATTTAGTACAGTATTGAAAATAAAGGATTATCAGGGGTTATTTCGTATGGCCCCTATCGTGCAACACAAAAAAGAGCGATTTGTTCCCTATGATGCATACAAAAGAAGCTCCCCCTGCGGGAGCCCAAAAAGGAGAAACTATGCAGCGCATTCTGATGCTGTTTGTGGTGCTGCTGAGCCTGGTAACCATCAGCTCCGCGCAAACCATCACCGCATCGATTACGGGTGTCGTCACCGACCCGTCTGGTGCCGTCATTCCGAAAGCGAAAGTAGTTGCTACCAACACAGGTACCAATGTCACCTTCGAAACCGTCACCAACGACGGCGGCCTTTACACGTTCCCCTTCCTTCCAGTGGGAAGCTACAGCGTGTCGGTCGAGATTGCCGGATTCAAGAAATCCGTGCTCGGGCCCTTCAAGCTCGAAGTGAACCAGATTGCCCGCGTGGACGCCAAGCTTGAACTGGGCGACGCGACGCAAACTGTGGAAATCAAAGATATCGCTCCGATTCTCCAGACCGAATCCACCCAGACGGGCGATTCGCTGGGTTCGGAGAAGCTGACCGCGCTCCCTTTGAACGGGCGCAACTTCGTGAAGCTCACGCTGCTGATTCCTGGTGCGGTGAGCCCGAATCCCGAGGGCATGAATGGCCGCTTCGGCGCCCGCCCCTACGTGAACGGCAACCGTGAGCAGACCAATAACTTCATGCTGGATGGCGTTGACGTCAATGACTCCATTGACAACCGGGTCGGCTACTCGCCGAACGTCGACGCGCTGGAAGAAGTCCGTGTGCTGACTGGCAACGCGGCGGCGGAGTTCGGCAATGCCGGCGGCGCCACCGTGATGCTCCAGATCAAGAGCGGCACAAACGAATTCCGCGGAAACGCTTTCTGGTTCCTGCGCAATAACAAGCTGGACGCCAATGGCTTCTTCCGCAACCGCAACCTCTCCACGGCGACCCGCACGGGTTTCCGCCGCAACATCTTTGGTGGCACGTTGGGCGGCCCGATCAAGAAGAATCAGACGTTCTTCTTCATCGACTACGAGGGCACCAGGCAGAGTGCCGATGGCCCGGCGACCGCGAATGTGGCGCCACAGGCATGGCGCGAAGGCAATCTGAGCCAGTTCCCGAACAACATCGTGGATCCCACCAACGGGCAGCCTTTTGCAAACAAGCAGATTCCCGTTTCGCGGTTCAGCCCCGTGGCGCGCTTCCTGTTCGCGAATCCGAGCCTGTATCCACTTCCCAACCAGCCTGGCGTAGGCCCGCTGGGCGTTACTGGCAACTACGCCTCGGGTAGTGCATCGCGTTTGAGCAACCACCAGGGCGACGTCAAGATCGACCATCGCCTCTCCGACAAGGACAACCTGATGGGCCGCTGGTCGATGGGCGCCTATGAGTCGCTTGGCAGCCGCGCGGCTCTGCCCGTCTTCATGACCTCGGGTCAGGAAGGTCCTACCCAGTCCGCCGTCGTCAACTGGAACCGCACCGTATCGCCGACGATCGTCAACGAAGCTCGTGTGGCGTACTCGCGCGTGGTCATCCGTGACAACACCATCGACTGGAGCGGCCAGTTGGGAGCCGATGGCAATCAGAAGTTCGGCATTCCCGGCGGCCAGCCGATTCCCGGTTTGAGCAACATCGCAATCGGTGGTGGGCTTTCGGGTATTGGTGCGGCGGCAACGCTCTCCAATACGGCTGACAACAAGTTCATCTACTACGACAACCTTACCTGGCAGAAGGGCAAGCACCTTCTCAAGATGGGCGCACAGTTCATGCGTTATCAGCAGAACCGTTACTACGCCGGCAACAACGGCGCACTCGGTCTGTTCCGCTACAACGGCACCTACACGGGTCTCGACTACTCCGACTTCCTGATCGACGCCCTGAATTCCAAGGGCCGCGGCGCTGCTACGGGTACCTGGGGCCACCGCTTCTGGCGCTCGGCGCTGTTCTTCCAGGACGACTTCAAGGTGACCAACAGTTTCACCCTGAATCTCGGCATGCGCTGGGAGTACATGCAGCCGATCTACGAAGTGGCCGACCGTCAGGTCAACGTGAACACGTTCACCGGCCAGTTGGTTCAGCCCGGCTCGGGCGAATACGGCCGCGCGCTCTATAAGGGCTATCCAAAGCAGTTCATGCCCCGCATCGGCTTTGCATGGGTGCCCGGGATCCTCAGCAGCAAGTTCGTGGTTCGCGCGGGCTACGCCTACCAGAGCTTCATGGAAGGCACTGGCGCCAACCTCCGTCTGCCTCTGAACCCGCCGTTCTTCGTCGAGACGGACTTCGCTTACGATCCGCGGACGCCTGGGTCCATCCGGACCGGGTTTGCCGATGTCGTCACGCAGAACATCACGCTAAACATGCCTCGTCCGGCCGGGGTCGTCACGCCTCAGTTGCAAGGCCGCGCATGGGATCTGAACCTGCGCCCGCAGACCACCTCGCAGATCAACTTCACTCTCGAATACCAGTTGGACAACGCCACCTCACTGTCGGCAGGCTATGTCGGCCAGAAGGGCACGCACCTGGTCGCGCCGGTGGAAGCGAATCAGCCGCTGCCGGGCACTGGTGCATTTGCCACCTGGACGAACCTGAACCTGCGCCGTCCGCTGATCAACCTGCTCCCGAACCTCGGCAATATCGCCCGCACCGAGTCGTCCGCAACCATGGACTATCACTCGATGCAGGTCACTGGCCGCCGCAAGTTCACGTCAGGCTTCGAGTTCATCGCAGCCTACACCTGGGGCAAGACGCTCACGGACAACCTCGGCTACTACGGCTCGGGCTTCACCTCGGGTGAAGGCGCCTACTGGCAGAACGCCTACGACCGCCGTTCCAACCGCGGTCCGGCCTTCTTCGACGTTCGCCACAACTTCACAGTTGGCGGCAACTACGAACTGCCCTACGGCAAGGGCAAGCGGTTCGGCGCCGACGTTCCGCGCGCGCTTGATTTCGCGCTCGGCGGCTGGAGCTTGAACTACAATCTCGCCACTCGTACGGGTCTGCCGTTGACCGTTCGCGCCAACGACCGGACAGGTCAGGCCGTTCGCGGCAACGTTCGCGCCAACTACTATCGTCAGTTCCAAATCAACGAATCCGCGCGCAACGTGGACAACTGGTTTGGACTCGGTCCCGACCGTGCGACGCTCTTCTGCGCCGGTGGCGTGGATGACGGGCGCTGCGCCTACGGCCAGCCTGCGGATGGCCAGTTCGGCAATGCCGCCATCGGCACCGAGCGCGGTCCTGGGTTCTTCAACACCGATCTCTCGATCGGCAAGAAGTTCACGGTGAGCGAGAGGAACTACTTCGACTTCCGAGTCGAGTTCTTCAACGTGTTCAACAACGTGAGCTGGGCGCCTCCCGGACTGAACATCAACAGTCCGGCGACGTTCGGTGCGATTGGTGGACAGGTGAACAACCCGCGCAACATCCAGTTCGGTCTGAAGTACTACTTTTAAACAGTAGCTTCAGCAGTCAGTCAAAGGCCGGAGGGCGCCGCAAGGCTCCCCCCGGCTTTTCTTATGATTGCCCCAAGCTCGCCGTCAAGAAGGCAGAACGCCGGTGCTGCAACCGGACGATGCGCGCGCCCTGCAAGATTCAATCGACGTGTTCTGAAATTGTCGGCCTGCGCGACCGGGCACTGCCTGGCGTCATAGCCTACAGCCTCGCGCACGTCTCGGCTGTGGTCGGGATCAACGTGAAGGATTACTGCCAGCAAGCCAAACGCTGGCGGCTGCGCCTGACGAAAACGGCGGTCAATCCTCGTTCTTGGGAAGGCCGTAAACGTAGTGGTCGATCTGGCTGGATCCGTCTCTTGGGAATCGCCATCCGGTCCTCCAGCGGAGCGTCTTTCAGGCTGTTCGCAGGACCTCCCCAATATGGGACGCGGATCTGCGGGCGGCTGCTCCGTCATGGCGATCCCGGCAAGCCCGCAAGAGCTTGCGTCGCCAGCACCGCCTGTTCGTGGGGTATCAATGGTCACGTCCATCGCGGGTAAAGGTCCTTCCTTTTCCAGACTCGCGGATAGCGCGTCCTTCTGCCACGAATTTCACCCGCCCGGTTCGATGAGGATTTCCGAATTACACGCCCCAGCAGTAGTCCTCAACCACCTTCTCCAGAACGTCGTCCTTCTCGATGAGGCGCATCAGTTCCAAACGGATCGCGTCGACCAGCGCGTGCCAACTCGCGTCGATGATGTTGTCCGACACGCCAACGGTCGCCCAACTCCGGCGGTGATCCGACCATTCCACCAACACGCGCACCTTCTCCGCGGTGCCCTTCTTCGTGTCGAGCACCCGCACCTTGTAGTCGACCAGCCGCACGTTGGAGATCGCCGGGTACAACTGAGCCAGACACTGCCGCAGACACAGATCGAGGGCGTTCATCGGGCCGTGTCCGGACGCGGTCGCCGAATGAATCCCGTCCTGCGCCTTCAGCGTTACGGTCGCCACAGTCTGGGAATCTTTGCCCGAGTGCCGCGTGGTCACTTCATAGCTGATCACTTCAAACAGATTCAGGCCCGGATGCAGGGCCTCGCGCACCAGCAACTCAAAAGTGCCCTCCGCGGCTTCCAACTCGTAGCCTTGAAACTCCATTTGCTTGATGCGGTCGAGGAGTTCACGGTGCGACTTGTCATCCAGACGGTCAATCAAGCCGTGTTGCTTCAACTTGTAGAGAATGTTGCTGCGGCCGCTCAAGTCACTCAGCAGCACGCGCTGGCGGTTGCCCACCAACTCCGGCCGGATATGCTCATAAGTGGCCGAATCCTTCAGCACCGCGCTAACGTGCACGCCGCCCTTGTGGGCGAACGCGCTGCGGCCTACATACGGCTGATCATTCCGCACCGCCAGATTCGCGAGCTCCGCGATGAATCGCGCCACTGACGTCAACTGCGCGATCTTCTCCGGGCCAACCGTGGTGTGCCCGAGCTTCAATTCCAGATTCGCCAGCACCGACGCCATATTCGCATTGCCGCAGCGCTCCCCATAGCCGTTGAAGCAGCCCTGGACGTGCGTGCAACCCGATTCCACCGCCGCCAGCGTGTTGGCTACGGCTACATCGGAGTCGTTATGGCAGTGGATACCAATGATCCCGTCGAACCGCTTGCGCACTTCAGCGATGATCTCCACCAAACGGTGCGGCAGCGTGCCGCCGTTCGTGTCACACAGGCAGAGCACGTTCGCGCCCGCTTCCTTCGCGGCTTCCAGCGTCTTCAGCGCATAGGCATGATTCGCGTTGTAGCCGTCGAAGAAATGCTCCGCGTCGTACACCACTTCCTTGCCGTGATCCTTGAGATGCTTCACCGTCTCGCCGATCAACAGCAGGTTTTCGTCTTCTGTGATGCCAAGCGCCCGGTGCACGTGCAGATCCCACGTCTTGCCGAAGATCGAGCACACGGGTGTCGAAGCCTCCAGCAGATTGCGCACGTTCTGGTCCTGATCCACGCGGTTCTTCGCAAAGCGTGTGGAGCCGAACGCCGTCAGCTTGGCGTGTTTCAAACGGAGCTCGCGGGCCCGGGCGAAAAACTCCTTATCGCGCGGATTCGACCCGGGCCAGCCACCCTCAATATAGTCAATGCCCAACTCATCCAGTTTCTGCGCAATGACGAGTTTGTCATCCACAGAGAAAGAGACGGCCTCGCCCTGCGTGCCGTCCCGGAGAGTGGTATCGAAGGTGAAGATTTTCATCGTAAGCTCCTCGCGGAGGCGGGTACTCCAGGCCCGTTATGCCTGCGGTACGCCTACCTCCTTCTTTCGTTTCAGGAATGTCATCATCTCTCGCAGCGGCGCGCCGGTCTTCTCAATCTGAAGGTCCGCGCCCTTCTGCCGCATGGCAAGGAAGTTGCCCCGGCCATTCTTGTTCTCATCCATCCATTCGCGTGCAAACTGCCCGGATTGGATCTCGGCCAGAATCTTCTTCATCTCTGCCTTGGTCTGCTCGGTGATGATCCGGGGACCACGCGTGTAGTCACCATACTCCGCCGTATCCGACACCGAGTAGCGCATGTAGCCGAGGCCGCCTTCATAGATGAGATCGACAATCAGCTTCAATTCGTGTAGGCACTCGAAGTAGGCGATTTCCGGAGCATAGCCAGCTTCCACCAACGTCTCGAAGCCCGCATTGATCAGCGCGCTCACGCCGCCGCAAAGCACCGTCTGCTCACCGAAGAGGTCGCTTTCCGTTTCTTCCTTGAAGGTGGTCTCGATCACACCAGCCTTCAGGCAGCCGAGCGCCAGCGCATAGGCCAGCGACTTCTCCAGCGCCTTACCGGTCGCATTCTGATGCACGGCTACAAGAGCCGGCACACCGACGCCCTCGGTGAAAAGCTCGCGCACGCGATGTCCCGGCGCCTTGGGAGCCACCATCGTCACATCGACATCTTTCGGCGGCGTAATGAAGCCGAAGTGGATATTGAAGCCGTGAGCGAACAGCAAGGTCTTGCCCGCCGTCATGTGGGGCGCGATTTCCTTGTTGTAAATCTCGGCCTGAATATGGTCCGACACGAGAATCATGATCATCGTGGCTTCTTTGGCGGCATCGGCGACGCTCAGCACGCGCAACCCGGCGGCTTCCGCCTTGGGCTGGCTCTTGCTGCCCGGATACAACCCGACGATCACCTTCGCACCTGAATCCCGAAGATTCAACGCGTGCGCGTGGCCCTGGCTTCCATAGCCGACGATCGCAATGGTCTCGTTGGCCAGGCTGGCGAGGTTTCCGTCCTTTTCGTAATAGCGGTTAGGCATTCACAACTCCGTTCCTGTCTTTGGTCTGGGATGCCTCGGCACCGCGTGGAATGGGCGGCGAGAGGCGAAGCTTCTTGGCTTCGAGCGACACGGCCACGAGCCCTGAGCGTGTCACTTCAATCTCGCCGTAGCTCCGCATCACATCGATAAACTCATCCATTTTCTCGGCGTCACCCGTGGCTTCAATTGCGAATCCCTCCAGCGAGGAATCCACCACACGCGCGCCAAAAATCTCGGCTTCCTTGAGAATCGCAGTGCGCGATTCCATGGCAGCCCTTACCCGCAACAACACCATCTCCCGCGTGACTGCGGGCGAATCCGTCAGATCCGTGGCCTGCAGCACGTTGATCAGCTTATTCATCTGCTTGATCACCTGCCGGCGCAAGTGGGGCTCCACGTCCACGCCGATTGTCATGCGCGAAAGCGTTGGATCCAGCGTGCGCGCGACCGTCAGACTCTCAATGTTGTAGCCGCGCGCGCTCAACAAGCCGGTCACACGCATCAGCGCACCGGGCTTGTTCTCCAGCAAGATCGTGATTACCTGTATCATATGTTCCCGCTTCGTTCCTGAAATCCGTTATGCCTTGCTGGGGACCGCCACCGGTTGCGGGGGCTGCAGCACCATCTCATTGATCGCGCCGCCGGCCGGCACCATCGGGAAAACGTTGTCGAACGGCGCAACCTTCACGTTCAACAGGTATGGACCGGGCTCATTGACCGCCTCGCGCATCGCGGACTCAAGCTCCGAAGGCTTATCAATGGTCCGCCCCTTGAACCCGTAGGAGCGTGCCAGCAACTCCGCATCCGGGAAGCAATCGAGTTCCACCGAGCTCAGGCGGTTGTTGTAGAACAGCTCCTGCCACTGACGTACCATTCCCAGGTAGCCGTTGTTCATCACAATGATCTTCACTGGCAGGCCGCAACTGGCAATGGTGGCGAGCTCCGGGATCGCCATCTGGAATCCGCCATCGCCAACGATCGCGAACACCAGCTTTTCGGGACAGGCGAACTGCGCGCCGATCGCCGACGGTAGTCCGAAGCCCATCGAACCCAATCCGCCCGAGTTAATCCAGAGGCGAGGCGCGTTGAAACGCACAAGTTGCGCGGCCCACATCTGGTGCTGGCCGACGTCGGAGCACACAATCGCCTTGCCCGCCGAGATCTGGTCGATGACGTACATCAGGTGCTGCGGCTTGATCTCGTCGGCGGAAAATACCGGCTGTAGCGGATGCTCATGCTGCCAGGCGTGGATCTGCTTCCACCAACCCTTGCGCTCCGCGGAGTTCGCCTCCGCCATCGACGGCTTCAGCTCATCGAGGGCCTTGTTCAGCTTCGGGAGCACCTTCTTCACATCGCCCACAATCGGCAGATCGGGGTTGCGGTTCTTGCCGACTTCCGCCGGATCGATATCGACGTGAATCACTTTGGCGTGCGGTGCGAAGGCGGCCAGGCGGCCGGTCACACGGTCATCGAAACGTACTCCAAGTGCGATGAGCAAATCGGCGTTGCTCATGCCCATGTTCGCCGCGTAGCTGCCGTGCATGCCCGGCATGCTGATGAAGTTGGGATGGTCGCTCGGGAGTGCGCCAAGTCCCATGAGGGTACACACTGTCGGCGCATCCACGATCTCGACCAGTTCCTGTAACTCCTTCGACGCTTCGCCCGCGATGATGCCGCCACCGGCATAGACGAACGGACGCTTCGCTTCCCAGATCATCTGCGCCGCCCGGCGGATCTGCCCGGAGTGGCCTTCGGTCACCAGTTTGTATCCCGGCAGGTGAATCGAATGCACCGGCACATAGTGGCCCTGCGCTTGGAATACGTCCTTCGGGATGTCCACCAGCACCGGCCCCGGGCGTCCCGTGGAAGCGATGTAGAACGCCTCATGGATGATCTGCGGCAAATCGGCCAGAGACTTCACCAGGAAGTTGTGCTTCGTGCACGACCGAGTGATGCCGAACGTATCGGCTTCCTGAAACGCGTCGCTGCCAATCAGCTTCGACGACACCTGGCCGGTCAGCGCCACGATCGGAATCGAGTCCATCATCGCATCGACAAGCCCGGTGACCAGATTCGTCGCACCCGGCCCGGAGGTCGCGCAACAAACGCCGACCTTACCGGTCGACCGCGCATAACCTTCCGCTGCGAAACAGGCGTTCTCTTCGTGCCGCACCAGCACGTGCCGGATCGGGTTGTCGTAGAGAGAGTCATAAAAGGGAAGCGTTACCCCGCCAGGGTATCCGAAGATGATCTCCACACCTTCCCGCGACAAGCATTCGAGAAGCATCTTCGCGCCACTCATCAGATTCGACGACGACATTCAGACATCCTTTCTTCCGTTACCATCCAGTCCTTTCGCACGCGCCAGGATTTGCCCCTACAACGCAACACACAGGTCACTGCAACGAAAAAGGGTCACTGGCCGGCCTTTCTCGCCCCGCCAGTGACCCTAGACCTTACGATCTTTTGAGTACATCAGGCGGGGCCGGCTACAGTGACCCCAATAATTCGTACGACTACTACGATGACACTGACAATGATGACACTGACTACACAGACATTGAGAGCTGCTTCGCGAACGGACCAAAGCTGGTTGGCAGTTGGCATGTAGGTAAGCGAGAACTCTCCCGTTTCTTTAGATTACGGCAGTGCCCGATGAAATGCAACAGGCGAACCGCATTAATTCTGCTAATGGAAGCATAGCTCCCACCCTTCTGTGCGGCGGTGGCAGGCGATCGTGGCTCAACTGACAAGAACGGCGCCTGGGTGGGAGAGGAATCTCAACTTCCTGGTAACTGCTGGGCGACGCCCCGTTCATCACCGCAGCTACTGTCGGGATGTGCTGGCGAACCGGGGGCGATGGTCGACCCTTCCTGCATGCCAGCTTAGGTCCGGGACTGTTGGAAATCGGTGTACGATGCAGCGTTGGCCTACGAACTCACCCGCCGCGGGCTGCGCGTGGCGCGTCAGCAGCCGATATCAGTCGTCTATGAGAATGGACGCATTGACACTGGGTTCTGGGCCGACCGGGTCGTCGAGCACCGAGTCATCGTGGCTTGGTCTGCTGATCAACTTCAACGTTGTTCTAATCAAGGAGGGCATCGCTCGGATCCTCAATGGATTGGAAGACGAAGATCTCGCCAAGCCGCCAAGCACGCAAAGATGAGGGACGTGGAGTGACCCCCATTGATGAGACACTCTGAAATCGCAAAGATACCATTCGCTGGAATTCGATTGCCAGCGGATGGGAATCTGAGACAAACTGGCTATTTTGGGTGAAGCGGAGGCGGGCTCTGCTGGAGAGCAACCCGCCAAGGAATAGCCAGCCGGAAACTCATCGAGACGATGACCAGCACGCGCTCCTTCCGTCGCGTTCTTTAGCTTGGCCCGGAGCCGACCAACGGGAGGCGGCATCGCGGGCCAGGCTCCAAGAAGAGAGAATCGGACGGTAGATTTCCCCATGCCTAAAAAACTCGTCTTCGGGCTGAGAGGATGTCGCAGGCAGCGATGCTTCAAACGCCACTGGGGATTGATAGCCGAGTGAGGAGTGCAGCCGGTGGCAGTTGTAGTCGCGGAGAAATTGTTTCCACACTGTTGCGTACATCGAGGATGCCGCTGCTAAAGCGCGATCTGGAGACGGCGGCAGCCATCGTCGAACGTGCCAGCCGGCGGCTCGCCACGGCACTGGCTGAGATGGACGGCAAGCAGCGCCAGCAGGCGCAACAGCAGATCGCTAAAGCGCGCCGGGAACTGGACCGGATGGCACAGCGCATGGAACAGGACAAGGAAGCCAAGGAAGAAACCCATGCTGAGTCAAGAACAACCAGCGGAGATTCTGGAGATGCACCGGCAGGGAGTGAGCAAACACAAGATCGCGCGTGTGTTGAAACTGTCGCGGAACAGTGTACGCAAAGTGCTGCGCGCGAACTCGAGCGCGGTCCCGCCCATCGCGCGCCAGGAGAAAGCCGAACCGTACCGCCAACAGATCCTCGGCCTATTGATCCAGTGCAAGGGCAATCTCGTGCGAGTCCATGAAGAGTTAACGGCCAGCGGAATCGCGCCGTCGTATGCGGCGCTGACAGCCTTCTGCCGGCGCCATGGCATCGGACAAAAACCTGTCGTAGCCGCGAGCCGCTACCACTTGTAATCAATCATCGCGAAGCGTAGATTTCTGGACAGTTGCCGACATCATCGCCGCCGGAGGCGGCAAGTCGATCCG
>JAEUQE010000159.1 GCA_016789785.1 Bryobacterales bacterium
TTTCAAATTCAAGGCTCTCTTCTCCATTCAATGTAAAGTGAGCCTTAACCACTTGTCTCAGTTTTGGGGACCAGTCCGCTCAGTAATTAAGACCAGGAAAAGTGTCTCAGCTATATTGGCACGGAGGGGTGCTTGTCAAAGACCAGAATGCTCTCTAAGTCTGCCTTAGCGGGCGGAGACGCGGTATTCCCTTCTCCCGCCACAGAGGCTCTCCTCATAAAGCCATACTGCGTCGCCATAGCTAGCGACGATGCGATTCAGTGCATCAAGGAGCGTTGTATCTTTCAGCGAGTAATCCTTTCCAATCGGTTTCTCGGGAACTCCATTGATCAGGCGAGAAGCCTTTTCGGGGATCACAAGGGATTGCACACCGCCCACGATCCCACGTTGCGCGAGAAAGGTCCTTACGTGGTCGAGGGCGAACAAACGGCTGATCACCGGCCTCGCAAGATCCCTTGTATTCCATTGGTAGGATTCGATTCTAAGTGCCATCACGTCAGGGAGGTTTGTGCGAAGAAAGACATTGACGACACCATCGTTCATCGTCCACGACGAGGAACTGCCCTCGACTATGATGTCGAGCGCACCTCGGAGATCGAGCCCCCACGGCACGAAGATCGACTTTTGCTCTTTTGAGAAGCAATCGCCTGCGGACAATGAGACAATCCCCCCCGGTCGCGCCAGAGCCTTCAGGACCGTTACCGACGCCCCTAACACTGAAACCTGGTGAAGCTCCAGATTCGAAGTCAGCCGGCGTTCCACCGCGATAGGTTGCGTGGTGTCGCCTTGCGCTCCGAGAGAAGCAGCCGTTGCCATCGGCACGATGATCAGGCGGAATAACCGGTCCATTGGGCTCACTCGATTTCTTCTACACGCCCAATGACCGTAGCATGACGTACGGGTGCTCGCCAATCCCGGGCGACGTATTGTCGGCAGCCCCACCGCAGACCGGTGCGGCCAGTGTCCTACACTGGACTCCATGCCTCGATTCGACCTCCGATGGCCGCTGATCGCACTGGTTGCGATGGCCACCGGCTGCACTGGAGACAAGAAGCCCGTGAATTCTGAAACTGACGCAATCCTGCGCGACATACACTCCTACAGCAACCCACAGCAAGTTCGCCAGACGCATCTCGACCTTGATTTGGAAGCCGATTTCGAGAAGAAGGAACTGCGCGGTCACGCGACGCTCACGTTGCGCCGCGAGGATGCCAAAGCTCCGGTGATTCTCGATACCCGCGGTCTGCGCATACAGAAAGTGGAGACCGCGCCGGCTGCTGGTGACACATTTGAGCAAGCGAAACACACGCTCGGTGTAGCGGACAAGATCCTCGGTGCGCCGCTCACGGTTGAGTTACCTGCCGGCGCAACCCGCGTCCGCGTGCACTACAGCACCAGCCCGGAGGCATCGGCGCTACAGTGGCTCGACCCGCCGCAGACCGCGGGCAAGAAGCGTCCTTTCCTGTTCACGCAGTCACAAGCGATTCATGCCCGCAGTTGGATTCCGTTGCAGGATTCGCCCGGTGTGCGCATGACCTACCGTGCCCGCGTGCGCACGCCGAAGGACCTCATCGCTGTGATGAGTGCGCGGCAGGACTTCCGCCTCGGCAATCGCAAAGAAGCGCCTACGGGCGACTACACGTTTCGCATGCCGCATGCGATTCCGAGCTACCTTATCGCGCTTGCTGTCGGCGATCTGGCATCGAAGGAGGTGTCCACGAGGTCGGCGATCTGGGCCGAGCCATCGGTGGTGGATCGCGCCGCCAAGGAGTTCGAAGACACCGAGCGCATGATTCAGGCCACAGAGAAGCTCTACGGGCCATACGCATGGCTGCGCTATGACATTCTTGTGCTGCCTCCGAGCTTCCCGTTTGGCGGAATGGAGAATCCGCTGTTGACCTTCGCGACGCCGACCGTGATTGCCGGCGATAAGAGCATGGTGAGTCTGATCGCGCATGAGCTTGCGCATTCGTGGTCGGGGAATCTGGTGACGAACGCGACGTGGAGCGACTTCTGGTTGAACGAAGGCTTCACGGTGTATGTGGAGAATCGCATTCAGGAGGCAGTGTATGGCGAGGCACGCGCACGAATGGAAGCCGTGCTTGGCCGTCAGGAGATGGAAAAGGAACTCGCATCGCTGCCGCCGGCCGATCAGATTCTGCACATCGACTTGAAGGGGCGTGATCCGGATGATGGCGCAACCTCCGTGCCTTATGAGAAGGGTGCTCTGTTTCTGAGGCATGTCGAACAGGTGGTGGGCCGCGAAAGATTCGACGCGTTCCTGCTCGCGTATTTCCAGAAGTTTCGTTTCCAAAGCATCACGACGGCGCAGTTTCGCGAGTATCTGGCGCAGGCGCTGCCTGAAGCGATGACGAAGGTGCCTGTGGAAGAGTGGTTGACGAAGCCTGGCATTCCCGCATCCGCGCCGCGTGTGGTGTCGGATGAACTCGACAAGGTGAAGGCGAATGCGACGAAGGCGGATACGGCCGGGTGGACCACGCAACACTGGCTGCACTTCCTTCGCATGCAGCCGAAGGATGCGGATCTTGCTGCTCTCGATCGCACGTTCGGCTTCACGAGGTCAGGGAATGCGGAGATCCTCACCGAGTGGTTGTGCATGGCGATCCGTGCCAACTACAAGCCCGCCGAGGCGCGCACGCGCGAGTTTCTGATGTCGGTGGGACGGCGCAAGTTCCTCAAGCCCATCTACGAAGAACTTGTGAAGACGCCGGAAGGCAAGGCGCGAGCACAGTCGATCTTCGCGGAGGCGAAGGCCGGGTATCATCCGATTTCGGCGTCGACGATTGCGGCGATTGTGAAGTAGCACGAGCTAGTGTTTCCAGGCGTGAACAATGGATGGCTTCCGCCGCAACGAGCTTCGGAAGCGGCAAAAAAGGCTTCCCCTTGAGAGGGGAAGCGGCAGGCAGGAGTGCCTGCGCTACGGCAGCAGCACGGCGCCAAGATGCAAGACTGAAATGCATTGGAGCTAGTACGGGGCGAAGTAGCCTGCGATCTCGAGCACGACATGAGTGTGCCGGAACGCATACACCACTACGCTCCCTCCGCTGCCCGCAGGCACCAGGAAGCCGCTGCTGACGGTTTGCCCTTCGAACGCGTTGATCACCGAAGCGTTCGGTTGTGACTGGCCCGACGGCCACACGGTGAGGAATGGCATTGCCGAACCCGCCGGCATTACGGAGGCGTTCAGTGCATAGGCTCTCGCCGTGGGGGGGACTGCGCATCCGGTGTGCGAGGGAATTGGAATGGTGCGTTGTGCCTGATCGTCGAACATCGGCCCGCCGAACATGCCCGTGCCGTTGCTTGTATCCACCACGCGGCACTGCCGCAACGGATAGAAGAAGAGGCCGTTGACGCCGTCATCGGGCGCGAAGTAGCCATTGATGTCGACGATGACATCGGTGTGGTTGAACGGGAACAGGCTCACGCTACCGTCGCTGCTCGCCGGCAGGATCACGCTGTTGGCGAGTGTCCTTGCGTTGGGCGAGTTGATGCTCGATACGTTGGGCTGTGTTCCGCCCGCGGGCCATGCCGTCAGAAACGCCAGTGGATTCGACGGGACAACGGTCAGTGTGACCGAGTAGGCGGAAGCGCCCGGAGGAATCTGGCAGTAGGGCGTCGATGGGAACCGGAAGTCACGGCGTTGCTGGGCCACAAGCGAAGGAGGACCGAAGGGCCCCGCCTGCGGCCGGTACGGCGCTCTGGTGTCGATGACGCGGCATGGCGTGAGCGGATAGAACGCGAGGTTCGACTCTCTTGTGTCGTCGGTGAAGTAGCCGCTGATGTCGATGATGACATCCGTCGCGTTCGAGGCATACATGCTGACCGCGCCGCCATTGCCTGCTGCGACAATCGCGGAGTTCGCAACGATCAGGCCGTCCTGCGAGCGTACGGTGTAGAACTGCGGCATTGGATCGCCACCAGGGAACACGGTGACATAGTCCACTGGCCCCTTGGGTTGCAGCGTGACGTTCAACACGAAGGCGCGGGCACTCGCCGGAATCGCGCGGCAGACGTTGGATGAGGAAGGCACGAAGGTGCGAGTCTCCCCGGTTGCCAGGAAGGGCGGACCGAACGGTCCCGTGCGGCCTTCGAAGTTGTATTCCGCGCGGGTCTCCACCAGACGGCACGGAGCAATGGTCACCAGCCGCGTGGGCGTGGACGGGTTCACCGTCTGCTGAATGTTCACTGTCTGGCCGCCGACGTTGATCGCGGTGCTTCGCGTTGCCGTGCTTGCACTGGCCGCGACGGAGAAGTTGATCACCGTGGAGCCGGCGCCGCTCATCTGTCCGAAGGTGACCCAGGAAGACGGGTTGCTTAGTGTCCACGCGCAGTCCGCGCGGCTTGCTGTGAGTTGGATGGTGCCGCTGCCTCCGCCTTGGCCGAACGTCGTGTTGCTGATGTTCAGCGTAAAGGTGCAGGATTCGGACGGATCCTGTGTCACGGTCACTGTCTGGCCACCGATCACGACGGTGGCGCTCCTTGCGGGGCCTGTGTTGGCCTGTCCAGTGAAGGAGATGGACGTGGTGCCTCGCCCGCTTTGCGGATTGATGCCGAGCCAGGGCGGCAGATTGGAAGCACTCCATGTGCAGTCGGGCATGTTCGTGGCGAGGGTGACTCCCTGGACGCCGTCCATCAATGAGCCCGCTGCATTCAGTCGAAGCGTGCTTCGATCCAGACTGTAAGTGCACGATCCCGGAGGCTGCTGGGTGACCACAACGGCTTGTCCGCCGATCTGCAGCGTTGCGACGCGGCTGGTAGCGCCTTCGTTGGCGGTGAGGGATAGCGAAACCGTGCCTGATCCTGTGCCGTTTGATGGTGACGCCTGGAGCCACCCCGGCAAGCCCTGGACAGACCAAGTGCATGCAGTTGCGCTTGCGCTCACCGTGATGCTCCGCTGAGACGGAGTGGAGTCCGTGACAATGTTCATCGGACTCACAGTGAAGGTGCAGTGCATCGGATTCTGCGACACCAGAATTGAGATTCCGGCAATCGTCACCATCGCGGATCGCGCGGTGGTGTCTGTGAGAACCAAAGCTTGCAGCACGGGCGTTGCGCTGCCCGAACCGGTGGACGGGTGAAGGGTGATCCATGACGGCGCCGAAGCGGACCAAGTACAGTCGCTGCGGCTCGTGGCAAGGGAGATCTGCCGGGCGCCGCCATTTTGATCAAACGTCATGCTTGTGGGCGTCACCGAGTAGGAACAGGGTTGCTGGCCTTCTTGCGTGACACTGATGGTCTGGCCGGCCACCCGGATCACGCCACTGCGCGCGGATGTGCCGGTATTCGCGGCAGCAGTGAATGTGAGCGCTCTTGTCCCCGTGCCACTTGCGACGTCCGGATTGATCCACGACGGTCTTTCCGTGACGTTCCATGCGCAACTGGGACTGCTTGTTGTCAGCCCTACCATGCGGGGACCGCCCTGCGCAGTGTATTGGAGCGAGTTGGTGGTCAGCCCGTAGGTGCATGCGCCGTCCTGGCTGACGGAGATGCTTTGACCCGCGATCTGCAACGTTGCCTGGCGTGGGGGTGGGTTGACGTTTGGCAGCACGGTGATGCCCACGTTGCCTCCGGTATTGCCGCTGCCTCCGGTGATCGATATCCAACTTGGCGCACCGTTGACCGTGGTCCAGGCGCAGCCCTGTGTGATGGCCAGCGATACCGTGCCAGTGCCTCCAGCCGCTGGAAAATTGAGGGGATTCGGGTTCGGCACCAGCAAAGGCACGCAGCCCGCCTGTGTGATCGGGATTTCCGCGACCGTGCCAATATCGGGATCGAGAATGCGCAGTGTTGTGCCGCGGGATGCCTGTGGCGCCACCAGCGGATCGGCGCTCACTTGCATTGTGCCCGGACCCATCGTGTCGGGAGCGGAGAGATGCAGCCAGGAAATGACGAGATTCGGAAGCGCCCAGTCGCAACTTGAGGAGTTGGTGCTGATGCTTACCGGCACCGCCGCTCCCGTTGGTGAGATCGTCACACTCGCGGGCGTAGCCTCATATCTGCATCCGTAGAGCGATCCCTCCACCAGCAGACCCGTCGGGCCCTGTGTACCGTTCGTAACCACCACCTTCATCGTCGGGTTGCCGGAACCATTCCACTTGACGACTGCCGAATACTGCCCGGACAACGCTGTGAATCCTTGCCCGGAGGGCGTGCAGTCGCCTGTGCATGTCAGGTCCTCGAACGCCACCGCATATCGATCATCCGCGGCGACGCGATACCGGATGGCGACGGGGTGGTTTGCCCTCAGCATTTCGCTCAGGTTCAGGAAGTACGCGTAGTCGCCGGCGGGCTGCTCCCAGGTGGTACGTCCAACCCACTGCGTTCCCGAGGCAGCAGTCACCCAGGGGCTTCCATAGGTGCCTTCCTTTGCTTCGAGGATTACCAGTCTCCCGGAAAACATCCCGAAGTAACTCCACTTCGCGCTTGGGGCCGATCCAAAAGTCGTGCTTGCCGTGGCTCCGGTGCTGATGTTGAACTTCACCTCCGCATGCACACTTTGACAGATAAGCGGCAGGATGAGAATCCAGGAGAACCTTCCAATCCATCCGTGTAGAGACATGAAGACAACCCTCCTCTTCCGCGCACGCGGTTCCGGCGCGCCGGCCCTACGGGCTCCACGGTACTCGCGGCCATCACGCCTGTTTCGTATGTAATCCAGTTCACTCAAAACCACCGAACGACAAGCTGCGCCAACCCCACGACACGGCGCGACAAAGAGAGCCAATGCGGTGGTCCCTTGCACTTGAGAAAAATTCAACGTAGTCTCTGGGTAGCTCTGAGGCGATCGTGCTCCCGCCAGAAGCCACGGACGGCTTCTGGAAAGCACTGGGGCGCTCGCCGCGCCGGAGACGTTTGCCGCGCAGCCAGCGCTCATGAAGCCGGGCAGGTGAGCGATGGGACTGGTGAGCTTTCGGCCTTCACCCGAATCAATTCACGATCGGGTGTCAACGATTCTGAATTCCTGGAAAGAGATTGCAGCCTACCTTCGAACCTCGGTTCGCACCGTACAGCGATGGGAACGTTCCGAAGGGCTGCCGGTGCGCCGTCACTCGCACGGCAACGGCGGGACGGTGTGGGCCAATTCAGAGGACCTGGATCAGTGGCTGAGTGGCCGGTCGAGACCTGCCGAGGCATTGCCGGCTCGCCGGCGCGCACCGGCGCTTTGGCTGATTCTTGCGGCAATACTCGCAGCGGCGACTTTGATGTTCTGGCTGGCTGTTCCGTCCGGTGGCGCAATCACCACTCTAGCGGTGCTTCCTTTTGCCACCGAAGGAAGCGATCCGAATGCCGAGTATCTCGGCGAGGGGCTCGCGGAAAGCCTCACTCGAGGACTCTCCCATATGGACGGGCTGCGTGTGAAGGTCCTTGCGCAGACTGCCGTGGCACGCCTCGGAAAGCCACCTGGCGACGTACGGGAGGCCGGGCGTCTTCTCCATGTGGATGCGATTCTCAGCGGACGTGTCGCACAGCGCGACGACAGTCTGACCGTTCACGTGGAACTCGTCCGTGTGGATGACCAAACCCTCCTCTGGTCCGATCGCTTCGACACGAGAATGGCGGAGGTTCCGAACCTGCAGGATGAGATCGCCCGGAGGATCGCGGCCCGGCTGCACCTTCGTCTGGCCAGGACTGGGAGGCCGCCAGGAAAAGCGCAGACCACGAGCGCCGAAGCGCATCGCGACTATCTGCGGGGCCGCTATCACTGGAACCGGCGAACCGCCGGTGGAATCGACCGGGCCATCCAGTACTTTGAGAGCGCGATTGCGGCCGACCCAGGATACGCGCTGGCCTACGCAGGCCTCGCCGAGAGCTATGCTGTCCGCAGTTACTACAAAGCGGTCGCGCCGGGCGAGAGCGCGCGACGGTCCATGGCCGCGGCCCGGAAAGCGATCGAGCTCGATAGCAGCATCTCGGAAGCCTGGAATGCGCTGGCCTACATGAAGAGCGACTACGAGTGGCAATGGGAGATCGCGGACCAGCACTTTCAGCGTGCGCTGGCTCTCGATCCCAACAATGCCACCGCGCATCACTGGTTCAGCGAACACCTCGCCGCGCTCGGGCGCTTCGATGAGGAACAAAGGGAAATCGAGCGTGCCGCGGACTTGGACCCGCTGTCCCTGATCATCGCCAACAATCTCGGGCACGTGTGGTACTTCCGCCGCCGCATGGAGGAAGCCGCCGCGATTTATCGCAAGACGATGGATGAGTTTCCGCAGCTTCCGAACGCCCACCAGGATCTGGGAAAGGTCTACCTCGCACAAGGCCGCTACCGCGATGCGATTCGCGAGTTCAAGCGCGCACATTCGTTGAGCGGAACACCCCTGCACGAAGGACTGTTGGGCCTTGCCCACGGATTGGCGGGCGACACGGAGACGGCTCGCGGAATGGAAACTTCCCTGTTGCGAAGAAGGCGGCAGGAGTATGTCTCCCCCTACGTCATGGCGCTGCTGGCGATGGGGCTGCGGGAGAATTCCCGCGCCGTGGAGTGGCTTGAGAAAGCCGCTGAGGAAAGGACGCCGACCCTCAAGTGGATTGGTGTGGATCCGATGTTCGATTCGCTGCGCGGTGAGCCGCGATTCCGGGCGATTCTCGAACGGATGGGTCTGCCTATTCGTATCGCAGCGCTTCCATCGGGTCCAGTCGGGATGCCTTGATTGCAGGCAGCAGACCCGCCACCAGGCCCACCACTTCCAGCATCAGTGTCGACGTGATGACGGCGAATTGCGAGATGTTCAAGTGAATGTCGCCCGCGCCCGAACTATCCTTGAATAGCGGCCCCAGCAGTGGCAGCGTGCTAATGCCCGATGTCGCCAGCCATCCGCCCAAAACGCCGAGCGCGCCGCCCAGTGTCACGATGGTGAGCGCTTCGAGCAGGAACTGCAGAAGGATGGATCTGCGTGTTGCGCCAAGCGCCTTCAGTACGCCGATCTCACGGGTGCGCTGCGTTACGCTGACGAGCATGATGTTGGCCAGACCAACTCCGCCGATCGCCAGGGTCAGCGTGCCGATGAAGCCGAGCAGAATCTGAAGCGCGAGGCTCATGGTATCGATCACCTTCATGAAATCGTTGAAAGCGATCATGCGAATGGCGCGTTCATCGCGAGCGTCATAGTTGTGAAGGCGCGCCAGTGTCTCACGCACCTGCTTCATTGCCTCGGCACGAAACATCGGATTCACGGGCGTCCACACGATGAACGACGGATAGCGAAGATCACGCAGCAGCGAGCCTGTGGAGTAGGGAATGAACAGGCACTCGTTGTCCGGGCGGTTGTAGTTGGAGATCTGCGTCTTGGTTTTCAGCACGCCGACAATCGTGAACCGCAGCCCGTTGATCATGACGTCTTCACCTTCGGCGCGCATTTCTCCGAACAAGCGCTCCGCCGCCTTTGCGCCAATCACCGCCACGCGCTGCTTCTGCAGTTCGTCTTCCGCCGTCAGCCAGCGGCCTCCATTCGAGACTGTCATGTTGCGAACGCGGCCGTAGGCGGGCCAAACCGCCCTCACGCCGAGTTGTTGCGTGCGATACCCGCGAGTGACTGTCGCGCCGCCAACCATGATCTCGGGCGAGATCGCGGCTACCAGCGGCACGGCTTCGCGAATCGCATCCACGTCGGCTAATTCAAGACGCACCCGCCGGCCGGCGCGCTCGCCTCCTGCCTGTGCGGAAGTGCTGCCTTCGAACATCAGGATCAGATCCTGGCCAACGGCTTGAAATGCGCTGCGCAATGCGACGTGGAAGCCGTCGCCATAGGAATAGAGGATGACGAAACAGGCGACGCCCCATCCGAGGCTGATCATCGTCAGCAGGCTGCGCTGCTTGTTGAAACGCAGCGCCTCCATCGCTTCGCGAACCACTGCGGCGGCCAGCCAGAACATTCCGGATCCTGACGGTCCGGGACGCTCGTGCGAGTGCACGACGACGCGCCCTGCCTGACGTTGCTTACGATGAGCATCAACGTTCATATCGCAGTGCCTCCACGGGCGTGAGATCCGCGGCTTTCCAGGCGGGAAACACAGTGGATGCGACCGTAACGATCGCCAGTGCAAGGAACGCCGCGAGCGTGGTTGTGCCATTCACGGGAAGGCCGCTGAAGAAGTCGG
Organism: Bryobacterales bacterium; assembly: GCA_016789785.1. Next base: position 10,123 of record JAEUQE010000159.1, read on the forward strand.
TGGGCGGAAGCAGATTCACCAGCGCCGCAAGCCCATAAGCGCCCAGCCAGCCCGCAACGCCGCTGGCCAGCGCGAGCACCATGCCTTCGGCAAGAAAGTCGATCAGAATGCGGCGGCGAGTGGCGCCAATCGCTTTGCGCAGGCCGATCTCATGCGTGCGCTCCGTGACGGTGACCAGCATGATGTTCATCACGCCGACGCCGCCGAGCGTCAACGTCACCAGTGCGATCACTCCGAGAAATGCCGTCATCGAGACGAAGATGCCATCCACCAACTCTGCGCTCTCCACGGTGTCCCACACATAGACGGCGCCTTTGTCGTCGGGCGCGAAATCATGGTTGCGCCCCAGGATGCGCATCACGTGCTGGCGTGCGGCCTTCCATTCCGTCACGGATGCCGGCACGTAGATTAGGTTGTGCACAATGCCGGGCCGGAAATTGGGATCGGCAGGTGGAAGATCGCGCACCAGCGTGGCGTAGGGGATGTAGATCTTCTCGCTATCCATGCCGTTGTAGCTGCTGTTCTGCGTCTTCGACGGCATCAGACCCACTACGCGGAACGGCAATCCGTTCAGCCGCAGTTCGGCGCCGAGCACTTCCGTGCGATCTCCGAAGAGCTGCTTGCGTACGTTGTCGCCGAGCACCGCGACACGGCGTTCTTCCTTCTCGTCGGCTTCATTGAAGAACCGTCCGCGCGCGATGGGAATGGTGCGGATCCGCGGATAGATCGCCTCCACTCCGTTTACGGTGAAGCTGCCGCTGTTGTGTGGGCTCGCGGCTTTTGCGCCGGTCTGCAACTCCGCGGTCGCGCGTTCCACCAGATAGCACTCGTCGCGGATGCTGCGTACGTCGTCGTAGGTCAGGCGGATTCTGCGGCCCGCGCGCTGCCCTCCCGCTTGTTTCTCCGTGCGTCCCGGGAAGATCAGCACGATGTTCTCGCCAAGCTGTTTGGTGTTGTTGCGCTGGCCTTGCTTGAATCCATCGCCCATTGCGACGATCAGCACGATGGACGCGACTCCCCACGCAATGCCGCTCATGGTGAGGAAGCTTCGCATCTTGTTGCGCAGCAGATTGCTGAGCACGTGACCGAACAACTCACGCAGGTAGGTCATGGAAGTCGCCACTTACGGCAGGATCACCTGCTGCCCTTCGGAGAGTCCCTTCGCGATTTCCGTCTTCGCGCCGTTGCTGATGCCGGCGGTGACGGGGATCTTGCGTTTGCCCGATTCCGTGGCTGGGTCAACGATCTCCACTTCGGTCGATTTGTCCTTCTTGTAGAGAATGGCGCTCTCCGGAATCGCCAGCACTCCCTTCTTTTCCTCGAGCACGATCTCCGCGTTGGCCGTCATGCCGGAGCGGAGCTTGCCGGACTCGTTCGAGATCGATACACGCACTTCGAAGGTGGTGACGTTGTCCTTCTCCACGCCCTGCGGCGAGATCTTGGTGACGCGGCCCTGGAATCGCTCATCCTTGAACGACTCCACTTTGATCCGAGCGGGCTGCCCCACGTAGATGCGCCCGAGATCACTCTCGTCCACCTTGCCCTTCACGTAGACTTCACCGAGATCGCCGAGCGTCATGATCAAGGTTGCACCGGCGCCCATGGTGAGGATGGAACTCACCGCGTCGCCAACTTCACGGTCGCGGGAGAGAACCACGCCATCGAGCGGCGAGAGGATGGTTGCGTTGCGCAGATCCTCTTCGGCGCGGGATTGCGCCGCCCGTGTCTGTTCCAGCATGGCTTCGGCACGCGTGATCGCCGATCGAGCTACGTTCAGATTCGCGATCGCCGAGCGCTGGCGGTTCAGGCCCAGTTCGTAGTTCTTCTCCGTCTCGTCTCGTGCATTCTGGCCGATGAGCCCTTCCTGCCACATCTTCCTGCCGCGTTCCATGTCGCGCTTGAGGAAGGGAACGTCGGGGCCCGCGGCTTCCACTTGATAGCGCTCCAGTTCAGCCTTCGCGCTGCGGACTGCCGCTTCAGCGACCGCGACTGCCGCCTGAGCTTCACGCAACCGCGGCTGCAAGTCGTTTTTGTCGAGCTCGCAGATCACTTGTCCCTTGCGTACGATGTCGCCAACGTTTACAGGAAGACTTTGGATGATGCCGCTTGCTTTGGATTTGACCTCGACCTTGGTCACCGGTTCGACCTTTCCGGTCGCCACTACGGAGCGGGCCAGGTCGATACGCTCGACCTTGACCAGACGCTCCGGATCAATCTTGTGGGAGTTGCGGGTGTAGGCGCGGACGGTCCAGAGTGCGGCACCGCCGAGCACGCCCAGCACGATGACAAGGATCGAAAAGAACCTCGCTTTTCGCCAGACTCGAGCCATGGGATGATTGCCTGCCTTCTCTGCCAAAGACGAGGAACCGGGGGCCGTTGTTCCGGCGATTTTGGCCGGGGAGATGCATTCGGCGACTGGGGCAATTCACGCAGTAGTTCACCTGGGTCGCGCGGGGCTTCGGAGCACACAACTGAAACCGCCGAATCGGGAGGCGCGCCGCCGTGCTGGAGGAAATCGCGCGGCAGTGCGCCGTGCAGGATGCTTTCGCTTGAATCATGCCTGCGATTCGCGCAACCATTGGCGGCTTTTCGCCTCAAAGCCGCGGGCGGTCTCGATCAAGGCCGGCAAAGCGGCTCCAGTCCAGGCCGACTTGCGGCAAACAAGGGAAAACTTCGAGATCAGAGGACGCTCGCGAACGGTGATCGCGCGGAGACGCCCTGAGCGGAGGTCTTCTCGCACGGTCCACATCGGCAACATGGAGATGCCCAGGCCGAGCGCGACCATCGTCTTGATTGCCTCGGCGCTATCAAAACGCATCGCTACGGATGGCTGAAACTTGTGCCGTTCGAAGTATCGATCGATTTGCGCCTCCAGCCGCGAACCCTGCTCGTACAGCACAAAAGGAAACCGGTGCAAGTCGCGCAGACGGCATCGGACGGGCGCCTCCGGAAGATTCGAAACGAGAACATTTTCGAAGCGCCACTCCATTGCCACCTGCATGTCGGGGCTCTCGCCCGCGCCACTGGAGATGATCATGGCGGTGTCAATTTCGCCGGCGCGGATGCCATCAATCAACCGCTGGCTGTTGCCGGTTTGGATATGGAGATCCACGCCGGGCCAGCGCTTGCGGAAGCGAATCAACAAGTCAGGCAAGACGTAGCTGGCCAAGGTCGGTCCCGCGCCAATGCGCACGCAACCGCGGCGAAGCCCCTGCCATTCGGCCACCGCGCGTCCCGCCGCCTCGCATTGCGCCTGAATCTCGCGGAGGCAAGGCAGCACCACGGCGACGGCGTCGGTAAGTTGGAGGCCGCGTCCGCGACGCTCGTACAGGCGCACTGCCCACTCTTGTTCGAGGTTCTTCAACTGCTTGAACACCGCGGCCGGTGTCAAGTTGAGTTGCGCGGCGGTGCGCACGATGCTCCCGGTACGGGCCAGCGCGATGAGAGTCCTCACTTCGCGAAGTTCCATTTCTCAATAGTTTACTCCTGGTAAATTCTCCTTCACAACATTTCGCTTGTGGTATTGAAAAGAGAGCGATAGACTTGGGACGCTTCAGGAGAGTGCTATGTTCTCAGTCCGAATCATACTTCTCGCAGTAGCGGCCGCGGCGACGCTGCCAGCTCAAACAGCGCAAATCACCGGCCGGGTCACCGATTCCACCGGGGCGATCATTGCCGGAGCTCAAGTGCGGGTCACCAACACGGAAACCGGGGTCCGCCGCGACATTGCCACGGGTCAAGGCGGCTACTACGCGGCCCCACTGCTGGTCCGTGGAACCTATACGGTCTCGGTGCAGCAGGCGGGATTTAAGGAAGCCTCGCAGAAGAACATCACACTGGATGAAGGCGGCTCCGTGCGTGCCGACTTCGCGCTCGAAGTGGGGGCCGTCACCGAGAGTATTGAAGTGAGCGGCCAGGCTCCGCTGCTCGAGACTGAACGGCCAACAGTGAGCACGGTGATTCCGAATCAGAAGGTGCTCGATCTTCCCACCGTGGGGCGCAATCCGCTGCAGTTTGCGTTGCTGGTTCCGGGCGTGCGCGCGGTGGGATTGTTCGGCGACATCGCCGTTTCGGCGTTCGACGGATCCAGAGCCTCGATCGGCGGCGGCAATCCAAGCGGCAACAACTACATGGTGGATGGAATCGCCGCGGAGAACTGGACGTCCGGCGGATTGCAAACGCCGCTGAGCGTCGATGCGACGGAGGAGTTCCGGCTCGTGGTCCGAAATCCGAGTGCGGAATACGGGCGGAGCGGCGGCGGCATCATCAACCTGATCAGCCGCAGTGGGACCAACGAGTATCACGGCAGCGGCTATTGGTTCATCCGCAACAAGGCCTTCAACGCCAACGATTACTTCTCCAATCTTGCGGGCCGTTCGCGAGCGCCCTTCAATCTGAACCAATACGGCGCCACGTTCGGTGGACCCATCCGGAAGGACAAGACCTTCTTCTTCTTCAATTGGGAGAAAGTGATGCTGCGGCAGGTGTCGCGTACATTTCGCAGCGTTCCTACTACCGTGCAACGCACCGGAGATCTTTCGCAAACGCTCGATGGGCAAGGGAGAGTGGTCGCGATCTACGATCCGCTGACAACGCGTCCCAATCCCGCCAATCCAGCGCTACGGATTCGAGATCCATTTCCCGGCAGTCTCATTCCGGGGAACCGGGTTTCGCCCGTAGCGCGTGCGGTCAGTGGATTCTATCCGTTGCCGAACACCGCGGGCGCCCGGTTTACGAACGCGAACAACTTCTTCGGTGAGGGTTCCGCGCCTACGGACAAGGACGTGGCCGGGCTGCGGCTGGACCACTACCTTTCTCCGACGCGACGCATCGCCGGCCGCTACACGTGGGACCGCGCGGCCCGCGTTGTACCGAATTTCTACGGGAACGTTGCCGAAACGAACACCTCCGACATCGTCTTTAACCGCCTGAGTTCTTTCGTCAACTACTCGGATTCCCTGGGCGCCAATCTCCTCCTCGATCTCCGGGCCGGCCTCAACCGCTACTCGCCCATTCGCCCCACGCGGAGCCTGGGTTTCGACATCTCGCAGTTGGGCTTCACGTCCCGGCTGGCGTCGCAAATGCAGATCGCCTTGTTTCCGCGCTTCGCGATCGGCGATATGGATCCCATCGGTGCCGACCAGGGCGACCAGCTCATCCAGGCGTCCAATGCGTACTCTTATGTCGGAACGCTGACCTGGATCCGCGGTGCGCACACCATCAAGATGGGCAGCGAGAACCGGGTCTATCAGAGCAACAATACGCAGGGCGGTCCGGTGCTGCAGTTCGGCACCAGCCGCGGCTTTACCCAAGGCCCGGACCCGAACCAGGTGGCGGCGAATTCCGGCTTCGGCTACGCATCGTTCCTCCTCGGCTATCCCAACGGTGGTACTCTTGGCCGCTATCCGACTTCGGCCTACACCGCCAAGAACTGGTCTTTGTTCATCCAGGATGATTGGAAGCTGACGCCGAAGCTGACGGTGAACGTGGGACTGCGCTGGGAACTCGAGCCTGGCTTCACCGACCGCTTCAATGCGATCAGCAATTTTGATCCGAGTGCTTCCTTCACGATCAACGGGGTGGCGATGCGCGGCGGACTGGTGTTCCCTGGGGCGGACGGTTTGTCGCGCCGCAACCGCAACACCAGCTACACGGATTTCATGCCGCGGTTGGGCTTTGCCTATCAGGTTTGGCCCAAAACAGTGGTGCGCGGCGGCTACGGAATTTCGTTCCTGCCGGCGACCGGCGTCTTCGTGACGTTCCCGCGCACAGGCTTCCAGAACAACACGCCCTTGGTGGCCAGTGTGGATGGTGGATTTACGCCCTTTGAGACGTTCGCCAATCCCTTCCCGGGAGGAGCCCTCGCCCCCACCGGAAGTTCTCTCGGCTTGCGGACCAACCTGGGCCAAGGGGCGGACGGCGGATTGCGAACGCTGAAGCGTGGCTACAGCCAACAGTGGAGCCTTAGTGTACAGCGCGAGCTCCCGCAGAATTGGATCGTCGAAGCCGGCTATATGGGCAATCGTGGAGTTTCCATGCCGACGCCCCGGGCGTTCGACTTCCTGCCCGATGTGCAGCGCCAGCAAGGCACGCGGCTGCAGGAACTGGTCGACAATCCCTACGCTTCGTTTATCACGGTCGGCACTCTGGCCCAGCCGCGCGTCACCCGCGCCACACTGGTGGACACACTGCCCCAATTCGCGGGAGGCAGCGGCCTCGATTCGTGGGCGGACTCGATTTATCACGCAGCGACACTGCGCGTGGAGAAGCGCTTCAGTCAAGGCTTGAGCGCGATCGTCAGCTATACGTTCTCGAAGCTGATCGACAACAGTCTGGGCAATGGTGTGAATCAGTTCTTTGACGGCGGATCGAATGGAGTGCAGAATTGGGAGAACCTTCGAGCGGAGCGCTCCGTCTCGACGTCCGATCTGCCACAGCGGCTCGTCGTGTCGGCCAGCTACCAGTTGCCGTTCGCGCGCGGTGCGAAGGGCTGGCTCGCGCAGGTCGCGAAGGGATGGCAGTTGAACTCGATTCTCTCGCTACAGAGCGGCAACGTGATTGCGGTTACGGCGCCGGCCCCAGCATTCGGCGGTGGGCGTCCCAACGTGACCGGAGATCCGTCGCTGGCGAGTCCTACGATCGACCGCTGGTTGAATCGCGACGCGTTCTCCATTATCCCGGCGTTCACCTTCGGGAATGCGCCTCGCAATCTGCCGCGCACTCGCACGGATGGATTGCAGCAACTCGATTTCAGCCTGCTCAAGGATTTTCCGGTTCCATTCCGTGAAGGCATGCGCCTCCAGTTCCGGGCCGAATTCTTCAACCTGACGAATACGCCGACGTTCGGGAACCCTGGAGCCAACATCGTGGCGGGCGACTTCGGGCAAGTCCGCTCGCTCGCTACCAACACGCAGCCTCGTCAGGGACAGTTGGCGCTGAAGCTCTACTTCTAGCGATGCCGTCGCTGCTAGGATGAGCAACCATGGAGACCCGGCAAGCATCCCTCGCCCGGCAAACCGGAAAGTGGCTGGTGCTGGCCGTGTGCTGGTTCATCTTCTTCCTGAACCAGGCCGACCGGCAGGTCATCTTCTCAGTGTTCCCGTTGGTCAAGGGCGAACTTGGACTTTCGGACGCCGAACTTGGCTTGATCGGCAGCGTGTTCTTTTGGGTGTACGGCCTGCTGGTTCCGGTCGCGGGCGGCATGGCGGACCGGTTCAGCAGGCGTTGGATCGTGATTGTGGCGCTGGCCGTCTGGAGCATGGCGACCATCGGCTCCAGTTTCGCCGCCGGCCTGATGTTGCTGGTGGTTTTGCGTGGTCTGACGGCCGCGGGAGAGGCCTTTTACTTTCCTGCCGCGGGCTCAATGATTTCCGACTACCACGGGACGGACACCCGTGCCACCGCCATGGCGATCCACCAAACCAGCAACTACCTCGGTGTGATGGTGAGCGGCGGCCTGGCCGGTTGGATCGGCCAGCACTATGGATGGCGTTCATCCTTCGCGTGGTTCGGCGGGGCGGGGATTCTGGTCGCGGCGGTAGCAATGTGGTTGCTTCGCGAACCGCCACGCGGCGCCAGCGAAGGCGTGGTGACCACGGAAGTCACGCCGCTGGCAGAGCGGCTGCGGGAAGCGGTGTCGAGCCCGACGCTGCTGCTCCACACGGTGGGATTCATCGGCATGCTGCTGACGCTGACGGCTTATCTGACCTGGATGCCGACCTTGCTGTTTCGCAAGTTCGGGATGGGTTTGGCGGAGGCCGGTTTTCACGCCACGTTTTGGCATCATCTCGGAGCCATGGCCGGTACGCTGGCTGGCGGTCAACTCGCGGACCGGTTTTCCGCCCGCACGCCGCTCAGCCGTCCCATCACGCAAATTGTGGGGCTGCTGGCCGCGACGCCGTTCATCTATCTCATGGGCGCATCGGATTCGCGCATGACGGTCATGATCGCGTTGGGCCTGTTTGGCCTCTGCCGCGGTCTTTACGATTCGAACCTCTTCGCCTCGCCGTATGAAGTGATCCGGCCGAAGTCACGGGCGACGGCGACCGGCCTGATGCTCGCGATGGCTTTCCTGTTCGGCGGCGTGTCGCCACTGTTCATCGGGCGGCTGGCGCAAAGCATGTCGCTGCCTGCTGCCGTGTCGTTCACCAGCTTGTTTTACGCAGCGGCGGGCTTGGTGCTGGCGGTTGACGCCCTGTGGTTCTTCCGGAAAGGAGTGGAGCGGCGGTGCGCCTGAAAAATCGAGTTGCGATCGTGACCGGCGCGGGACGCGGGATTGGCGCGACACTCGCGGAGGGCTTCGCTCGAGAGGGCGCCGCGGTCATTGTGAACTACTCCGCTTCCGCGGAAGCAGCGCGAGGAGTGGTGGAGAGGATCCGCGAAGCGGGCGGACGCGCCGAGGCTGTGCGCGCCGACATCGGCCGCGTGGAAGAACTGCCCGGTCTGGTGCAAAGCGCGCTCGACATTTTCGGCGGCCTCGACATCGTGGTGAACAACGCCGCCATCGACCATCGCGCGCATTGTCTCGACACCACGCCGGAGCAATGGGATCGTGTCCTGGACGTCGATCTGAAGGGCCCCTACTTCCTGGCTGTTTACGCAGCCCGGGTGATGCGGGACCGTTCGACGCAAGGCGTGATTCTCAACATCTCATCCGTTCATGACGAGCAGGCGCACCGGAACAATGCCTTGTACACCATCGCCAAGGGCGGCATGAAGATGATGACGCGGAATCTGGCGTTGGAACTCGCGCCCTATGGCATCCGCGTCAACTCGCTCTCACCAGGGGCCATCCTGACGGACATGAACCGGCAGATTCTGGCCGATGACGCGTATCGCGCCAAGGTGATGGAGCGTATTCCCCTGGGGCGCGTCGGCGGCACATCGGAATTGCTGGGCGCGGCTCTCTTGCTCGCATCTGGCGAAGGAAGTTACATCACCGGCTCGACGCTATATGTCGACGGCGGAATTTTGCTTTGAAAGAGGAGGATTTACGTGATCGACAACGACAAGAATGGAACTGCCGCCGGGCCGCCCTCCGCCGCGATCGCTCAGATCGTCGAGCGTTATCGCCGTCTGTATGGAGGATTGATTTACGATGTGCTCGAACACATGGGCTACAGCAACCAAGCCGTGTCTCATGAGCTCACGCCGCTGGCAGCAGGCATGATCCTGGCCGGTCCTGCGTTCACCATCAAGGGCACCACGACCACGGAAAAGGACGAATCGAAACGCTACAAGCGGCTGGCGGCCATTCGTACGATGACTGCTCCGTGCGTTGAAGTCCGCGACGCCGGCACGCCGTTTCACGTCGCCCTTTATGGCGAACTGAGCGCTACCACGGCGCGCGCTCACGGCGCAGTCGGCGCCCTGGTGGACGGCGGCATTCGCGACAGCGGCCATCTGGTGCGCATGAATTTCCCGGTCTTCTGCCGGTACCGGAATCCGGTGGAAGCGTTCGGCCGCTGGATGATGCTCGACTATCAGGTGCCCGTACGCGTTCACGGAGAACTTTCGGAAAGCGTGGTGGTGCATCCGGGCGACTTCATCTTCGGCGACCTTGATGGCGTGATTGTGATTCCACAATTGCTGACCATTCCGGTTCTTGAGGAGTGCGAGCGCGTGATGGGCATTGAAGATGTCGCGCGCGTGGAATTTGATCGCGGGGACGATCCGGTGGCGGTTTTCGAACGGCACAAGAGGCTTTAGGCTATGCGTTGCGTGATCCTGGCGTTGGCGATCGCGATGTTGCCGTCCGCGATGGCGGCGGACTCCTTTGTACAGGTCTCCCGAGCGGCGCCGCGATACCTTGAAACCTCCGATGGCAAGGCTTACCTGCCGGTCGGCCTCAACATCGGATGGGAACGATATGCCACCAGTGAGGACGAAGTGTTCCGCCTGACGGAGGAACGCTTTCGTCAACTGGCGCGGAACGGCGGCAACTTCGCGCGCATCTTTCTCGGGCACCCCTTCTATCAACTCGATCCGGTTACGCCGGGAGTGATCGATCCGGAGCGAATGAAGCGCATTGAACATCTGGTGGCGCTGGCCAGGAAGCACGGCATCCGCTTGAAGATGTGTCTTGAGCATTTCCGCACCGTTCAGCAGGATCCGCCTCAGTTTCCGGGAAGTGTACCGATGGGCGCCCCTCACTACGGCAGCCGGTTCGCGGACATGACCGCTTACTTTCGCGATGGCCGCGATGTCTTTCTGGCCAAGGCCGGCGCCCTGGCGCAGCGGTTCTCGAAGGAGCCCATCATCTACGGCTGGGAGTTGTGGAATGAGATCAACTCCGCGCGGCAGCCTGGCTGGGAGGAGTGGACTCGCGACATGTTGCCCGAAGTCAAAAAGCGGTTCCCCCGTCACCTGGTGATGCAGAGCCTCGGGTCCTGGGATGCCGAGCCGAAGGACGCGCTCTACCAGCGATTCGCCGTGATGCCTGGTAACGAACTGGCTCAAGCGCACCGGTACCTCGACAATGGTGCGCGGTTCCCAATCTGCCATGGGCCGATGGATGTGCTGGCCGCCGATGCGGTCACCCGTTTGCTCGAATTCGTTCCCGGCCGGCCGGTGCTGCTTTCCGAAGTGGGCGCGGTCGAAAACCGTCACGCGGGTCCGTTCAAGTTGTATGCACGGGATCGCGACGGCGTGCTGCTTCACGATGGACTCTTTGCGCCGTTCTTTGCCGGCAGCGCGGGTGGCGGCCAGTTCTGGCACTGGCAAGACTACGTCGAGCCCAACAACCTGTGGTGGCACTTCGCACGCTTCGCCGAGGCCATCAAGGGCATCGATCCGCGGCGCGAAGAGTTCCGCCCAGTGCGGCGCGATCAGCCTGGGGTGCGCATCTACGCGCTCGACGGCCGCAACACCTCCTTGCTTTGGGTGCGGGATGCGGAATCCGATTGGCGCAGTGAACTGGCCGAAGGCAAACCACCGGCCCAGCGTGAGGGAGTGCGCGTGCCCTACTCGCGGGGTCGCAAGGCACGGGTCTACGATCCTTGGCTGAATCGCTGGACCTCGGTCGCGGCCCGCGACGGCTTCGTCGTCCTGCCGCCGTTCCGGCGATCGGTGGTAGTGCGATGAGGGTGCTGCTCGAAGACCTTGCTTTTCCCGAAGGTCCAGCGTTCGCGCCCGACGGTTCGCTTTGGTGCGTGGAACTTCATGGCGGCGCTCTGCGGGCGGCGGCGGGACAGCGCATTAGCAGGGTGCTGAAAAAGTCCGACACAGTGTAACCGACTGAAACAAAACGACGTCGAAATGTTTT
>JAEUQE010000015.1 GCA_016789785.1 Bryobacterales bacterium
ACTTCGTTCTGGGTCGAGATCAGCCGGTCAATCATCTTGTTGAAGCTCTGACCCAGAAACTCGATCTCGTCACCCGTCCGGCTGACCTGAATCTGCTCCGGACGGCCCTCTGTCACCGAAGTGATGCCTTCCTGCAACAGCTTCAACGGCCGCGCCAGTAAACGCGTGGTGAACTTTGAGAGCGCCGCCGCCACCGCCACCACTAACACGCTCATTCCAAGCACTTTGGGAATGTTCACCGTCTCCGGCCGGAAGTCCAGGCCGAACAGGACCATCACCACCCACACCAGCAGCCCCGCCGTAAACACGAAGAACTTCGTGGCCAGCGATCGGTGCGCTGCGGATTGATTCTTCGGCTTGCTCATGTCGGGTTACTATCATCTTCCCGTGGGATCGTCACCGGTCCCATTCGCGAGACACCCTATGAGCCTTAGATTTCGCGTTTAGTATTTAGGGCCTTCAGGGACTGCCCGTTAGTACTTATGGTCTAAATTGCCTACATCCGAGCGCGCCGCGGCGATACACGATCGTTAATCGATATAGGCAATGCAATCAATCTGAAGGAGTTGGCCCTTCCGCCGGAATCCGGTCGTCCCGAAGTATGACCGCACTGGACGATCCTTCGGAAAGTATGTGTTGTAGACCTCGTTCATTGGGTCCCAATTCGTCTCCGGATCCACCAGTGAAACCTGCACCTTCAACACCATATCGAGCGACGTGCCGGCTTTCGCCAAACTTTCCTTCATGATGTTGAGGGCATCGGCCGTCTGCTGGCGGATGTCCCCCGCCACCGGACGCCGCTCGGGATACCACCCGCCGATCCCGCTCAGAAACAACAGGTTCCCTGATCGTACGCCGCTGCCGGCAATCAATTGCTTCTTGGGTTTGCCGCCGGATTGCGCCGGCATCGCCCCCGCCCCGGCCAACATCAGTGCCGCGGCGCTCATGGCCGCCCGTCTGGATTCTTTGCTCTTCATGCCTCTCCCCCTTGCTCTCATGCCACTCGCCGCGCCGGCCACTTGGCCCCCCCGAACTCGCCTAACTCCACTTCTCCCGCCATCCCATCGCCTTCCAGCGAACCGCGTATTTCACCGCCAGCGTCCCGCCACACAAGCAACGCGCGGAAGCGGCATGCAGTGACATGCGGAGAGCGACGCTACCCTACTCGCCGAGCCGACCACTTCGCCCGCCCGAACTCGCCTAACTCCACTTCTCCCGCCATCCCATCGCCTTCCAGCGAACCACGGAAACGATACGGAATGTGCATCCCCTCCACCGCCAGTACACTCGTGAACTCGACGTTCCGGCCTTCCGCCTTGCCCTTCAACTTCGCCTTGGCATGTAGACCCAGATGTAGACCTTGAATCCGCCCCGGGCTCGTCTGCTCCAACACCAACGTGTGCTTTGCGTGCCCCGCGGCGAACTTCAACTCCACATCCCACGTTCCCGCGAGACTGCCCGCCGGTGCCGGTTGATCCTTCGCCGCCGCGTGCCCCGAAGCCCCGAAAATTTCGGTGAGCCGCTTGGCGACCATCGCCGGATGTTCCGGCCGCATCGCCACCGCCCGGATCAGAAAGCTCGTCGACTCTCCGCCTGCGTGCGACATGATTCGAGGCTCACCATGCAACAACTGCTCGTACACTTCAGCGCCGGTAACGCGAATCCGCTGAGGATCCCACGCCACTTCCATGGTCGGGAATGGACTCGCACCCGCCGGTGGATTCATCTTCGCCGTCACACCGGGAATCTTCGCGAGCTCCGCCGCAATCTGCTGATACCAACTCCGCCAAGTTTGATACTCCGCCTCCAGATTACGCTTGCCGTGGAAGAACTCGAGCGCCGTCACCATGCCCACCACTTCTTCCTTGCTCACCTTCATCGAGCGGCCGAAAGCATGATGCGGAGCGCTGTTCCACCAAGCCGCCGCAACCAGATCCTTACGCCCCGCCAGAACACCCGCGCTTTGCGGCCCGCGCAGGATCTTGCCGCCGCTGTATGCCACCAAATCGGCGCCCCGGGAGAGGTACGGATTTGGCTTGATGGGCAACTCGGCCGCCGCGTCCACAACTACGGGCACGCCGCGCTTGTGCGCCGCTTCGGCGATCTCCTCCAATCGCACATTCTGTTTCGCTTCTCCCGTGCCGAGCACCGCAACCATCGCCGTCCGTTGGCTCAGCGCAGCGTAGAACTCTTCCTTGCTGTCGAATTCAATCAGCTTCGCACCGGGCGCCCGGAACGCATGGTCATAGTCGTTGCGGGATTGCTTTGCGATCAGCACTTCATTGCGCAAGCCGCTGGTCTCCGGAAGCTGCTTCATCTTCTCGGGATCGCCACCAGTCATCGACGCGGCGGTCGCATGAACCAGCGCCGCGGCGCACCCACACGTGATAATCGCGGATTCCGCGCCCAGCAACTCCGCTACACGCGCACCGGCTTTCTCCATCAGTTCATCGAGGTTCACAGCCCATTGCGACGCGTCCTCCATCGCCTGCTTCACTTCCGCCAACATCGGCGCGCCACCGTTGATCGTGTAGGTGGCGGTCATGTTGATAAACGGCGTCACGCCGAGCCGCGAATATACGCCGGCGGGTTCTGTTTTCGCGGGTGCGGCGGATCCAGCGGCGGGCAGCAACATCGCGGCTGCACCCGACTGAAATACCTGACGGCGGCTGAATCGCTTCGATGTGTCGAATCGCTTCGATGGCATGGGACTGATAATAACCCATGCTAGACTGAAGCGGAACCGGTTTCCCGAATACGGAACGCTTCATTGAACGGATGCCTCACTCGTCCCGCCTCTCCACATCGATTTGTGGAATCCCACTGAAAAACCCAGTGCTTGCCGCCTCCGGTACATTTGCTTACGGCGTGGAGTTCGCCACGCTGGTCGATCTGAATGCGCTTGGCGGCATCGTGGTGAAAGGACTCTCCGCGAAGCCAATCGATGGCAATCCTCCGCCTCGCATCTGGGAGACCGAAGCGGGCATGATGAACAGCATCGGCCTGCAGAACATCGGCGTGCGTGCCTTTGTCGCGGAGAAACTCCCGCACTTGCGCGGCCTCGGCACGCCTGTCTTCGCGAACGTCTTTGGCTATGCCTCGGAAGACTACCTCGAAGTCGTGCGCGTGCTGGAAGACGCCGAGGGCATCGCGGCCTACGAACTGAACGTATCGTGCCCGAATACGAAGCATGGCGGCATCTTCTTTTCGAGCGATCCCGCGTTGCTCTCGGATCTGATCGCTTCCATCCGCCGCCTCAACCCCAGGCGGCCACTCATCGTGAAGCTATCGCCCAACGTCGCCCGCATCGACCCGATTGCGAAGGCCGCGGAGGAGTCCGGCGCCGATGCCATCTCGCTGGTCAATACGTTCGTTTCGCTTGCCATCGATCCAAGAACGCGCCGTCCGCGCATTGGTGCGAACTTCGGAGGACTTTCCGGGCCCGCAATCAAGCCCATCGCGTTGCGCATGGTGTACGAAGCGGCAAAGGCTGTCAAAGTTCCGGTGATCGGATTGGGCGGGATTGCGAATGGAGAAGATGCCGCCGAGTTCCTGATCGCCGGCGCCTCAGCGGTGGAAGTCGGCACCGCGACGTTCTGGGATCCCGAATCGCCTTTGCGCATCGCGCGTGAATTGGAGCGCTTCCTTGAAAGCGAAAACATCGGCAGTGTGCGCGACATCGTCGGCACGCTGCGTTTGAACTGATGCGCGAAGATGGAGATTACTCACCATGAAACAGATCATTTCCACTGAGGGCGCGCCGAAAGCTATCGGCCCTTATTCGCAGGCAGTCGCCTACAACGGCCTGGTTTATTTGAGCGGGCAGATTCCACTTGATCCGCAGACAGGCCAGGTTGTGGACGGCGATATCGCGGCCCAGACACATCGCGTGATGCGCAACCTGAAAGCGGTGCTCGAAGCCGCGGGCAGTTCGCTCGATCATGTGCTCAAGACCACGGTGTTCCTCAAGGACATGGGCGAATTCGCGGCGATGAACCAAGTCTACGGGGAGTACTTCACCTCGAATCCGCCGGCCCGCGCCACGGTGGAAGTGGTGCGGTTGCCTCGCGACGTGCGAGTGGAGATTGAAGCCGTCGCGATTGCGAAGTAGAACGATTGTGAAGTAGCGTCTACACCGGCGCCTTCTCGTATTGCATCGCCCCTACGACATTGCCTTCGGGGTCTTGAAAAAAGATCAGTGTCCCCACCGTCGGGATGGTGACCTTCGGCATCAGAATCTTGCCGCCCATACTCTCCACCGCTGCTTGCGTGACGTCGATGTCTGCAACGCCAAAGGAACACTCCATGCCCGCCATTCTGAGTCCAGGAACGATTTCGCGGCGTGGTTGAATCGCGGCCATCACGCCAGGGTCCGAGGTGTTGAAGAACCCCGGGGGCCCCCATGGCTGGAACTTCCAGCCGAAGACCTTCTCATAGAAGCCGCGAGCGCGGTCCACGTCATCGCAGTTGATGGCAAAGTGCCGTAGTGTGTCTGGCATGGGACCATCCTAAGACGGAAGGTGCCGTGTCGGAATTACGATAAACTGTCAATTCATGTCGAAAATCCGACACGACGGCGCGCTGATTCGCACCTACCCGGTGACCTTCCATTCGCCCCAGACGGTCTACTATCCGGTGAGGGGATGGGATCAACTGATCTACGCCAAACAAGGCGTGGTGAGTGTGCAGACGGGCCCCGGCGTGTGGGTGCTTCCGGCGCATCGCGCATTGTGGGTGCCGGATGGCGTGGACCACCGGATTCATATCACCACGCCTGCTTCCCTGCGCTCGATCTACCTTCGCGCGCGTGCCGCACGGCAGTTGCCGCGAAGTTGTTGCGTGGTCAACGTGCCGCCGCTGTTGCGCGAACTGATTCTCGCGTGCGTGCGGCTGGGTGCACTGAAGTCACGCAAGCCCGCGCATCGGAGGCTGGCCGGAGTGTTGCTGGATCAGTTGCGGACGTTGCCCGCGGCGCCGCTGCAGTTGCCGCAACCACGATGTACACGCGCGGTGCTGATGGCGAAGATTCTCCGCGATCATCCGGATTGGTCGTTGCCGGCGGCCGCGCGGGAATGCGGCAGCAGCGTACGCACGATGGAGCGGTTGTTTCGCGAGGAGACCGGAATGTCTCTGGGCGCATGGCTGCGCCGGATGCGTTTGCAGCTTGCGTTGGAACACCTGGCCGCCGGTGCGACGGTGAGTGAAGCCGCAAAGAAGAGTGGGTACAACCCAAGCTCGTTCGTGTCGATGTTCCGCCGGGAACTTGGTGTGACGCCTGGATGTTACTTCGGCGACGCGGCGTGATCGGGCAGGCTGCCGGAGAGTCGTGTTCGTTGCGCGGAGCAGTGCACTCGCGCACCGCGTCGCGGGGGCGAGTGCTTCACCGGACCGTTGTTGTGACAGCGGCGGGCCACTTCGCGACGCCGAGCGACGGCGCTGCGGCTGGACTGGCCCGCCAGATTGCGCCAGCGGCTGTGCCCGACGTCTCCTTGCTTGCAGTGCCGCCCGCTCGCGCTTCTCCTCGCGGAGACTTGCAGTCCGTCGCGCTGCCAGATACCTTTCGGCTGCTTGTCGCAGGCCGCAATCTGCTGTCGGCCGCTCCCGCGCGGTCGAGCCACGTCGATATCAAGGAGTGCCCGCCACCATCGTCCGAATCGCCAAACACGAGAGCCATGCTGACTCTGGGGTGGAAACATGCCATGGAATAGGAGGCCTATCGCTGCCGGGCCGCGTCCATGAGTTGCCTTCGGGCTTCGAGTCTGCGCCAAGCAGAACGACCCGCCTCGCGCGCAGGCGGGGAGGCGGGTCGTCTACTCGAGAACCGATATCGAAAGCTCAGCGTTCCTGCGCGATGTGCAGTCCCTTGTGAATCGCGTACAGGGCCAACTCGAGACGGTCAGAGACGCCGAGTTTATCGAAGATGTTGTGCAGGTGGTTCTTCACCGTCTGCTCACTAATGAACATCTTCTCCGCCATCTCCTTGTTCTTGTACCCTTGCGCGACCAGTTGCACGATCTCACGTTCCCGCGTGCTCAGCGGCGAACGCTCTCTGCCCTTGGTCATGCCGCTGCCACCGAGTTCGCTGGCCGGGCTCGCAAACTGCCGCATCACCGCGGCCGTTGTATGCGAATCCAACCAAATTTCTCCGGAGTTCACCTTCCGGATGCTCTTCACAATCAGCTCCGGCGCGGTCTGCTTCAGCACAATCCCCGAACAGCCGAGCTTCATCGCCTGTACGAATTCGTTCTTGTCGTCCGACGCAGTAAGGACGATCACTCTGGCCTTGCGGCCGCTGGCCTGGATGCTCTGGAGGACGCTCAAGCCGTCCAAATTTGGCATCCGCAGATCCAGCAGCACTACGTCAGGTTCGATCTCCTGGATCAATTCGAGAACCTGCCGGCCGTCGCTCGCTTCTCCTACCACCTTGATGTCGTCTTCCAACATCAACAGCTTCTTCAGACCATCCCGCACAATCGGGTGATCGTCGGCGATCACCACGCGGATGTTCTTCGTCGTTTCCTGTACTACTTCACTTACTTCTTGAACTGAGTTTTCTGCAAGCATGGCTGTGCCCTTATTCAAGCCAACTCTCAACTCACCAACCACTCACTTCCCTAACTTCGACGACCTGTTCTGCCCCTTTGGCCTTGCCCACTGGATCGCCTCCAGCCGGCCATCGCATCCGAACTGTCAAGGGCTGGCGAGTACCACGACTTGATTCTATTTCGTTCTAGTACTCTCGACAAATCAGCACAGCACCCTAACGCGCTAAGGCGGTTCACCCTATTAGACCCTTAGGGAAGAGTACTACGGAAAGGCAGCCTTACCCGCTCTGTGTATACAGTTGCCTTCAAACGGTCGAGCGCTCCTGCCCTCACCAGCCCCTGGTAATACCATATTACGACGCCCGGCAAGCCTCGCTCCCGCGTTGCCTCGATCATTTGGATCAACACCGCCGGATCGTTCGAGTTCGTGATGTCTACTCCTGGCACAAGCCGGCTGGTATCCGGCGTGGCACGAATCTGCCGGTCCAACTCCGCGACATAACTTTCCAGGTCGCGGCGGTACACCTGCGGGGTCACAAAGTCCAGCGACCCCTCCCTCATCCATGTGGGATAGTCCTGTCCGAAATTCACATAGGCGAACGTCCACAGCCCGGGCGCATTCGTCACCAGCATCCGCCAGTCCTGATCCTTCAGCGTCCGGTACAGACGTCCCACAAACTGGTTGATCCTCCGCGACCGCCACTGCAGCCAGCCCGCGTCCGCCTCGTTCTGCGGCGGCTGCCGTCCATCGTTCTCCGACGCATACAACTGCTTCGTGAAGTCGTCGTAGCCACAATCGAGCGCGGGAAGCCTCGCGCGGTCGAACTGGATGGACGGCACGTTGTAGCGATCGGCCAGCTCCGCCATCAAATCGAGCATGAACTTCTGCACATCGGGATGGAAGTGATTCATCCACGTGAAGAACGACCCATCCGCCATCGGGTAACGGAAATCGCCATCCTTCTTCCGCGCCACCCAATCCGGATGAGCCGTGAAAATGGGTCCCTGATTGTCCGGCCCCGCCCGCCGCGAACTCCATCCGCCAATGAATCCATACTCCACCCAGGGCACTACCGTCAGCCCAACTTCGCGCGCCTCGTCGATCGACTCCTGCAGGAGGTCCCGCCCGGCATACTGCGGATCAATCCGGATCCCCGTTTCGCGTTCGAAGACGTCGCTTGGCCACATCGGATAGCCCTGCGACCACACCAGAATGTAGACGAGGTTGAAGTTGGCATCGGCGAGATTGCGCATCATGGTGCGAATCTGCTCCCGCGAACCGAGCGAGTCTCTTGCCACCCATACTCCGCGCACCTCCGCCGGCGCGCCCATTGCCGGCACCTCGCCCATCAGTGCCAGCCCACAGGCAACAGCGAACCGCTTTCGAGTCATTTTCCTTTCAGAATAGCGTCACAAACGCCACCAAGTTTGCGGCCCGGCTATCGAAAAGTACGATTTTGTACGATATATCGATAACCGGACCATCATGGAATCCCGCGACATCCCCGATGAACGCCCCTGGCACACCCCTGCGGACTCAGGCCGCTGGATGCCGAAACAAATCGGTCCCTACGCCGTCGACCGTGAGCTCGGCCGCGGCGGCATGGGTGTTGTTTATCTTGCCCGGCGCGCCGACAAGCAATTCCAGAAGCTCGTCGCCATTAAGCTGATGCATACCAGCCTGATGGACGATGAGATGCTGAAGCGGTTCCGCGCCGAGCGCCAGATTCTCGCGTCCCTCGAACATCCCAACATCGCGCGGCTGCTGGATGGCGGCACTACCGAACAGGGTGAGCCGTACTTCGTAATGGAGTACGTGCGCAACGCAATGCCGCTGCGCCGCCACGTCGACGAGCAGGCGCTCCCCATCCGCGAACGTCTCCGCCTGTTCCGCATCGTCTGCGGCGCGGTGCACTACGCCCATCAGCGCCTTGTGGTCCATCGCGATCTGAAGCCGGCAAACATCCTCGTTACCGAGGAAGGCGAAATCAAACTCCTCGACTTCGGCATCGCAAAGCAGCTAATCCCCGTCTTCGGCGGTGAAGAGGCGCCGCACACCCGCACTGGCCACGCCGCCATGACTCCCGAGTATGCGAGTCCGGAACAGATCCGCGGCGAAGCGCTCGGCACCACCTCCGATGTCTACTCGCTGGGCGTGGTTCTCTTCGACCTCCTGACCGGGCGCCTCCCTTTCCCCAGCCAGGAGAATGTGATCTCGATGATGCATGCGATCTGCGAAGTCGAGCCGCCGAAGCCCAGCACCGTCGTCGTCAGCGTCGAGCCACCCACCAACGCCCCCACCACGCAGCGCGACCGCTGGAAACTGTCGCGGGAACTCACCGGTGATCTCGACAACATCGTCCTCCGCGCGCTCGAAAAAGATCCCGAACGCCGCTACTCCTCCGCCATGGAGTTGAGCGACGACATTGGCCGCTACCTCGAAGGACTCCCCGTTCTTGCCCGCAAGGCCAGTGGCTTTTATCGTGCCCGCAAGTTCGCCGCCCGCCATCGCGCCGTCATCGTTTCCGCGGCCGCCGCAATCCTGCTCCTGATTGGCGGCACCGTGACCACGCTCATCCAGGCCCGCCGCGCCGGACAGCAGCGCCAGATTGCCCAGGAGCAGGCGCGCGAAGCTCAAACACAAAAGGCGCTCGCCGAGCAGATGGCGAGACTCGCCACCGAGCAGGCGGCTCAGACCAGGAACGAGCGCAATCGCGCCGAGACCGAAGCCGCCGCCGCCGAAGAGCAGAAGAAAATCGCGGTTGCCAAAGCCGCCGAAGCCGACCGCCAGCGGGCCATGGCTCAGGAACGCCTCAATGAAGTCCGCGAAATCTCCGAGTCCCTGATCTTCGACTTCTCCGATAGCATCCTCAATCTGCCCGGCGCCAACCCGGCCCGCAAACTCATCGTCGAGCGCGCACAGAAGTATCTGGAGGCAATCGCGAAGAATCCCTCAGCCACGTTCATCGATCATGCGCGCCTCGCCACGGCATACCAGCAGGTCGCAGTCATCCAGCGCAGCCGTTTCCTTCCGAATCTCGGCGACACCGAAGGCGCGCTCAAGAACTATCAGAAGGCATTAAGCATTCTCGAAGAGGCGCGAAAGAAATTCGGCTCCAACCCTTCGCTCGAACTTCAGGAGGGCATGGCGTTGAACGGCCTCGGCGATATTCGCTGGCTGATGGGAGATCCGGAAGGAGCGCTGAAGCTCTATCTGGAAGCTCTCACCAAGAATGAGACCCTCACCCTTCAGCCGCCAACCAAGCCAAATAGCTATCGCGAAACCATGCGCACTTACGCCAAGATCGCCGACATGCTCGCCGATCTTGGCCGCGGGGGCGAAGCGTTGCCCTACATCGAGAAAGCGGCCGCGCTCAGCACCCGGAACTCCGGTTACTTCCCGGACATGCTCATCATCCAACGCGATGAATGGATCAGCATGTTCCGGCTCGGAACCCATTTACTCGAACGCGGCGAGAACCAGAAGGCGCTTGAGAAGTTTCGCGAAACGATTCCGCTCATCGAGAAGGGCCTCAAACGGAGCCCCGAAAGCGCCCAGATTCAGCGGGATCTCATGCTCGCCGATGGCCGCATCGGACTCGCGCTCCAGCGCCTCGGCAAGCTTGAAGAAGCGATGCCCTACTTCGAAAGGGAACTCAAGGTCTGCCGCGATCTCTATCAGCGCGATACCCGGAACGTGCTCATTGGCCAGGATCTCGTGGTCACGCTTGTCCGCTATTCCTCCGGCGTCGCCACCCAGCGGAGTCCCTCCAAGGCGCTTTCCTACCTCCGCGAAGCCGTTTCCATTGCTGATCAGATCGTGAAGGTCGACACCAAGTCATTCCAAATCGCGTCCCACCAGTTGAGCGCGCGCCGGTCGCTCGGCGAGACACTCGCGGATGCTGGCCAGTGGGCCGAGGGAGACACGGTTTACTCCGATCTCTTCCGGCTGCTCGATAGCCTCACGGCGGTTCATAAAGGCGCGGGCGTCCATCGGCAGATCGGGGAGGCTCACTACTCGTTTGCGGAATACCTGAGAGAATCTGCAAAACAACGTAAGCGTCCGGAGGAATTGCAGCGCGCCACCGAGCACTATCAGAAGGCGCTCTCGGCCTACGAACTCGCAAAGGATAAGAAGACCTACGAGGAAGTCGCACAACTGCTTCGCGAACTCAAGGAGACCTCGAAATGACGGGCATGAATCAAGGCGCTGATTCCTTGGAGCCCCAGCAACTGTTTCTCGAGCACGATGACCATCTCCAGACGTGGAAGCCCACGCAGATCGGCCCCTATCGCATCGAGCGCGAACTCGGCCGCGGCGGGATGGGCGTGGTCTTCCTGGCATCCCGTGACGACAAGGAGTTCCGTAAACAGGTCGCCATTAAGATCCTGCAGGGCCATCTTGTCAATGAACAGATGCGCCGCCGCTTCCGTTTCGAGCGCCAGACACTCGCCAACCTCGAACATCCGAACATTGCACGGCTGCTTGATGGCGGCACCACCGAACATGGCGAACCCTATCTCGTCATGGAGTATGTCCGAGGGGCGCTCTCCATCACCCGCTATTGCGAAGAGCAGAACCTCAAGGTGAACGAACGGATTCGCCTGTTTCGCGATGCCGTCACCGCAGTCCAATACGCGCACTCGCACCTTGTGGTGCATCGCGACCTCAAGCCCAACAACATCCTCGTCACACCCGAAGGCGTTGTCAAACTGGTCGATTTCGGCATCGCCAAGACTCTCATGCCAGGCTTCTATCCCGATGAAGAAGCCCTCACCATGACCGGCACACACGCCATGACACCCGAGTACGCCAGCCCTGAGCAGGTGCGTGGCGAGCCGATCGGCACGGGCTCGGATGTCTACTCACTCGGCGTGATTCTCTACGTCCTTTTGACCGGTGAGCTGCCCTTCGGCAAGCGCGACAAGGGTATGCCGGAGTTGATTCGTGAGATCTGCGAAGCGGAACCGCGCAAGCCCAGTACGCGGATCGCGCGCGCATCGGCACTTCGGGCACGCACTGAAGAACACACCACCGAAGAAACCGAGGATCCCGCACTGGTCAAATCCGAAGGACGCGCTCGTCTGGCGCGCATCCTGGCCGGCGATCTCGACAACATCATCCTCATGGCGCTTCGCAAGGATCCGATGCGCCGTTACAATTCCGCCGAGCAGTTCAGCGAAGACCTTGGGCGCTACCTGGACGGCATGCCCGTCATCGCCCGAAAGGATACGTTTCACTACCGTGCCAGTAAGTTCGTTGGCCGCAATCTCGGCGGCGTGATCGCCGCGGCACTGCTCGTCGCGGCGGTAGCGGGCGGAATCGTCTCCACCATCCGCCAGTCGCATCGTGCCGAAGAAGAACGCGCACGCGCCACAGCCAGCGCGTTGGAGGCCAATCAACAAAAACAGCGCGCCGAAGAGATGGCGCGGCTTGCGTCACAAAATCAGCTTCGCGCCGAACAAATGGCCGCAACCGCCAAGGCCAAGGCCGACGAAGCCGGCCGCGAGCGCCTCCACGCCGAAGAGCGCTTCAAGGACGTGCACAAGTTGGCAACGTCGTTTCTCTTCGAGTTCGACCGCAAAGTCGCACCGCTGGCGGGCTCGACACCGGCGCGGCAGATGGTGGTGCAAAAGGCACTCGAGTATCTCGAAAAGCTCTCGGTGGAAGGCGAGCGCGACCCCATCTTCTTCTATGACCTCGCGATTGCCTACTACCAGATCGGCTTGATCCAGCGTGCCCGCAATCTGCCCAACCTCGGCGATTCGGAAGGCGCCCTCAAGAGCCACCGGCGCGCGCTCGAGATTGCCGAGCGTTCCCTTGCCCTGCATGGAGAAACCACCTCTGGTATGCGTGCGAAGTCCGTTGCGCTCTCCGGCATCGCCGATGTCGCTTCGCTTCAGGGCGACACCCCGCGTGCCATCGAAGGCTACGAGAAAGCACTCGAATTGGCCGAGAAAATCGCGCGTATGGAGAAGAAGCACTTCAACATTCGCCGCGACCCGATGCGCATGCACGGCCGCCTCGCCGACATGCGCTTGGAACTCGGCCAGCATGAGCGTGCCCGGCTCCATCTCGAAAGCGCCTTGCGCACCTCGGAAGACATGGCGCGGGACTTCACCGAGGCGCAGGTCTCCCGCGACCTGGCGGTCGGCTATTCCGCCCTCGGCCGTTATCACCAGAACCGGCGCGACTTTCCCAACGCTCTCGCTCGTTTCGAAAAGGCCTTGGAGACTTCGGAAGGCTTACTCGATAAGTATCCCAACAACGCCCAGTATCAACGCGACGTGATGGTGATGGCCGCGCAACTCGCCGGCACGTGGCGCGCGCACAACTCCCTCAATCAGGCTCTGCCCTACGCTCAGCGCGGATTCGACATCAGCCGCGGCTTACACGAGGCGGACCCGAAAAACCTGCTCGCGCTTCAGGATCACGCCGCTGCCCACGTGCACCTTGGCGAAGTACTCGCCGGCCTCGGCAAGTTGGACGATGCAGCCCGGCTTCTTCGCGCCGGAGTCGGCCTGGCGGACACAGCCGGAACGTTCGACCCGCGCTCCGTCCCAGCCCTGGCCCACCGCAACATGACCCGCAGTGCGCTTGGCTCCGTGCTCGCCAGCCTCAACGACTGGCAAGGAGCCGAGCAGCAATTCGACAACTTGCTTGTCATCAGCGAAGCATCTACTCGAGGCAACGCGACGCCAGGCCTGTGGCGCGAACTCGCCAAGCGCTACGTGGAAGCAGGTGACTTCCATCATCGCGCCAGTAAGTCGATCGACCCCGAGCGGCACCAGAAGGCCGCGCGGGAGTGCTACTCCAAGGCGCTGGAAGCCTACTCGCGCGCCAACGACAGTTCGCAGCGCGAGTTACTCTCGCGCAAACTCAACGAAGTTACCGCGTCCTTGCGCCAGTAGCCTGCATACGCCCACGATTGACGTGCTTCCCAGTCAGAATCTGGTCAGCTCTTGTTAAGATTGGAGTCAGGGTATGACACGAGTGAACATCCAGGAGGCGAAGGCCCACCTTTCGCGTTACATCGATAAGGTTCTGAATGGTGAGGTGGTCATCGTGTGCCGGCACAATCAACCGGTGGCCGAACTCCGCGCGGTTGAACTATCTCCGGTGAGGCAGGCCCGAGTCGCCGGTCTATTGAAAGGCCAGGTCGATTGGGAGCCCGAGACTTTCGCCCCGATGAGCGATGAGGAACTTGCCGAGTTCGACGGTGCACCCGTCTTTTCCTCGCCGGTCCTCAGGTAACCAGGATCTCCACTGAGGCATCGGGAAGGGCAATCCCAAAGGCGCCGCCGGACCACCCAGCGTCAACTCTCAGCCCAAACGGCCCCGCCCCATGAAAGTGCAAGCTTGGCAGGTGTGTGAACCGCCAACGTATGGACCAGCGCCTTTTGCACGCGCTTACTCTTTGCACGCATTCGTAACTTACGATTGAGGCCGGTATAGACTCGATCCACGGCACTGAATGACGGCTTGATACAATGGATGGAGTGTTTTTCGAGATCTGCGGAGACATCGCGGACGCCGAAACGTTCGCGGTCGGCCGCGGGATTCGCGAACTGCCACGTCTACGAAAACTCTATGGACCAGGCCGTTGGCGAAAGCGAAAGGGAATCGCCGAGGTCAAACTGCCGAATGGTAGGATACAAAAAGCGGAGCTTCACTGGTACGAGGCGTCCGGCATAGGCAGGAAAGAATTCAAGATCAAACGGTTCGTGGATTAGAAGATGCCATCACGTCGGCCGAAGATTCAGGGGTTTGCCGTATGCTTGCGGAACACCGGCTATGCTGCCTCACTCGAGATTCGGAAGTTGTATTCAGTTCTAAACGACCTCGATGCAGAAGCGAACGGTCTTATCCGCGTGATTGACGAATCGGGTGAGGACTACGTTTATCCGGCCCGGCTTTTTCAGAAGCTCACTTTGCCCAAAGAGGTTCAGCGGGCGTTACGCCTGGCTTCGTAGGTGAGAGGTAAGCTCAGTTACATCGGGTGCCATACGCCGCTTGAATTGGTGTCCCGCCTTCATTGTCCCGCGCCAGCGTCACCATTGATATGCTCATTGCGGACGGGGTGATTCCCGTTCCCCATCCAACCATGACCAGAAGACAACTCGGATCCGTACTCGCGCCGCTCGCCATGCAGGCGCAACCCGCCAGCAAACCCAACATCCTGCTGATCCTCTCCGACGATCACTCCGCGGAGTTCGCGGGCTGCTACGGCAACCCCACCATCCGCACGCCGAACATCGATCGCCTCGCCAGTGAAGGCATGCGATTCACGAAGTTCTTCTGCTCCGCCCCGCAGTGTGTCCCCTCGCGCACCGCCTATCTCACCGGACGCAGCCCCGTCTCCGCGCGCATGGGGCGCTTCACCGCACCCCTGCCTCCCGATGTCACCACCCTTCCCGAACTGCTCCGTGCGCAGGCCGGCTACTTCACCGGCATCTGCCGCCGCCAGTTTCATCTCGACGGAGCGATAGGACCGAACACCCGCGCGGTGTTTCAGAAACACCAACTGCAAACCTTCGACAAGCGCGTCGACTTCCTCGACCGTGCCTCGCCACGCGCCATGACCGAAAAGCGCGTCAACGAATTCTTCGACCGCCGCCCGGCCACCAAGCCATTCTTCCTCTGGGTGAACTTCGACGATCCGCACTTCCCCTGGGACAACGTGCCCAACGGCATCGACCCTAAGAAACTCCGCGTCCCCGGCTTCCTCCCCGATCTGCCCGGCGTGCGTGAGGACCTCCGCCGCTACTATGACGAAGTGCAGCGCGTCGATGGCGAGTTGCAATTGGTGCTCGACACGGTGCAGAAGCGCGCTGGGCTCGACAACACCATCGTGCTCTTCGCCGGCGACAACGGCTTTCCGTTTCCACATGGCAAGGGCACGCTCTACGATCCCGGCCTGAACGTTCCCTTCATCATGCGATGGCCAGGGAAGATCAAGCCCGGCTCCGTATGCGACGATCTCATCTCCGGCGAAGACTACACCCCCACCATGCTCGACGCCGCCGGTGTCGCCGCCCCAAAGGAAATGTCCGGTGTCAGCTTCCTGCCGCGCCTGCTGGGCCGTTCCTCTCCGCCCCGCCAGCATGTATTCGCGCAGCGGCTCACGCACGGTTCGCGGCCCTATGCGGAGAGCACCACCACCCACACTTTCGATCTCTCACGCATGGCGCGATCGGCCCGCTACAAGCTCATCTACAACTGCACACCCAAGCAGCAGTACTCACCCGTCGACAGCTACAACGAAGCAAGCTGGCGTGAGATGTCGGATGAGAATGCTTGGGGACGCATGGCCCCGCATTTCGCCCGTGCCTACTTCGCACCATCAAGACCGGTGTTCGAGCTCTACGACATGGAGAAGGACCCGCTTGAGATGGAGAATCTCGCGGGCCGCACGGAGTTGGCGAAAGTCGAGCACGATCTGAAGCTCGCCTTGCAGGAGAAGATGATACTCGATTGGGACTTCCTGCCACTCCCACTGACGCCGTAGACGGTCGCTCTTACTGGCCTACGATTCCGCGGCGCGTTTCAAGTCGCGTGCAAACTCATCGAAGGCTGGCTGCAGATCCGGAATCGACTTACTGATCAGCGGACTCAGCAATCCGCTGAATTCTTCACACATCGAAAACTCGACCTCGCCATTCGCGCCGGCCTGCAATTGAAACGTGCGTTCGCCCTTGAATAAGCCGAGCGGCATGCCTCCGGTCCACACCATTCGCTTCGGTTCCTCGAACCCGGTCACCTTGAGCGGAAAGGCACGTCCCGGATTGGCCGTGGCGTGGACGGTCACCCGTCCGCCCGGAGCGATCGTTCCTTCCACCTTCGATACGGTGCGATTCCAGCGAGGATAACCGCCAGCGTCCGTCAACAGAGCCCAGATGCGCTCGGGCGTCGCCCGAATTGAGATACGAACGGCGAATCTTTTCATGAATAGGTGATTCGCATAGCGCGCGCCGCGGCGTCAACGCACCGGAAGGTGCGTGGGCCAACTCACCTCGAGGCGAGCATCTTCGATCCCCACGTCAGCAATGTCTTGAAGGCAGGCATCAGTCCCTTCCCCAGCTTCGTCAATTCATAGGGACCGTTCCGGTTTTCCGCGCGATGAATCAAGCCGGACTCCGTAAGTTCGCGTAAGTTGCGAGTAAGTTCCTTCGGACTGATCGAAGTGACACTCGCCAGCAGCTCGTTGTATCGCTGCGGGCCATTCAGCAGCAGGGAGCGCAGCACCAGCAGCTTCCACTTCCCTCCAATGACCTTGATCGCTTCTTCCACCGGGCAGACTTGCAGGGCTTCGGGCATTGAGCCATTCTACACCCGCAGTTTCCCGGCTGGTCCACGCCGGCGGGACTGACTTACTCATTGGCGCGCATCGAAACGACGGGCAGAGGATCACGGCGTTCTCGATGATCCTGCTCGGGTGCATGCGGTGGCGCCGGAAGGGTAGGAACTGGAGCGCGAATCGATGGTGTTCGTGCGCAAGCCGGCGGCAACTATCCACATGCAGTGGGCTGATCTTTCTTCGGATGCGGGACGTCGGCATCCAGGATCCGTCTGATACACCCCAGGTCAGCCACGCCGTCTCAGTTCCTGATCGACCCGCCGCGAGCACTCGGATCAGGTCCACGATATCCGAGGCTCTATTCTGTAGGAGCGATGTGCCTAGAGATCACGCATTTTCGCCTCGCAACCTCCACTCTGTGGCGGTAGGTCAGCTTGGAATTCCACAGGCCTGACATCCGAAAGCCGTCTTCACGCTGGCTGCGTGAATGAACGCGAAGAACGCCAAAGCAAGTCGACGCCACCCGGAACAAGACAGCCAACTGTGGCAAGGGGCGAGGCCGTAAACAAGACGGCGTTCTCGATTGCGCGGAGGGCACCGGGAGGCACCGGGATTGCGTGCGAAACGGAATCTGGCGGCAGTTACGTTGGGCAGGTCGGGTGGGTTGACGGCGGAAGTTGGACGACGCGCGGAAGCGCCGGGAAAAGCGTCCAATGGCCACGGCGACTGAGCGGAATGAGCAGCCGTACCACCCGTTGGGCCTGCTCGGGGACACAAACCCAGGCTCACATTCGGGAAAGCTATGTTAATCTATAGGAGAGTAGTCACGGAGGGCACCTCGCCCATGGCGTTCGGACACGATTCCATTAATGTCGCTCACTATATCCTCTGGCTTGCTAACCAAGCAGGGAATCCGGTCACACCGATGCAACTCATCAAGCTTGTGTATATCTGCCACGGCTGGATGGTTGGCCTCTACAGTCGCCCGCTCTTAGTCGAGAACATTGAGGCTTGGCAGTATGGCCCGGTGGTTCCGTCCGTATACCGCCGCTACAAAGCTTACGGGGCCGGATTCATAACCGAGTCTCCGGAGAAGCCAAGCTGTTTCGATGCGGCCGAAGAAAGCGTGATGAAGCAAGTCTGGCAGCACTACGGGATCTTTAGCGGAGTCCAGCTTTCTACTTTGACCCATCAAAAGGGGAGCCCTTGGGATATCACTTGGAGATCCAGGGGCAGAAGTGGCATCATCTCGAACGATCTAATTGAGCAGCACTACAAGCAGTTGGCTTCCGCCCAGTAACCGACAATGGCAGACACCTCCAGTGATCGGCAGATCATTCCAGAGGCAGCCCCAATTGTGGATGAAAGCGCTAAAGCGGAAGCTGCCGCGATTGCTCAGCAGCGATTGACGAGCAGGTTTGAGCGAAGCGAAAGGGTTCAGAAGCACGTCCACTATGGAGCATTGGTAGTGTTCTGGCTTGTCCTTGCTGCGCTGCTCGCTAGCGCGGGGGTTCTTTTCTTGCACATGATCCTTCCCGCTAAGTGGCATTTCCTGGTTGAGGCTCAGCGCTCCGAGTTGCGGTCCTGATTTCCGTTATCGGGTCTTCGGCGATTTCAGAAGGCGTCAAGCGAGCGTTCGCATCCGAGTGAACTTTAGACTTAACCGATGCCGGTTGAGCTAACCTTTGCCGGGTCTTAACATGGCGCGTTTCGAAGGAGAGATCGGGCGTGCCTCGTCCGCGCTTGCGAGTCAGGCAAGCGGTGGACATCTAGAATCTAAACTCGGCACAACCCTCGCCCGGCGCGCACGGACGCCCTCCAATATGCGGCTGTCTTTGAGGCTCGCGAAAGAGGCTCTCCCCTGTGGAACTCGCTGGGTCCCGATACTGGAGGACCGACCAGGGATCTATCAACTAACCGCGGATCTCGCGAAACGCATCCTCGATTTCGCGTTTCGCCTCCGGGCCGAGCACCGTCAACGGCAGCCGCGGCGGACCGCCATAATAGCCATTCAACTCCATCGCATACTTCAGCCCCGGCACGCCGTACCTCGTCGTGACCAAACGGGCCGCGCGCATGATGCGCTCCTGCCAGTCCTTCGCGGCTTCCACCTCACGCGTCCGGTGCGCTTCCCAAATCGTGATGCAGGCATACGGCGCGGCATTCGCGAACGCCAGCACTGCCCCCACCGCGCCCACCGCAAACGATGGCCACAGCGTCGGTGCCGATCCCACCAGCACCTGAAATCCGGGCTTCACTTCCCGGATCATCCGCATCACCTTCTCCAGGTTTCCCGAACTCTCCTTGATCGCGAGAATGTTCGGATGTTCGCTCAGCGCAGTGACCGCCTCGGGGCTGATGTCGACTCCCGTGGTCTGCGGCCAGTTGTAGATCATGATCGGGATCCTGGTCTGGTCCGCCACCGCGCGGAAGTAGAGGAGTTGGGCATCGTCGCGATTCACCAGGCTCTTGTAGTAATGCGGCGTCCGCACCATCGCGGCCCTGTATCCCATCTCCGCGGCCTTGTTCGTCAGCCACACTGTTTCGCGCACGCTCTCCACGCCAGTGCCGGCGATCAGCAACTTCTCGGGCGCCGCGGCTTCGGCCACCCACCCGAACATCTCGAACTTCTCGTCGGGCGTGAGCATGACGCTTTCGCCAGTCGATCCGCACACCACATAGCCTGCCAGCGCGGTCTTGTTCCACTGCTCGACGTTGTGGAACACTTTCGCCTTATACAGTGATCCGTCGTATTGAAAGGGCGTCGTAATCGGAGGGAAGATGCCTTGCAGTTTCACAGTGAGATTGCTCCTGTAGCCTTACACGCTTAGAGACACGAAGAGGGGAGGAGCCCTTGCGGAGCCCGCTCCCCTCTTAGGATGCCAAAGTTAGACAACCTTGACGAAGATAATAACGAGCGTGTACAGCGCCAGCGATTCGATCAGCACGAGACCGAGAATCAACGCACCACGAATCGCGCCGGCGGCCGCTGGGTTGCGAGCCATGGCTTCCGCCGCCTTACCCACCGCGCTCCCCTGGCCGATTGCGCAGAGCGCGGAAGCGATCGCCATCGAGAAGCCGGAGGTGATGGCCACCCAGTTCGTGCCGTCCGCGCCGAACATCGGCGAAGCGACGAACATCAGGACCAGAAGCGTCCAAACCATTTTGAGGTTCATCTGTTTTTTCCTTTTCAAGTATGTTCCCGCTGGAGGTGGTTCCATTCCGTGCGCTGGGGCGCCGGCGGCTCACACAGCAGACTTTATCAAGCCACTAAGAATCTTCGCCCTCTTCTTACTGCTGTCTTCTTAATGCTCCTCATGCGCCACCGCTCCACCAACGTAGAGCATGGTCATCAGAGCAAAGATATAAGCCTGCAGAAACGACACGAAGAGGTGCAGCCCCATGAACACAGCCGGCATCACCAGGTAGGTGAGCGAGATGAACAGCACCGTCACCATTTCGCCCGCATACATGTTCGCGTAAAGACGAATGGTGAGCGACAGCGGGCGCGCCAGGTTGCTGATAATTTCGATGGGGAACATCAGAGGCGCAAGCGCGGGCACCGGGCCTGCGAAGTGCGCCAGATACTTGCCAAGACCGTTCTCCCGGATGCCGATCACGTTGTAGTAAAGGAACGACGCGATGGCAAGCCCGCAGGGGACGTAGGGGAACATGGTCGGCGATTCCAGCCCCGGAATGATGCCCATGAGATTCGAGAACAGCACAAAGATGAAGATCGACCCGAAGAACGCCACATAGTGATGGCCGTGATGGCCCACGTTCGACTTCGCTTCACTGTAGAGGAAGTTGTAGATCGCCTCGAAGATGTGCTGCATCTTGCCCGGCTTA
Source organism: Bryobacterales bacterium (assembly GCA_016789785.1). The sequence continues at coordinate 20,693 of JAEUQE010000015.1, forward strand.
TCCATCGACAGCCTCGGCTTGAGAATCGCGAACACCACAACGATAATCAACGCCACCAGGATCTGCGTCGTGATCCAGTTGGTCCAGGGCCTCGCCGGATTGTGCGCGTGCAGACCCACCAGACCAAGAATCGCGTTGCCAACACCCGCAAGGTTGTCGTTGAACAACCGGGTAAGTGCTATTTCGTGTTCGCCCATTTATTTCCCAAGGATGAGTTCGTACAGGATCTCAAGAATTGCGGCGCCAGCGGCAACCAGCATCCCGCACAGGGCGGCGGAGATATGCAACCCGAGAAACTTCATCATAACATAGAAGAACCCGGCGATCAGGAGCCAGCGCATGCCCAGCAGTACGGACTTCCCCGTCGCCGGTTGTGAGCCGGCGGGCTTGCCGATCGACATCACGAGCCTGTGCGTCAGGTGCAGGCTGATGGCGGAAATCACGGCGCCGAACAGAAAGCTCGACCCGGCGCCCATGCCCAGCCATCCCGACACCACAATGGCGCCCGCCGCGGCGAGAATCCACAGAAACCGCCACACCCGCACCATTACCCGATCGAGGTCGAAGCCCTCCTCCACACTCATGATTTCTCTTTGGTCAGTTCGCGGATCAAATGGGTCATCCCGGATGCGATGCCGAGCAGCAGGAACACGATCTTCAGATACGTGGTCCCGAGCCATTGATCCAGCAGGTATCCGATGGCATAGCCCACGAACGTCGCCGCCGGCAGCATCATGGCAAGCGAACTGTACTTGCCGAATTGCGACCACAAGCGGCGGTCCCGGTTCATGCGCGTTTGCTCCGTAAGAGTTCACCTGCGCGGTCGGCGGTTTCCTTCACCAGGAAGCCCATCTTCGGATGGCTCGGCGAAATGTCGGTGGGCAGGCCGTGCTCTTCCAGCATCTCACTGCAGCTTGGCCCGATCGACGATACCACCACCCGTTCGCGCAACTGCTGGCGCACTTCGCTCTCCACGCCCTCCTCGGCCGCGATGCGAAGAACGTGCGGGATCTGGATCGCCGTGGTGAACATCGCGATTTCGAATTCCCCCGCCGCGAGCCGGCGTACCGCATCTCGCAGTGGCGCGGTATCGAAGGGGAGTGCCCACTGGTAGATGCGAACCGAAGTGACTTCCGCGCCACGCGCGCGGAGCGCATCCAGGAGTTCCGCGTTTGACCGGCCATACTCCTGCACCGCGATGCGACGCTCCGTTCTCCCTTCCAACGCTCCCAACAGTTCGCGCCACGTGTTCGGCTCCGGCGCGGTCACCGCGATGGGAACCGCCATCTCGCGCAGCGCTGCTACCGGTTTCGGGCCACGTGCCGCCACGGTGATCTTGCGCAGTGCCTCGGCGAATTGGTGCTCCGGATAGCGCGTGGCGAGCAGTTTGTTCAACGCCCGGGTGCCAACTCCCGTCAGCAGAATCATCAGGTCGAACTCGCCGCGAAACAACCGCTCGGCGAACTCGAAGGCGGTCTCGTTCTCTTCGATCGGCGCTTCCCGCATGGACGGCGCAACCACCGCTTCGCCGCCCTGATTGCGGATCAGCGTAGCAATCTCGTTGGCGCGCCGGCTCTCGAACGACACAATCCGCAGACCTTGAAATCCCATTCCCTTTCAGTGTACTGCCGCCACCCGATGCGAGATCTGACGAGTACGATTCTGCGGGAGAAGCGACGCATGGCTGGTACGGCAATATCACTCGAATCCCGACTACAAAGAGTCGACTACAAAGAGTCTGCCTCTGCTGACTTCAAAGAACCCTTGACCCGCACCCACTCACTCTCCATAATCGGGCCAAGGAGTCCAACGATGGCAGTAAAGCGTCTTCGCGGAGAGATCCGCGCACCCACGATGGGATTCGTTCGCGGATTCACGCTCTTCCTGCTCGCGACAATCGCGGCGTTCGGTCAAGTGCGCCCGCCTTATCCTCATTCCGGATTCTCAACTCCGGCGGATGGGACGAAAGTGTACTTCACCAGTGTACTTAGACAGAAGGGAACGGACCAGCCCTTCTGGGGCAAAGCGTTTGTGCGCGATGAGGCCGGGTTAAGCCTGTTCGAGGTTCGCCCGCGTGTTTTTCCGCCTCAGCCCATTCCCCTCACCTATCGTTTGAGTGAACCCTTCATCATTCAATCAACGGACGTCAGCGCGGACGGTTCCGTAATCGCCATTTCCGCGTCGATCGAGTGCAGCGGCTATCCATGCCGTCCCATTCAACCGATTCACACAACCGTAAGATCTGCGGGACGGGACGATCCAAGTACTTACGAAGGCACGTTGCTGCTGAGTTCCAACGGGTGCTGGGCGCTGAGCTACCTGAACCTGTCCCCTCAGCCAGTGCGCTTCCGGCTGATTGACCTTTGCAACGGTATCGCGTATCCCTCGTTCACCAGGGACACGTGGTTCGGTGGCCGCCGCGTGGTGGCGAACAACGGTACGGCTGTGCTGACTTGGCGCACCAATCTTGTCATCATCACACCCGATGGCCAGAAGCTACTTCCACTGAGCGGATATGCGGATGGCGCCGCGATCGACGCCGAGGGCAAAACCGTCGTGATGGGAGGCAACCCGTTGCGGATTTTCGCACCCGATACGGGTGCGGTCCGGGACCTGGAGGGCATCCGTGGACGCAATCCGCAGATCAGCGATGATGGCCAGCGAATCCTGTACCGTTCAGTGCACGATTCCAACGAATTGCGGGTGGTTCACTCTGACGGCTCCGGCGACCGGCCTCTTGCCAGACTCGAAACGGGACTTGTCGATTTCGTTTTGGCCGGCAACGGGGAAATCGCGTTCGCCGCCACCCGCGAGGGCCAGATCTATCGTATCGACGTCACCACAGAGGCGCGGGAAGAGTGGATCACTCGTTCCCCCTATCTGCGGCCGGATCGCAGTCCGGGAGCAGCCCCCAAGCTCCTTGCCAGGTTTACAGGATACGGTCTTGCCGCACAGAAGGAGTATGCGGAGACGCCTCTTCCGGATGCGTTGCAAGGACTTCGGATCCGCGTCGGTGGGCGTCCTCTGAGAATGATTTCAGCCGGTCCGAACTTCGTGTGGGCCGTGCACCCGCCCGATATCGCGCCGCTTGATCCAAACGCCATCCAATTGAGGGCCTTGGTTGAGTACGTGAGCGATTCGGCTGAGTACTTCGACGCAGGCGAATACGAGACGAGTTTCAATCAGCGGGAGCTTCTTCCTGGAAATCTGTTGCCTCTGTTCGCGCACGGCGACTTTCGCGGTCCCGTCTCGGAGCAGGACCCGGCGGAGCCTGGCGAGGTGCTGCACTTCTACACCACCGGTCTCGGTTCGACAACGCCTTCCGTGCCGTATGATGAGCCCGCGCCCGCTGGCACCATGGCGAGATCTCCCTTGCGGCTGCGATGTAACGACCCGGCGGTCGAGGTGCTTTTCCTCGGCTTGGCTCCGGCTGAGCCCGGGCAGGTAGACCTGCTGACCAGAATGCTCGACCTCCCAACAACCGCCGGCCTCTATCGCATGGACCTCCGAGTGCCGAAGACGGCGCAAGGAAGTTATACATTCTCCTGCCGGATCGACAATTCCGTGACTTATGTAAGTGGGGAACTATTCATGCGAGTACCCATTCATGTTCCGTAACTGGCTTTCCGGCGGCTGGTCAGGCTTGACGCAGGGCCAACTTCACCGCGCGCGGATCATTCGCCCGCCGCGGTGTGACCACGCCGAAGTGCGCGCCGCTCACCGTCAGGTTTAGATCGCCGAACCACGGCGGAGTTGTAACGGGGAATGACTGCGCCCGGAACTCCCCCATTCACCCGCTTCGTCGAGGGAACTTCCTTGAAGACCACCGGTCCGAGGACGGCGAAGCAATGGGCTTCATTGAAGCCGAGGAAATGGTTTCCCTCACGGCTGAGGCCGGGACGTGGCGATCTGGTTCGTCGCCGATCATCACCTGAATCCGCGGCACCCTGATTCCCTTCCAAACATGTAAGGCGAGACTGCCCAGTGGTTCCGGCGATCCCGCGGGCATGGCACTGACCGATGCAACGCTGAAAGGACCCAATTCATCAGCGGCACGGCTGTCCGGAACTGGGGGCAGAAGGGGCGGTCAGGACGCTCCCAAACAAAAGCGGCCAGCCATGTTCCGGCTGACCGCTTCTGATTTCCAGCTTTCGAATCGCTTCCTGAAGTTAGAAGAAGCCTCTACCCACGAACGCCCCCATCTGGCCTCGCGAGTTCACATCATCTCCGCAGAACTGCGTCGCCGTGCATCCGGTTGTGATGCCGAGTTCGCCCAACTTCTGTACATAACTGAAGAAGATGTTCGAGGGCGCCACATCCTGGAAGCGCTGCACCGGTGAGAATGGGAACAACTGGTCAAAGCGGATTCCCAAGCGCGCACGCACCAGGAACGCCGCCATCTGACCGCGCGTCACCGGATCATCCGGGCAGTAACGAGTCGCCGTACAACCCGCCGTCACCCCGATCTCGCGCAGCTTCTGAATGAAGCGGAACTGCGGATGCGTGGCCGGAACGTCCGTGAAATAAGGCGTCTCGGGGAAGGTGAAGTTGTCGCCGCCAAACAACGTGCGTGCCAGGAAGATCGACATGGATGCACGCGTGATGCTCGTCTCCGGGCAGTACGTGTTCGGTTCGCACGTGTCCGGAACGTTGTTCAGCCGAAGCAGCGCGATGTAGTCGAAGAACGGATGCGTGGTCGGCACATCCAGATACTGCTGAGCGATGGTCGCACTCTTCTGCACGAAGTGCAGAGTGTTGCCGCCGATCGTCACACGTCCCGACCTCGGCACGGCCGTTGTATTCGCCGTTACGTTCAACGCCACGCTGCCGTTGCCAGCACCGCTGGTTGTGCCGAGCGTGTACCAGTCGCCCGTTTTCTGCACCGTCCACTGGCAGGTTGACGCCGTGGTCACGGTGATCTGATAGGCGTTCGCCGTGGATGGCAGAACCAGACCATCGGGCACCTGGAGTTGGAACACACAGGAGTTCGACGGCTGCGTGATCGTATAGGTGAAGCCGGCAATCGTCACCGTGCCGGTCCGTTGCGAATCCGTGGTATTGGTCTGAACTGTGAGCCCCACCGTTCCGTTTCCAGTACCCGTTGCGCCGCTGGTCACTTGCACCCACGACACATTCGGCACCGCGGTCCACGCGCATGTCGGTCCTGTGGAGACACGCACCTGACGGAGATCGCCAGAGCCCGCGGGATACGCTTCGGTTTGGTCAATCGCAAAGGCGCAGGTCGCACTCGCGGCGAACGATGCGGTCACCGTCCGCGGCGACGTCATTTGAACGTTCTGCGGATTGCCCGTGCCCGCCAGCGCGCCCGACCAGCCCGTGAATTCGAAGCTGATTCCGGAGTTCGCCGTCAACTGCACGGTGGTCCCCGCGTTGTAGAAGCCATCCACAGACGACGGAGATGCGACCACCGTGCCTGCACCTGCCGGCGCGACAAGCGTGGTGAGTTGATGCTGCGTCGCGTAGTTCGCGGTGTATGTGGTCGCGACCGCGGGGGCCGTTACCGTTTGCGAGATCCCACCTCCCTGGCTCCAACTCACAAAGCTGTTGCGAGTTCCAGCCACGACGCTCACGGGGCTAATCGCCGCGAGTGTGTGCTGGCTGCCCACCGCCCATTGGAACGTCTGCGGAGTGGTGTAGTTGAGGCCGTCAACCTGAACGGACAATCCCGGCGGCGAACTTGTGACCGTGATCGATGACGGCGGGGTATTGATGTTCGCTGTCACCGACTTCGGCGTATCCATCACCACTGCGATCGGATTCGTACTGCCGGTCACCGCGCCGCTCCAGTTGATGAACGTGCTGCCCAGCGTGGGATTCGCGGTCAGGAACACCGAAGTGCCCGCGGCATAGAATCCATCTCCCGACGACGGGCTTGCGACGATCGTGCCCGATCCGCTGACGCTGGTTGTGAGCAGATGCTGAGTGATGTAGCTCGCCGTATAGAACGTCTGTTGTGCCGGCGCGATAATCGTCTGCGTCGCGGTTCCACCGTTACTCCAGTTCGAAAACACCTGACGCGTCGGCGAACTGCCGATTTGCAGCGGCGCGCTTACCACGTGCGAGCTTCCCGGCGTCCAAGTGAAGCTCTGCGGTGTGGTGTACTGCACTCCATCCACCGTCACCTGTAAGCCGCTGGGGATCGATGTGATCACCGCGTTGCCGCCCGGTGTGAAGTTCGCCGTGATGTTCTTCGGCGAATCCATTACGAGTGGAAGAGGATTCTGCGTGCTCGTCAAGGAGCCGGTCCAGTTCTGGAATTGGCCGCCCACCGACGGCACCGCCGTGAGATTCACCGTTGAACCGGCGTCGTAGAAGTTATCCGGTGAAGGCGAGCCGATCTGCACCGTGCCGCCACCCGTGACTGTCGTCGTCAGAAGGAATTGCGTCGTGTAGGTCGCAATGTAGGTGGTGGTGCTGGTTGGTGCGGTAACCGTCTGGAAGGACGCGCCACCGTTGCTCCAGTTATTAAACACCGAGCGTGACGTGGAACTGGATTGCTGCGTGGGCGCGTTCAACGTGTGCGTGGTGCCCGAAACCCAGGTCAGCGTCACGGGAGCAGTGTACTGCGCTCCGTCCACTTGAATCAGCAGGCCCGCGGGCGACGTGGTCACCGTCACCTGCACGTTCGTGGCTGTGTTCGAGAAGTTGCCCGTCACCGATTTCGGTGCATCCATCAGCACGATGGAAGGATTCGCGGAGCCGGTGATCGCGCCCGTCCAGTTCAGGAACGAGAACCCGCTCGCGTTCGATGCCGATACTTGAACGGACGTGCCCGCATTATAGAAACCGTCGGTGGAGAACGGCGCCGCAGTGACGGTGCCGCCGGTGGTTGGCGCTGCCGCGAGAGTCAACTGGTGCTGCGTCTGATAAGTGGCGATATAGGAAGTCGCGACGCCCGGAGTCACGATCGTCTGCGTCGCGTTGCCGCCATTGCTCCACGAAGCAAAGAGATTGCGTGTGCTCCCCGTACCCTGCGTCGCCGCCGCGCTGAGCGTATGCGAAGAGCCAACGGACCAGTTGAAAATCTGCGGCGTGGTGTAGAGTTGCCCGTCCACGGTAATCGAGAGGCCCGAAGGAACCGTATCCACCGTGATCGCGACCGTGGAACTCGCGCTCGCAGCCTGATTGATTGTCACCGCTTGCGCGCCGACGGTGATCGTCCCCACCCTCGAATTCGGGCTCTGGTTCGCCGCGATGCTGTAGTCCACGGAGCCGCTTCCTGTCCCCGTCACCGCGCCGGTCAGCGTGATCCAACTGTCGCCGGTTGTCGCAAACCAGGTGCACGATGCTCCGGTGGAGATACTAATGGTGCCGGTGACCGCGGATGCCGTGTGATTCACGGTGGTCGGGCTGACGTTGTAGTTGCATCCCGCGGTGCCGCGGAAGTTCGCGACCGTGTTCCTCGTGTTGTTGAGCGTGAGCCGGTTGTCCGCGGAATTCGCCTGATTGGATGCAATGCCCGTAGCCTGTCCGTTGAGCGTCACTTCCGGATTCGACCAGTGATTCACCACGGGACATGTGATCGTTTCGCATGGCACCGTCATGATGGTTCGAAACGGACTCGCACCCGTAAAGCGGTAGCCATGCGAGTAAGAAAATGCGCCGAAGCCACCGGTGTCACCCACGGTCGAGCGGTCGAGCGCAGCACCCATGTTGTGGCCCATGCCACGCGCGAAGCCGTAGTTCGGGCCAGGCGCCCAGAACTGCTCCACCGCGCTGAATGCGCTAGTGGCGAAGCCCGCGGAAACCGTGGTCATTTGGAATCCCACGCTCACCGCGCCCGCCGGAAGCGAACCGAGATTGTGGATCCAAAGGCTCACCAGGTCCGCACCGCGATTGTTCCGCTCCGTGTGGACATTATCCATGAACCCATCGGCGGGCTCGCGCAAGCGGGAAAGCGCCACTCCGATTCCGGTGCTCTCGTCGTAGGCGACCTCCATCATGTGCACGAGGATCATTTCGATGCCGACACCGCTGTTCACGAAGCTCTGATTCACTTCGGCGACCGCCAGTTGAATACGGTTCTCAATGGCTGCCGTGCCTCCTGCCTGACTGCGGGCATTCGCCGTGTAAGCCACGAGAATGTCGATCACCGTATCGCCCGCGGCATTCCTCTCCGTGATGGTGGGGGCCAAACGCTCGGCGTCCTTCGCAATCGATGCGGCGTAGTCATCCGGAGGCGCGACGCCACGATCCCCATCCGCGGGAGCGCGTGCGTCCACCTGCTGCAACACGTGCAGCGTACCGTCCACATGCCGCACCTGGTAGAACGCACCGCTATCCGTGTTGATGTTCATGGACACGATGTCGCCGGTCGCGGCGAGCACTACTTCGCCACGGCGCATGCCTTCGATACTGCCGTGCCATAGAAACGTCTGCTGATCTCGCGACCAATAAGACTTGGTCTCCCTGACCGTGAGTTGCACGTCCGGAAAAAGATCGAGATGAATGCGACGCGCCGTCCCGGAAGCCTGCTGCAACACATCCATTTGAAGCCGCACTTGACGGCTGCGGCGCACCTCCATCCCATCCTCGGAACGCGCGGACGCGGCTCGGGCAGCGCCGGGGGACGCACTGGAGATGAGTGAGGGAAGTTCTTGTGCAAAGGAAGCGCCAGCCGCGCTCAACAGCCATAAGCCGGCGATCAGATAATTCGTGCGCATCATAGACCCTGGTCCTCCAACTGAAGGAAGTCACTTCTCGAAGCCGTAACTTTGGGTACTACTACTGCTATTGTCGAGAATACACCTACTATATAACTTCCGTGCCACAAAAATCCTGTGTGCGGACGTTGAATGTGGCCTGCTAGGCTGGGCAGGTGAGTTTCGCAAGACTGGCTTCGGTGTTCGGCTGCCTGCTATTGACCTCATGCGGCAGCCCTCCGGGCCTGACCACCGGTTCTTACTTCGGCGCGGAAGGCGATGATGATTGTGACGGCATCACCTCCGATGCCGAAGGGTTTCTCTACGTCGCCTGCCACGCCAGTTCTCCCGATTTCCCAGCGCCGCCTGGGATCCGGCTTGGTCTGGCTGGAGACATGGATGCGTTTGTGATGAAGATCCACCCCGTGACCATGGAGCCTCTATGGACCGTACGGCTTGGCGGCAAGGATTGGGAAGGCGCCCTCGCGATCCAAACCTTGCCGTCCGGTGAGGTGTATGTTGCGGGCTTCACCCGGTCGGCGGACTTCCCCGTTACGCCGAACGCCATGCAGAAGCAACTGCGCGGTGAGAGCGATGCGTTCGTTGCCATCGTCTCCCGGGAAGGGAAGGTGGAGTACGCGACACTGCTTGGCGGCAGTGCAGCGGAACGGTGCCAGTCGCTTGCGGTGGATCCTGCGGGCACGATCTTCGTTGCGATCACAACGAACTCCACGGACTTCCCCGGCGTCTCGGAATCGAAACATGCGGGCGGCTGGGATGTGGCGATTGCACGCTTCAATCCCCGTACGCTCGTTCCGCTCCGCGCTCGCTATCTGGGCGGTTCCAGAGACGAGAAGGATGCGGGTCTCGCGTTGCGAAGTGTGCATGGTGGCGTGTTCGTCTCGGGTACCACGGAGTCAGCGGACTTTCCGGCGCGGCCTCAGTACTTGCGCACGCAACTGCGTGGAAAGTCGGATGGATTCGTAGCCAACCTCGATCCTCATTCGCTCCGTGTCCTTTGGGCGACCTACGCGGGCGGGTCGGGCGAGGACACCATTTGGGGCTTGGCTGCCGACAACGAAAGCCACCTTCGCGTGACGGGAACCACTACGTCGGATGATCTGCCAAACGCCGAATCCTCCGCACAGAAGAAGAGGCGCGGAGGGACCGATGCCTTCGTGAGCTTTCTCATTGGCGCGACCGGCGAGATCTCGTCGAGCTACTACTTCGGAGGCGAAGGCGACGACTCCGCGGGTTTTGACGGAACCTCGATTTGTATCGACCGGCGTGGCAACGTCTGGATCGTTGGAATCACGGCTTCCGCGAAATTGGCCACGACCTCCGATGCGATTCCTCGCAGCACTTCCGCGCCTCCGAATCAGGATGCGACCGATGGCTTCGTGGCAATGTTCGATGCACGATCGCCAACGCTGCGCTTTGCTACCTACTGGAGCGGCAGCGGCCGTGACCTGGCGGAAGGGATCACCTGCAACGCGGCCACAGGCAAGGTCTATGTCACGGGAGTCACCTGGTCGCGCGATCTACCAGTCATGACCGGACAGCGCAGCTACAGCGGCGCCGCCGATGTGTTCGTCGCTGCCTTCTCCATGCCTCAATGAGCGTTCGCGCGGGCTACTATGGCGCGTGTGCGAGCGCCTGAGCCCAAATCCTTCTGCGTTCCTCCAATGACAGTGGCAACTCGGGGACACGATCGCTAAAGCCGGGCGCGAAGTATGTATCCGGCCCATCTTGAGCGGCGCGAAACGTCTTTGCCACACGGTCGAGATGATCCTTCGCACCGCTCGCATCAAACAAATACCTCTCGATCTCTTCGTGGATCTCGGCCATGGTCATTTCCGGCATCGGGCTCACTTCAACCGGAGGCGGTATGAGGTCGGGCGGTACGGGTCTTCCGGTGCGCGCGAAGTAGCCTTCCACGCCGCCTTCCACCTTGCGAACCGTCCACCCCGGCCACGCGCGGGCAACATGCTCCACAGCACAGGTCTCCCAGCTTTCCGAGTAAATGATTTCGCGGCTTACTTCATCGACGATTGCAAACGCAGTGAGTGCTTGGTTGTAAGGTAAGGGCGCGGGGGTAAACGGCTGTAAGCCTGCTGCCCGAAGCCGGTCGGGCAGGGGATCTCCCGAGGAGGGCCGCTTCCAGAATGAGGCAATTCGCTCCCACATTGGCCGCCGGACTGGAGGCGCTGGAGTGCTTGCCGGCCTGGCCCGCAAGTCTTCGAGAGACAGGAGCCGTGCGAGATGAGACAGGGCAATCGGCCCGTTCAGCAGGAAGCCTGTGAGCGTGAAATCGAGAACACGGTCCGTTGCTCCCTGGGCCGTGCGGTGATAGATCAGTGCCGCGACACTACCCTTGGCGCAGTTCTCGCCAATCCTCTCAATCGGAAACGGAAGTGGCGAAGGACGTTCCGGTATGACATCGCCGCGGCGCAGTCCGGTGAACTCCACAAGGTCGCCGAGTTCACGCCGATAGTCGATACTCCAGCCGCTCTGCTTCCAGACATACCGGCACAATCGCAGGAATTCGGCCTCGATCGGCCCTTCATCGCTCATGTCGTCCATTCCGAAGAAGCACGCCGATCGCGAGTCCTTGTCGAGAGCGATGCCGCCTTCCGCATCGGCCTCATCCAGCCAGTGATCCAGCGGCGCGTTGGTTCGAATGAATGCTTCCGCGGGCACCGGTCCCCAGAAGACATCGGCTGGCACCGTCTTCGCGCCCCAGTGGGAATAGAACAGCGAGATCCGCCCGTTCTCCTTGATGACGTGATTGGCGCGGTGTCCCACGGCTGCTTCACCTCAAAGGGTGCCTCACCTCAAACGGAGAGGAGCGACTGGCCTTGTCCGCCCGGCCCGTTCATCGGGAAGCGATGCAGCAGATACGAAATCAGCGAACGGCCTCGCGAGCGCGAGTTGTCGAAATAGATAGCCAGACGCTGCAGGAACACGAGTGTCCCAAGCACATCCGCGTCGCGAACCGACGTAAGGCCGCGTTCACGGGCAAGGGCTTGAGAATACTGTTCGACGTCGGCCTGCAGGCGCTGTTGCACCATGCCCGCGATCGGATTGTCCGGGCGGCTTTCGTAGATCAGTCCGCTTTCCTTGGTGCGGTAAGTCTTGATCATTGCTTCAAGCGCGGTCTGCACGTCGCGATCGACGGCTCCCGGCGTCTGCAGCGCGGCTGTAAGTAACATCTGCGATACTGCTTCCAGCAATTCATCGATCTTTTCGAGAAACTCCTCTTTGAGTTCGATGTCCCGGTTCGGAAGCTTCTCAGGATCGGGCTCATTCACCTTTTCGCGCGTCCTCGATTCGAGCAGGTATTCGCAGTCGAGCGGGCAGGTGATCGTCACTTCACGTTCGGTGCCACAGCAGGGCGCGCAGATCTCACCTCGCACTCCCGGGCAATAACGGCGGGGCCTTCGGACTTCGCACAATCGGCAATTCACCTTCGTATCGTATCATTAGGTCGATGGTCCGAACTGACATTTTCCTCAAGGTTGTGGTGGAGCACGACGATCGCGAACGCGCGGAAAAACTGGCGGATGAGCTATGCCGGAACCTGAAGAAACTCTACGGCGTGCGCACCGTGGAAGTGGCTAGTGTCGTGTCGCACGGCGGTTCCAACGTGGAGGGCTAGCCAGCCGGCCCGCACATCGGCGGAAACCCGGAGTATCATTGGTGTCCATGCCATCTGGAAACCTGCTCGTCAACCTCTCTGATCTTCGCTGGCGTCCCCTCGATCGAAACGTGGACATCACCTTGTCGCGCGACCCCGGCCCGTCCGGCGCCGGCGGACGCGACAGCGAGTTCGAACTCGATCCCGACGGCCACACCGAAACCGAACTCGAAGGCATCCCGACTCGTGGCGGCCCGGGTTCCCTGTACTTCCTGCGGTTCGCCTCACGCGGCTACCTGGATTTCTCCTTTGCTCAGTTCATCACTGAAGGCGATCAGAAGGCGCTGCAGGATGTCCTGATGGTGCGCAACCCGAAGCATGTGAAGTCCATTGACGCACCGGACTTCAGCGGCCTCCCATCGAAGTTAAGGGATTGGCTTTCGTCAGCCCGGATGTTGGCCCCGGCTCAGGAGGATAAGGACCTTGTGGGTAAGAGCGGCGGCGATCTTTACGACGCCTTGAGAGACGAACGGAAGGCCGGAATGTTGAACATCTTTGCCAAGGCCACGCACACTGGCACGGTGGGCGGTCTTTGGGAGTTCATTGGTGAGCCCCTGGTGTTCCGCCGCGACCGCTGCTTCGTTCGGGTGGACAACCGGTTGCTCCGGTTTCTGGCCGAAGACGAACATTTTGTACCGGCTCCCAACACTCTTCACGATCCGCTTCCCGGCTTCCGGTTATCGAACAGCGTCAAGAGCGACGACAAACACGCCAATCTTCAAATCACTTTGCAGCAGGCCAAGGACGGTTCGTTTGCCGCCGATGTCGACATTGACGAGAGTTCGGGGTTTGGCCATTGGGGAGAGGTGCTGCGCAACTTCTTCTCTCGCCAGCGCACAAACCCATACGCGATTCACGAACTGCTGCTCGCTGCCGATCTGAAAGAGCACACACTCGATCCAGGTTACGAACTGGTACTGAAATAGTAGCTTGCGCGGACAGAGAAAGAGGCTGTCTGCGAGCGGATGCGATTGCGGCAGAACGCACAAGAACTCACCCAGGAACAGATCCGAGCATTCCTTCGATGGAGCCAAGAGATCAAATTGGGTGGCCAGAGGAAACCGTTGGAACAAGCCGCGCGGAAAATGGGCGACACCGCTTGCGCGCGAAACGTCCCGGGGCGAACCAGATTGCAGTGTGCGGCGTTGAAGGCGACACTTCCCAAACACGGAACCCGAGAATCCTCCCGACCCGGCCGCGAGCGGCCGACACGCCAGCCCTTCTTTTCTGCTAACACTTTCCTCTTGACAGCGGCGTTTCAATGTGGAATCATTTCCAGCAGGTTAAGATTCCGTGAAGGCAACGGTTCGAGATGTCGCGCGGGCGGCTGGCGTGGGAGTGGCGACCGTTTCCCGCGTCCTGAATGGTTCCGGGTACTTCGACGAGGAGACCGCGCGCAAGGTGCGCGCAGCCGTAGCGGAACTCGGATACCGGCGCAACGTGCATTGGACGCGTCTGAAGCGGAGGACTTCGGACACGGTGTGCTTCCTCCTGGGAAACCGTGAGGCAATGAACTCCATGCAGATGCGAATGCTGGTCGCCTGCGAAACAGTTCTGCGCGAAAAGGGACTCGACCTGATCTTCAGCGGGATTCGCTATGGCCCGGAGGCGCGGAGCAGTGAACTGGCTTTGCCGCGCGTCCTCGCGGAGGAAGGCATGGTAGATGGAGTGCTGCTGGCCGGGCAGCACCACGGGAACCTGTTGGAGTCGTTTGTGCGGATGGGCATGCCCTACGCACTGGCTGCGAACAACTTCACCGGGAAGCCCTCCCAGATCAAGCACCACGCCGTCCTTTACGACGACCGGACCGCCTGCTACGAGGCCGTGCGATATCTGGCGCGGTTGGGTCACCGGCGGATCGCCTTCGTGGGCAATCAGGACCTGGTGTGGTTCCGGCGGCGCGCGGAGGGCTATCGTGCCGCGATCCAGCAGGAAGGGCTCTCCGAAATTGCCGTGACCCACCCATGGCAGATAGCAGCCATCGAATACGGGAAGTTGGCCATCGCTGAGCTGCTCCGCAACCCGAAGCGGCCTACCGCGGTGCTGGCCGCCAACGACGAGGTGGCGGCAGGAATCTGGAAAGAGCTGATCCACCGCGGTGTGCGGGTGCCGCGTGAGATTAGTCTGGTGGGCTTCGGCGATCGCGAGGAGTTTTCGATTCTCGAACCGTCCTTGACATCGATTTCCGTGTTTCCGGATAAGTTGGGCGCGGAATTGGCGCGTATGCTTCTGCGGCGGCTCGAGGACCCGGCGACCGCCGAAGCGGCGACGGTTTTTCCCTGTCAGTTGATGGAAAGGGCAAGTTGCGGGCCCCCGCCGGCAGCATTGTCCGCGGCGTTAGGTTGAGTCTTTTTTCGGGCTTGATGTGGAAATGTTTTCAGAAAGAGGAATTTCTGCGATGCGCAATACCCTGATGGCGGCCCTGATGACCGCCGGTATGCTGATGGGACAGGATTTCCGGGCAAGCGTCGTCGGCCGGGTAACCGATGGCTCCGGTGCGGCGGTTCCAATGGCATTGGTAACTGCAACCAACAACGGCACCGGATTCGTAACTCGCACCAACAGCACCTCCACTGGCGATTACACGATCACGGGTCTGGCGCCCGGGGTCTACCAACTCACGGTTGAGATGAAGGGCTTCAAGAAGTTCGTGCAGGATAAGCTGACGCTGGCGATTCAGGAGCGTCCTACCATCGATGTAACGCTTGAACCAGGCGATGTCCTGACCAGCGTTACGGTTACTTCCGATGCTGCTGTCCTCGAGACCAGTACGGCATCCCGAGGCGAGTTGATCTCCGGGCGAACCCTGGTCGATATGCCGCTGAACGGGCGCAACGCGTTCGCTTTGGCGGGGCTGGCCCCAGGAGTAGCCGTGACGGCGCGCGGGCAGGCATCGACGTTTCTACGACCCACCGCGAACCTGGGAATCTCCTCAATTGCCCTTTCAGGCAGCCAGCCGCGTCAGAACGAGGCGCTGCTGGATGGCATCCCCAACACAGGGTCGGACGGCCTGATTCAGTTCGTGCCGTCGATCGATGCCACCCAGGAGTTCAAAGTGCAGACCAATTCGTTCGACGCCGAGTACGGCCGGTTCACGGGCGGCGTCATCAACGCGATGATCAAATCGGGGACGAACGAATTCCATGGCGCGGGCTTCTGGTTCGTTCGCAACTCGGCGTTCAACGCCCGTGATCCGTTCTCAACCAGCATTCCGCAGTTCGGGTACAACCTGTTCGGCGTGTCGGCAGGCGCGCCCGTCATCATTCCAAAGCTGTACAACGGCCGCAATCGTACCTTCTGGTTCTGGAACTACGAGGGTTCACGCGAGGGCGTGCCCCGGGCCTTCGTGAGTTCCGTTCCCACGGAACTCCATCGGGCGGGCAACTTCTCACAAACCCGGCTCGCCCAGGGGCCGGTAACCATTTACGATCCTTCCACTACACGGCAGGTGGGCGCCGCCTGGCAGAGGGATCCCTTCCCGGGTAACGTTGTACCGCAGAGCGCCTGGGACCCGGTAGCCCGCAATCTCTTGGCTCTGTATCCCTTGCCCAATAATCCGGGCAACGCCGTGACCGCTGCCAACAACTTCCTGCTTTCCTTCAAAGATCTTACCGGCGACGACGGCTACGTGATCAAGGTGGACCACCGGTTCAGCGACGGCCACGCGATGTTCGCCCGGTTCAGTCTGCGCAACTGGTATGTTACCCGCCAGGGCGCCTTCAAGAACCCGGTTACCGGGGATGTGGAAACGCGTGATGCTCCGGGATTCGCACTCGATGACACCTACACCATCAACCCCACGACCGTACTGAACCTGCGCTACGGGTTCACGCGCTTCTTCGTGAACGCGCGCTCCGATAATTATGGGGCCGATTTGCGCGGGCTGGGTTTTCCCCAGTCCTTCGTCCAGGCCCTGCCGGTGCAGGCGATTCCACAGATTTCGATTTCCGGCATGACCGCCCTCAGCGCAGCCAACAAGTTGAACCGCAGCGCCGAGAACGCCCATACGCTACGCGGCGCGCTGACCAGAGTCTCCGGGCGTCATACGATGAAGTTCGGCGCGGAGGGCCGGCTGCTGCAGTCCAACGTCGGCAGCCTCGGTTCCGCGGCGGCCGGATCATTCAACTTCGACACGGTGTTCACGCGCGGCCCCAACCCGCAGGTGGCCAACGCGACCGCGGGATTTGGCCTCGCGTCCTTCCTCCTCGGCCTTGGACCCAGCGGCTCGGTCGCCAACAATGCCGCGACCGCGGACAGTCTCCCCTACTACGGCTTCTACGCGCAGGACGACATACGCCTGGGCCGCAAGCTCACGCTCAATCTCGGGCTTCGCTACGAATGGGAAGGTGGATACACGGAGCGATACAACCGTCTGAACCGTGGGTTCGATTCCTCCACGGACCTGCCCATCGCTGCTCAGGCGAAAGCCAACTACGCGTTGTCTCCCGTTCCCGACGTGCCGCCATCGCAGTTCCAGGTGCGCGGCGGCCTGTTGTTCGCCGGAGTTATGCAGCCAGAAGCCATTAGCGACATTCAACGTACGAACCTGGCGCCACGCGTTGGGGCCGCATACCAGCTCAATTCCAGGACCGTCTTGCGGGGCGGCTACGGAATCTTCTATGGTGCGGGCACCCTCTCGGGCGAAGCGCGCAACGGTTTTAGCGTGTCGACGCCGTATGTGGGGACGATCAACGGGAGTCTCACTCCGGTCAATCGCCTCAGTAATCCCTATCCCGACGGCCTGCTCCAGCCAATCGGTTCTTCCCAGGGGCTGATGACTTTGACTGGCCAGGGAATCTCATTCACCGCGGTCGATCGCCAGCAGCCGCTCGCGCAGCAGTATCAGTTCGGCGTACAGCGCCAACTGGGAGCAACGATTATGGCCGAGGTGGCTTACGCCGGATCGGTCACCAGTGACGTGGCCCTTGACCGGCAGATCAACTTCATCCCGGCCGCCGTTCGCGATGCCGCCGAGAACACGTTTCGATCTTCAGGCCGCAACATTCTCAACGATTCTGCGGCGAACCCCTTTCGCGGTGGTTTGATCACCGGTGGCGCGCTTACCGGCGCTACCACCACGCGCGGGCAACTTACGCGGCCATACCCACAGTTCACATCGGTGGTGGCAGGCGCCGCGCCGCTCGGCAACATCCGCTATGACTCGCTGCAGGCGAAGTTCACCAAACGCTTCAGCGCCGGCTTCAGCTTTCTTGGCGCCTACACCTGGATGAAGCAACTCGAACGGACTCGCTTCTTGAATGATCAAGACCTCGCACCAGTGAAGGAGTTGAGCGACTTCGACTACGGTCATCGCTTCACGCTCAGCGGCGCGTACGAACTGCCATTCGGCCCGGGCAAGCGGTTCTTTTCCGGGTCAAGCAGCCTGATGCAGCGCCTGATGGGCGGCTGGCAGTTGAACGGCATTTACATCGCTCAAGGCGGCGTGCCCCTCACGGTAGGTGGCGCGCAGAGCCTCGGCCGAAGCGCCAAACTGGAGAATCCCACGGTGGGGCGCTGGTTTGACACGACTGCCTTCCGCCAATTGGAGACGCTTGAGCAAGTGGGCACATCCCGGCTTCCTGACGTTCGCAGCGCGGGCAAGAACAACGTTGACCTCTCGGTGTATAAGACCACGCAAATCACCGAGGTACTCAAGTTGCAGTTCCGGGTGGAGAGTTTCAACACATTCAACCGCCCCGAGTACTCCTCCCCGGCGACCTCGTTCGGAGTTGCGAACTTCGGGGTGGTGACCAGCACCAACACCTTCGCCCGCCAGTTGCAGTTCGGTCTGAAGCTGCTCTGGTAGGCCCTATGCGAAATTTCCTCGCAGTCCTGGCTGGCATCTGTATCGCGGGACCGCTGCTCGCGCGGGTGGAACTCGTCTCTCCCGGACGAACCGCTAGGATCTGGATCGCGCCCGGCGAAAAGGAAGCCGTGCGGATCGCCGTGGCCGACCTGGTGAGGGATGTCTCTCGCATCACGGGACGGACTCTGGCGATCGTTCCGGACCGCACTCAGTGCGTGGCGCCCTGTCTCGCGGTGGAGACCAGACCCGACGGCAGGTGGGAAGCATATCGCGTCGCGGAAACGCCGGGTGGCCTGTCCCTCACTGGCAGTGATGAAAGAGGGACCATCTATGCCGTTTACTCCTTCTGCGAAACGTACCTCGGTGTGGACCCGCTCCACTTCTGGACGGGCCGCGAACCAACCAAACGGGACAGGCTCGTCTGGGACCGCGTGGCCATCGAAAGCGGCGCGCCGGACTTTTGCTACCGCGGCTGGTTCATCAACGACGAAGATCTCCTGACCGAGTGGAAGGACGGAGGTGGCGCAAGGCACATCGATTACCCGTTCTACCATCAGGTCACCCATCCCGATCTGCTGGAGAGAGTCTTCGAGGCCGCGCTCCGCCTGCGGTTCAACTTCATCATTCCAGCGTCCTTCACTGACATTGCGAACCCCGCGGAGGAACGCATGGTGAGGGACGCCACCCGGCGCGGACTGATGATTTCCATGCACCACGTGGAACCGATGGGCGTGAGCGCGTTTGCGTTTCAGAACTATTGGAAAGCGCGCGGGAAAAGCGTCCCCTACACCTACCATTCGCAGAAGGCCGCATTCGAGGAAGTGTGGCGTTGGTATGCCTCCCGTTGGGCGAAGTACCCTGGCGTGATCTGGCAACTGGGGCTCCGCGGGGTGGCGGACCGCCCGGCCTGGCATCACGATCCGGAGGCGCCCAAAACCGATGAGGCGCGCGGACGCATGATCTCGGACGCCATGCGTCTTCAGCGCGAAATCATTCGCCAAATCGATCCCCGGCCGAGCCCGCCCATGACCACAACTCTCTGGATGGAGGGCGCGGAGTTGAACCGGCGAGGCTCGCTTGACATCCCACCGGACGTCACCGTGGTGTTCGCCGACAATACCCCCGGCTGGAAGATGCAGGCCGACTTCCACGAAACGCCGCGCGATCCCTCCCGCACCTATGGAGTCTATTACCACCATGCCGTTTGGGGCTGGGGCCCGCATCTTGTTCAGGCGGTTCCGCCTTGGAAAACACAGGAGATTCTGAGGGAAGCGACCGCCCGGCAGAGCAGTCACTACGCCGTGCTGAACGTGTCCAACGTGCGGGAGTTCGTCCTGGGGATCGCGGCGACCTCGCGGATGTTGCAAAAAATGGACGGCTTCGATGGACGCGCGTTCCTGAAGCAGTGGTGCGTGGAGCGCTTCCCCGCCGCCGCGCTGGATGCCGAACAAGCTTACGTGAGGATGTTTGAGTCCTATTGGGTCGATCCCGACGTCGGGACTCCGGCGCTACTCGATGGAACATCTCTGGCCCAAGGAAAGCGTTTGTTCACGCGGTTGCTGGAACGGATCCGCGGCATCTCCACGAAGCCGGCTGCCAGACCCGTGGAAAACCTCAGCCGCTATTTGCCCAATATGCCCGATCCGGCATCGTATCCCTTGCCGAAACTGCTCGAGGTGGTCACGCGGCAGCGCGCCGATGTCCAGGCGGCGGCGAAGAAGGCCGCCTCCATCCGCGGGCGCCTCGCTGGCACGGACCGGGAGTTCTTCGAAAACAACTTCCAGGCGCAGCAACAGATCCTGGAAGGAATTCTCGGCTGGCTCGAATGCGCGGTGCGGGCCAACCTCACTGAGGAGCCGGGAGCACGGCTACGCTTCGTGCGGCAAGCAGCGGGCCAGATCGAACGGATCCGTTCCGGGCAAGCCCTTGCCTCGCGAGGGATGTGGAAAGAATGGTATCGCGGCGACCGGAAAATGAACCTTGGCGCAGCCGAAAAGCTGACGCTCGAGGTGTTGGCGAGTTTGCAGACGGGAGAGATGAAATGAGCGATGCTCCGAAGATCCAGAGTGTGCGGCTGTACCCGGTGTCCACGCCGCGGCTATACGGCGAGCCGAGCCAGCACGTGCTCGTTCGCATGGAAGCCAACGACGGTTCCGTGGGGTGGGGCGAGATCTCCGATGTCTCACACCTGCCCGCGATGCAGCCCGATGTTGCGGACTTGGCGCTCTGCCTGGAGTCCCTCCTTTGCGGCCGCCCCGCCACCGACCTGAACGGCGCTGAGGACTTGATGCGGGCCAACTTCCCCGGCACCCGGTTCCATGGGAAAGCGTGTCTGGTGCGCGCCGGAGTGAGTATTGCCATGCACGATCTGAAGGCTCGCATGCTTGGCATCAGTGTGGCGGACTTGCTGGGCGGTGCGCGCCGCGCCCGCATCCCGATCTGTTATCCCATCTTTCGCCAGAAATCCCGCGCGGATGTCGATGACCGCTGCCGTCTGGTGGATGAGCAGTTCGCCCGTGGATTCGACAAATTCCGCCTATACTTTGGACGCGATACCGATGCTGACGTGGAGTTGCTGGAGCGCATCTGCGGCAAGTACGGCGATTCGATTCAGATCACATCGCTCGACGGCAGCGGTCTCTTCACCGTCCCCGCCTTTCATCGCGCTTACCGCCGCCTGAAGAGGTTCCCTTTCCAAAGCATCGAGAGCCCGGTGGATCGTGACGACGTGGACTCGATCGCCGAAGTGCGGCGCAATATCGACCATCCCGTCAGCGAGCATGTACGGAGCGAGGAATACGCCATCCGTCTGATCAGGACTCGGGCGGTGGACATCTTCAACATCTCGATCACCGTGGCCGGCGGAATTCAGGGCATGTTGGCGCTGTTCGCGATCGCCAGCGCGGCGAATGTCGAGTGCCTCATCGGCACCACGCAGGAACTCAGTGTCGCCACCGCCGCTCAGGCTCTGGTCGGAGCGGTGGCTCCGCGGCTCGACTACGCGTCAGATCCCGTTGGACCATGCCTCTACCAGGCGGACGTCACGTGGGAACCAGTTGTTTTCTCAGGTGGCGATTTGCTGGTGCCCGAAGGGATTGGCCTCGGTGTGCAGGTGGACCTGGAGAAGGTGGTGGCTCTTACGACGCCACTCAGCTCAGTGAACGATGTGAAGACTCTGTTTGTCCGAGGTTGATCCGCCATGACCGCTTCCCGCCTCCGCTGGTTGATCCTGGGAATGCTCTGCCTTTCTACCGTAATCAACTACGTGGACCGGCAAGCGCTCGCCGTCGTCCTGCCCGAGCTTCGAAAGGACCTCGGGATCACCAGCGCGCAGTACGGTGCGATTACGACCTGGTTCTTGGCCGCGTACACCGTGGGCCAGATTGGCGGCGGCATCGTGATCGACCGGCTCGGCACCAGGCTGGGGTTCGCCGGCTCGATCCTGATCTGGTCGATCGCGGCAGCGTTGCACGCTTTCGCGAGTGGTCCGGTCAGCCTGTCGGTGATGCGTGTTTTGCTGGGCATCGGCGAAGCGGGGAACTGGCCGGCCGGCGGCAAAGCGATCTCCGAGTGGTTCCCAAAGTCCCGGCGTGCGTTCGCCATGGGCGTCTTCGATGGAGGATCCGCCATCGGCGCGATCCTGGCTCCGCCCGTGGTCGCCGCCCTGGCCTTGGCGTTCGGTTGGCGTGCGGCGTTCCTCGCCACGGGCTTGTCCGGATTCGTGTGGCTGGCAGGTTGGTGGGCGATCTACCAGACCCCGGCGGCGCACAAGTGGTTACCGCCAGCGGAACTGAAACTGCTGCGAGAAGAGATCGTCGCATCGCCGGCTACCCAACGCCCGCTCGCGGATTCGCTGCGCTCCTGGATGGGAGCACGGCAGTTGTGGGGGCTGATGGTGACCCGCATGTTGGCAACGCCGGTGTGGTGGTTTTACGTTTTCTGGTTGCCGGACTATCTCAGCAAAGAGCGCGGGTTCACCCTGCGCGAGATCGGCATGTTCGGATGGATTCCGTTTCTCACCGTCGACATTGGCAAACTCCTCGGAGGAGGCTTGTCGGATCGCCTGCTTCGCGCGGGCTGGACGCCCACCCAGGCGCGCAAGAGCGTGATGGCTGCCGGCGCTTTCGCAATGCTGGGCGGCGTGCAGGTCGTCTCATCGGCGACCGCGGCCGGGGCGCTGGCCTGGGTTTCGCTCGCCACTTTCGGATTTGGCCTCTGGAGCGCGAACATTCTGGCGCTGCATGCCGATATCTTCCAGGCCAGGGACATGGCTACTGCCTTGGGCCTCACAGGCGCTGCCGCGAGTTTCGGCTCGGCGGTATTCACCTACGCCACCGGCCTGCTGGTGGATGTTCATGGATACGCTCCAGCTTTCTGGGTGGCGGGAACCGCGGCTCCGGCGGCTCTGCTCTCGCTGATCTTCCTTCTGGGGCGCGTGGAAACGTTGAGTCCAAAGGAGGCCGCATCATCATGAGCGTCATGGGGTTCGCGGATCGAGTGGTCCTGGTCACCGGCGGCGCCCGCGGCATCGGATTGGCCACGGCAAGAGCCTTCGAAGCCGAAGGGGCGCGGGTGGTTGTCGCTGATCTGGAACCCGGCGAACCATGTGGAGAGTTCTGCCGTGCCGACGTGTCGGACCGGGCTGATGTCGCTGCGATGATCGGCCGCATCCGCAGCCGCTACGGGCGGCTCGACACGCTGGTGGCGAATGCAGGTTTGCCCTATCAACTCACGTCGTTAACTGCGACCGAGGACGACTGGCATCGTTGCCTTCGCGTCAACCTCGAATCGGTCTGGTTGTGCGCGCGGGCCGCCCATGAGATGCTCGCCGCCGAGGGCCATGGAAGCATCGTCACGGTCGCCTCGGCGCAGGGCTTGCGGTCCAACAAAACATCCTTCCCCTACTCAGCCGCGAAGGGCGGATTGATCGCACTCACGCGGACGCTGGCCATTGAATACGCGCCGCGCGTCCGTGTGAACGGCATCATCCCCGGGCAGATCGAGTCGGTGCGAACGGAGCCCTATTTCGCCAGTTTCCGAGATCCCGCCGAGGCACGCCGCCGCGTACTGTCTTCGTTTCCAATGGGCCGGCTCGGCAAGCCTGAGGACATCGCACACGGGATCGTCTTCCTGGCCAGTGACGCCGCCGCGTGGATCACAGGAACGTTCTTGACCATTGATGGCGGACGCGATGCCGCACTTACGGATCTGTCGGACCTGAAATGACGGTACAACGGCGCTCGGTGTGGATGAATGCGTGGGACCTGGATGGCCGCGAGCCGGCGGAGGTCATTGAGGCGCTGCGCCGGGCCGGGATGAACTCCTGCAGCCTGGCCTTGAGTTACCACGGGGGCCGCATGCTTCTGGCAAGGCATCCGGGACGCGTCGTCTACGAGCAGCCCGACGGGGCGCTCTACTTCCGCGCCGGCCTCGCGCGATTCCCGGAACCCCTGGTTCCCGAGGTGAGCGATCTTGGCCGGGTCGCCGAAGACTTCCTCAGGGAATGCCGTCATTCCGGCTTCGACGCACAGGCTTGGATCGTGCTTTGTCACAATGACGCACTCGGCCGGCGAAGTCCGGAGTACACGGTTGAGAACGCATTCGGCGAGCGTTACCACTACGCGCTCTGCCCCGCACAACCCGCCGTTCAGGACTACTGTGTCGAATTGTGCCGCCAGGCTGCATCGGTGGAAGGA
Source organism: Bryobacterales bacterium (assembly GCA_016789785.1). The sequence goes on from JAEUQE010000015.1 coordinate 44,555, forward strand.
ATCCGTGGCCTCGACCTGGAGGCGCTCGGCTGGTTGGGCTACGAGCACGCGGGATTGCACGACAAACGCGGCGTCCCTCTGCCGGCCCACGCGGCGTGGTGGCTCTCAATCTGCTGCTGCCCCGCTTGCCGCGTGGGTACCGGAGATCTGCGCGGCGAACTCTGCGAACGGATCAGGACATGGCTCCGGAATCCCTGGCAGACCCAGGAGTGCGGCTTCGAGGAAGTGGCGGAATGGCGTGCCTCGGTTCAACTCACGCTGCTTCGGAAGATTCGCGCCGCTGCCGGGGACGCCACGTTGAATGTGCGGACAGCGCAGGACCGCCGGTTCAGCGGAGGCAAGTCCAACCTTCGTCTCGAGGAAATGGCCGGCCTTGCACATGAGGCCACCTTCACCTTCTTCGGCGCGAGCGAAACCGCGATGGCATCGGGTTTGAACCAACTGCCGCACTCGCCGGCGATCCAGCGCAATGGCGGTTTTGCATTCGTAGCGCCTGACTGCAACTCGGCGGAGGACATCCGCAAACGGATCAGCCTTCTGCGCGATGCCCGCCTGGATGGCTGGGGATTCTATGGTTTCGGGATGGCGTCGCCAACTCAGTGGAACTGGCTGATCGAGGCTCTGAAAGGCGGCACGGAATGAGCACCCCCTGCAGCACGCGGTCGCCCTCACCACCGGAAAGGGAAAAACAAGTATGAAACGTTTCCTGCTTTTACTGGCCATGGCCTCGCTCGCGGGTGCCGGCCCGAAGATCGATACTTCGCCCGATCGCGCCAAAACCCCCATCAACCCGGGCCTGAAACGCATCGGAACCCTGATCCCGCGGAGCGCCGGTCAGATCTCCGGCTCGAACTGGACGCTGGGATGCGAAACCCTCGACCGCGACTTCGCCAACTATGAGGAATACAAGGAGTACCTTGTCCCTCTCGGCATCAAGACAATTCGCTTGCAGGGTGGATGGGCCAAAACCGAACGCACGAAGGGCGCCTACAATTTCGAGTGGCTCGACCGGATTGTGAATGACGCGCACGGCCGCGGTCTCAACATTTTGCTCGAAACCGGCTATGGGAACCCAAACTACGAAGGCGGCGGCGGTTGGGACCTCTCCGGCGACTTCCCCCACTCACCCGAGGCGCTCGCTGCCTGGGACCGCTGGGTGGAAGCGATGGCAACCCGGTACCGCGGCAAGGTGCGCGATTGGGCCATGTGGAACGAACCGGATATCAACAAGAAGCACCGGCCGGAAGACATCGCCGAACTCAACATTCGCACCGCCGGGATCATCCGCCGCGTGATTCCGGACGCCCGCATCGCGGGACTGTCACTGGCCAGTTCCAGCCCCAAGTTGCTCGATAGTTGCCTTCAGGCTTTGAACGACAGAGGCAAGGTCGGCCTGTTCCACTGGTTCATCTACCACGGGTATCAGTTCAACCCCGACCAGTCCTACAAGAACGTGGAGGAACTCAAGGCGACACTGGCGAAGTACTCGAGTACCGCCCGCATGCGGCAGGGGGAAAACGGCGCGCCGTCGGAGAGAGCTACCAGGTTTGCCCTCTCCAATCACCCCTGGACGGAATGGAGCCAGGCCAAGTGGAACCTGCGCCGCATGCTGGGCGATCTGGGCCACGATGTCGAGTCCGCCGTGTTCACCATCTGCGACTTCAATCACACTGGACGCGAGATCAACCGGAAAGGACTTCTTCACGCCACGGAAGATAAGAAGGTCGACAAGATCAAACTGGCGTACTACTCGGTGCAAAATGTGGTTTCGGTCTTCGACGACACCTTGCAGCGGATCCCGGATCCGCGGGTTCAAATCGAATTCGACAAGAGCACCGCGTCGTTCGTGTACCGCCACAGGAAGAGCGCGGCTCATCTGGTTGTGGCGTGGGACAATTCCGGAATCCCGGACGACAGCTTCGTCACGCGTCCAGCCAGGTTCGAGTGGACAGGCTTTCGGATCAAAGAGCCCGTATGGGTGGATCTGGTGTCTGGCGGCATCTACGAAGTCCCCGCTGACCGCATCTCCAGAGATGGGGAACGCACCATCATCCGGGACGTGCCCTTCTACGACGCACCGGTTGTTCTCACGGAGAAGTCGCTGGTTCTTCCGCGCGGCGGACGCTGAGCTTGAGTTCCTTCCGGCTTGTGACGATCCGGGCTCTACTCAAAAAACATTAACATTCCCCATCGCGCAGGCCAGCCGCTGCACGCCCGACGAAATAGCCGTAGCGGCTGCGGATCTGCAAGATATAGTTGGAGCACCGCGACGTCATCACCGAAGGCGATCAGAAGACCCGCTGGCATTCAGCGGCATCCCAGCGAAGTTCAGAGATTGGCTTCCGTCAGGTCAGATGATGGCCCCGGCTTCTCTCGCCAGCGCACCAACCCATACGCCTGTCACGAACTGCTGCTCGCTGGCCGGTCTCAAGGTCACATACTCGATCCAGGTTGCGAATTGGCGCTGAAACAACGGTCGCGTCGTGCGCCGGCACTGCCCCTGGTGTTTCGAGGTTTTGCTGGCTGTCTCGTCCCCTATCGAGGGGACCCTCCGATCGTGATGAGGAGATCACTCCGGGATCATCCGCACGCCGCCCTTACCACGTCAGCCGCAGTGTCAGTTGCAGATTGCGAGGCGTGTTATTCGAAAACCTCGTCAGCAGGATGCCAGTGTTTCCGTCCGGCACCTGCAGACCTGGGTTGTTCAGCACGTTGAAGAAATCCACGTTCAGCCGCGCGATCACGCGTTCCGTGATCGGCACCGCTTTGAACAGCGAGGAATTCAGAACGAAGACCCACGGTGCGGCGAGGAACTGATTGCGCCACGGGTGCAGGTTCGTGTTGACACTCGTCTGCTGCAACGCCCCGTTGCGCAGGGGCACGAAAACCGTGTTGGTCTCATAGAAACGGGCGTTCGGGTCATTGGCCGGGGGAGTTGCGGGAGTCGCGAACACGGGCTGGCTCGACGGCCGGTAGCTCGTGGGAACGCCCATCACGCCGTTCGGCTGTCCGTTCGCGGCCGTGGAGTTCACGCGATTGGCCGGGATATAGCCGTTGTAGTAGAGCCAGCCATCAAAGCACACGCCGCTCCGGCAGTCCTGCACGGGAGTGTTCCGGTTGTAGACCTCGATGTTGTCCAATCGTCCCCAGTTGCCCGTGCCGATGGTGAAGTAGCGGCTGAACCACTCGCCATTGCCGGCGATCTGCCATCCTCCGATCAGTGCATCGAGAGCGCGATTGGCATTGCGTCCGAAAGTCTTGCCCTTGCCGAACGGAAGATCGGCCACCCAGTTCCAATTGACGCGATGCTTCGGAATGCTGATGTCGCGGCGGTAGTTCAGGAAGCGGTTGAGCGCGTTGTAATCCTCCGGCACCGCACCCCGGAGATAGAGGTTCGGCGTGAGCATATTGTCATCGCGCCATCCGTCGCCGGCCACTCGCATTGCGTTGGAGAGCGTGTAGAAGAACTGAAAGCCGAGGCCATCGGCGTAGCGGCGCTGGACCTCGAAGGTCAGGTTGTTGCTGTTCGACCAGCCGGTCTTGCGGTACTCCTGAATGGTGCCGAGCGTCTGGCGATCGTGATTGCGGCGAATCACACCGGCGAACTCTCCAGTGGGAAGCGGCTCGCCCGTATTGACGAACCAAACGTAGTCGTTCGGGGCGTTGTTGTAGCTATACCATTGGCTCAAACGGGTTCCGTGCGTGCCGACGTAGGCGACGCGAACGCTGGTGTTGGCGAAGAGTTCGCGCTCGACGGCGAGATTCCATTCGTGCGCGCGGGCTGTAGGCTGATTCGGCTCGAAGTGATACATCACGCCATTACCGCGAGGGATCGTCAGGCGCTGATTGGTGTCGATGACGGAGGAGCTGTTCTGTCCCGCGATGACGGTGGGAACCGAGCGCAGCAGATGGTTCGGCAGACCGTCGGGGCTGGTTTGCGCCTGCGTCGGATTGAACTGCAGAATCGCCTGGCCGGGTGCGTTCTGGGCCATGGTGCCGTTGTACAGGCGTAGCGATTCGGGGAACGCGAAGATCGAGTATCCCCCGCGAATGACGGTCGGACGGCCGAACGTATCGATTCGATAAGCGAAGCCCGCACGGGGGCCGAAGTCGAACCGGTTCGGGTTGACGAAGCGGCTGGGCAGGCCCGATTGTTCGAGCGGCTGATAGGTTGCGCCGATTGCATTGTAGGCCTGAACGATGGCGGGCAGCGTGACACCCAGGCGAGTGAGCTCTTCAATGGGACGGCCGAGGACGATCGCGCGCGCGTCGCGGTTGTAGCCAATCATGGCGTTGTTCGCCTCCGTCGGCGGCACGTTGTACTCGTAGCGCAAACCCATGTTCAGCGTGAGACGGGACGTGACTTTCCAGTTGTCCTGGAAATAGAGCGCGCGCTCACCGGATCGCATGCGGAACCAGCCGCGATTAAACCGGGCATTGTAGTTCGCCAGGCCCATGTGGAAATTCGCGGAGTTGTGGCCGGTGAACGGAGCGGCCGCAAACGCCGACCCAGTGGTGGGATCGAACAAACCGCTGGCGTTGGTGGCGAAGTTGTGATTGCCGGCTGCCTCGGTCTGATCCACCAGCGTATCCAGCCGCTCGTACCGGAAACGGCCGCCGAACTGGAACTCGTGACGGCCGTAGACCTTGGTCATGTTCTCGTCGATCATGAATACGTTGGCGTAGTTCAGCGTGTAGTTGATGCCGGTGTCCCAGTTCATCCGGAAGCCGGCCTGCTGGATGCGCGGATGGCCCCCTCCGTTGAATGGGTTGGGAAGCCCGTATTCCTGTGCGATGTTGCTGAGGCCCCCGAGCGGAATCTGTCCGCGATAGTCGCGAGCAAACGAAACAACCATTTCGCTGAAAAACGTGGGCGAGAACGAGTGCGTCCACGAGGCGACACCGTTGTCATTCTGGCCCTCATCAATGGCTCCGTTGGCGCGGCCATCGGTGGATGTGGGCGTGCCCGCGTCGATGCCGCTCGAAGTGCGCCATGCATAGGAGCGATTCGAAGAGTAGCGGAAGAACAACTGGTCTTTGTCGGAGATGCGATGATCCACGCGCGTGGTGACCGTCCAGTCATTGCGGTTGCTGAAAGCGGTGCCGAACCAGTTCTCCGCGACCAGCGGATTGACGTTCGGTTCGGTGGGCAGCGGCGTGATGTTGTAGAGCGCTCGGGCCAGCGGGCTGAGCCGGTTCGCGGGGATGCGATTGTTCACGAAGGGTACGCGGACCCAGTTCTGATCGCGGCCTCCCGTGCTCCACGGATCGTACAGCGTGAAGCGCCGTCCCGCGCCGTCGATGAGGCCGCTGTAGTCGCCGTCGCGCATCGCAGCCGTGTGCATGGTGATCGCACGCGTGGCCGCTGAGCGCAGCCGTAGACCTTCGTACGCGGCAAAGAAGAACGTCCGGTCCTTGCCGTTATAGAGCTTCGGCAGAAGAACCGGTGCTCCCGCCGATGCGCCGTATTCGTTGCGGATCAACTGTGGCGGCTTGGTGAAGAAGTCCTGCCGTGCGCGCGCGACGCCCAGGCCGCTGTTGCGGTGGGTTTGAAACAATGCGCCATGAAACTGATTGGTGCCGGACTTGGTGGTAAGGATGATGGAGCCGGGACGTGGCATTTTCGCCGAGGAATTGCTGGTCTCCACAACAAACTCGCCAACGGTGTCGATTCCGGGAGGACGGTTGGGCAGCGAGGCCCAATCCCGATTCGAAAGCAGCGCGCCGTCCTGAACGTATTCCATCGCGTAGCGAAGGCCGAACAGCCGGGGCACGGAGCCGGACTCGAGACCTGGCGTCGTCATCAGCACCAGATTCTGGAGGAAGCGGCCGTTGACCGGCAACTGCTCGATGCGTTGGCGCTCCAGCACGTTCGCAAGCGTCGGCCCGGTGGTGGTGACCAGCGGCGTAACGTCGCCCGCCACCGTGACAGTGGTGCCGGTCTGCCCGACTTTCAGCGTCGCATCCACCTGGGCGGTCTGCCCGGCGACAAGAGTTAGACTGGCCTTCCACGTTTCCATTCCCGGAGCGGCCACGGTGAGTTCGTACGAACCACGCTGCACGGACGGGAAGACATAGAATCCAACCTGATTGGTAGTGCTATTGAACTCCTGCGCGGTTTCCGTCTGGCGCAGCTTGACCGAGGCGTTTGGGATCACCGATGCGGAAGCGTCGCGAACGGTGCCTTGAATGCTTCCGGTGCCCGTCTGAGGCAGGGCCGGCATTGTCAAAAGGAATGAAAGAACCCAGAGCAATCGCTGACGAGACATAGTGTCGAGAGTAGAGCATTCTCGTTCGGCGAGCAAGTGAAGATCGCGTGAAGGGCGGTCGCCTGGCCAGCCGGCGGAACGGTGGCCGGATGTGCGAGAGAGCCACTGGCCAACGAGAGAGATAAGCTGGCTACGCCACCACGGCGCGAACCACTTGCCCATGCACATCCGTGAGCCTTTGCTCCCGGCCCCCAAAGCGATAAGTGAGCCGCTCGTGGTCGAGGCCGGCCAGGTGCAGGATGGTCGCATGCAGATCATAGATGGTGACCGGATCGCGCACCACTTGGTCGCCCACCTCATCGGTCTCGCCGTAGGTGACGCCACCCTTCGCACCACCCCCCGCCAGCCAGATGGTGAAGCAGAACGGATGATGATCGCGGCCGTCGCCGTTGCCCGTGTCGGGAGTGCGGCCGAACTCGCCGGCCCAGATCACCAGCGTCTCGTCGAAGAGCCCACGTTGCTTCAAGTCGGTGAGCAGAGCGCCGATCGCCTGATCGGTGACGCGTGCATTGTGTTCATGATCGCGCTTGAGGTGATCGTGCTGATCCCAGGTGCCGTTCATCCCCACCAGGTTCGGACAGGTGACTTCGACAAAGCGCACACCCGCTTCCACCAACCGGCGTGCTCGCAGGCATTGCAGTGCGTAGGCACGTTGCGCCTTGTCCGCGGCGTCGAGGCCATAGAGCCGCTTGATCCCCTCGGTCTCCTTCGAGAGATCGAGCACATCCGGCACCAGCGACTGCATGCGATACGCCATTTCGTAGTTGGCAATCGCCGCGTCGACCGCGTCCTCCCGGGGAAGCTGGCGGTTCTGCGCGACGCTGGCATCAAGTTTGGCCCGCTGAATGCGCTGGTCGGCATCGGCGGGCGTCAGATTCTCCACCGGTGTGCCGGTGTCGCGCAGATGGGTCGCTTGATGTGTGGCCGGCAGGAAGCCGTTCGAAAAATTCTCGATTCCACCAGGCGGCACGTAGGCATCTCGCAACAGCACGTAGCCAGGCAGATTCCGGTTCTCGCTGCCGAGCCCATAGGTGATCCAGGAGCCCAGGCTCGGGTAACCGCCGACGTTGCGTCCAGTGTGCAGCAGCACGTTGCCACGGGCGTGCAGCGGAAACTGAGCCTTCATCGAACGAATGATCGCGAGCGAATCGACGTGGCGGGCGATGTGCGGGAACAGGCTCGACACCGGCGCGCCGCACTGTCCGTGTTGTTGAAATTCCCACAGGCCTCGCAGCCACTTGCGTTTCGGGCCAGCGACGTAGTTGTCCAGCTTCGCCGGCTGGCCGTCGAGTTGAGCAAGCTTCGGTTTCGGGTCGAAGCTCTCCATGTGGGAGACGCCGCCTGGCATGAAGAGAAAAATGATGTTCTTCGCGCGCACGCGATGGTGCGGCGCCGCAAGCAATGCCTTCAACGAGAGAAACGGAAATCCGTTCGAGGCGATCTTCAACAGGTCCCTACGGAACATAGAGGAACTCCTTGAGGTTGAAGATGGCATGGGCGACATCCTTCCACACATTGTCACTGCCCAGACGTTTCAGTTCGGCGGCCAGGCCGTTGAATCGCGCAAGTTCATCCTCGCGCACCGGCCTTGCAAGCGCTGTGCGGAACATCGTGTCGACGCGCTCGCCCTCCGGAATGGCTGCGAGTTTGGAGGCCCATCGCTGGGCCATCTCTACGACAAAGGGATCGTTGAGGAGAGTAAGCGCCTGTGCGGGCACGTTGGTGATGTCGCGACTGCCACGGGCGGCCATGTTACTCGGATAGTCGAAGGTCTCCAGGAAAGCGGGACCCTGCATCCGCGTCACCTTCGTGTAGAGACTGCGGCGGCCGCCTCCATCGATCGGACCACTGAACAGGCGACGGTACTCCTGCGCTTCCTTGCGCGCCGGATGAATGCTCTCGCCGTAAAGTGCGGGATTCAATTCGCCGGCGGCCGAGAGGATGGCATCGCGAAGTTCTTCAGCCGTGCGGCGGCGCGGCGTCGCACGTTGCTGGAACGCTTGAGAAGTCACCAGCAGACGCATCATCTTCTTCACGGACCAGCCACTGTCGACGAATTGTCCGGCCAGCCAATCGAGGAGTTCGGGATGCGTAGGCGGATCGCCCAGCACGCCGAAGTTGTCGACACTTGCGACGATGCCTTTCCCGAAGGTGTGGTGCCAGAGACGATTCACCATCACGCGCGCAGTGAGCGGATTCGCGGGACTCGTAAGGATCCCGGCCAGTTGCAAACGTCCGCTGCTTCTGTCATCGCCGAGCGGAGGGCCGCCGAGAATGCGCGAGAGATAACGGCGCGGAGTCAGAGGTCCAGCGCTCTGCGCGTTGCCCGAGAGAAACACCGGGAAGTCACGTGCCTGCCCAGCGTCTGCGAGACCTTCCACGACATTGGGTGTGCTGATCTCGGGATCGGCGACGGCTTCCGCGCTGAGCACGCCTTGGCGTAGCGCCCAGTCGAGCCACTTCACGTCAGCCTCGCCGGCTTTGTTGCCGTTCCAGCGTTCCACCGCACGCGCGATCACCGTGGTGACGCGCTCCATCGCCGTGCCCTCCACCTCGAACAGGAGAAGCAGGTGATCCAGGGGGTCGCGCGGCGTCTCATCGATCTCATGGAGAACGGCCCCGGAAAGGCTCCACCAGGACGTCTTCGCGTCGAGTTGCTTCAGTTGATCCGCTTTGAGGACGCCGGGACGATCCGGGTAGCGAGGGTTCTCCCAGCGGGTGACCAGTTCGACGAAGACCGGCAGGCCGGAGTCGCGAGCGGAGACATCCAGCTTGATCCACTGGGGACTGGCGTGACCAATGGGCTTGTAGCCTTCGCCGATGGCGCAGTTGTCGATCAGCACGCGGTGGGCGGCGAGTTGGCCACCGGCGGCACGGATGCTCAGATACTTGCGTTTCGCCGGCAGATTCGGCGAGCGGAGGGCTCCGGCGAGGCGGGCGCTCCAGTTGGTAAAGCCTTTGGGTAGGATCGCTTCGAGCTTGCCTTCCTTGATCACGGCGTGGCCTGTCGCGTTGGCTTGAGCGGCGCCTGAGGCAGTCCAGCCCTGATCGAAAACGGCGAAGTTCCTCGCGTTGAATGCGAGCCGCTGACGGTGCTCGTCCTTGTAGCGTTTCCTTGCTTCGTGCGGGTCCTTATCGATGAGCGCCCGCGCAGTCGCGGGATCGTCGAGAGATTGGGTCCCGCTTCCTTGGAGCTTGGGTGTACCGATTACGGTCAAACGAGGCCTGCGCGGCGCCGGAAGCTTCGGTTGCCCGATGACGTGGACCACCGGACGGCTGCTGTTGAGGATACCGTAGAGCGCATAGTAGTCAGCCGTGGGAATCGGGTCTAGCTTATGGTCGTGGCAGCGGGCGCAGGATACGGTCAGGCCCTGAAATGCCTTCGTCAGCGTATCGATCTGGTTGTCGATGACGTCCGTCGCGATTTCACGGAACTGCACACAGTCGTCGTGACCTGCCTCGCCGAGGCGATAGAACGCGGTGCCGATCGGGCTTTCCGGGCGTGCATCCGGCAGAAGGTCGCCGGCGACGTGCTCGCGGACGAGTTGATCATAAGGCAGGTCGTCATTGAACGCGCGGATCAGGTAGTCGCGATAGCGCCACGCGCCGGTGATCTCGTAGTTCCACTCATAGCCGCGCGTTTCGCCGAACCTCATCAGGTCGAGCCACCAACGGGCCTGCTGCTCGCCGTAGTGGGGAGACGCTAGCAGTCGATCCACGGCCTTCTCATAGTCACCGCTCTTCACGAACGCTTCAAGTTCGCGCGGGTCCGGCGGCAGTCCGGTCAGCACGTTGGCCAACCGTCGATAGAGTGACCGGCGGTCGAGCAGTGGCTGCTCGCTTTTGAGGAATCCATCAATGGAGCCCTGCGGCTGCGGGCGGACTTGGCGAAAAGCCCAATGACTGCGAACCAGTTCGGTGTAACGGTCGGGGGTGGTTTGCCGGGCGGCGGGCCAACGGGCGCCCTGATCGATCCACTGCCCAATGGCGGCGATCTCCGCGTCGCTCAGCTTGCCACCGGGCGGCATCTTCAGCGCACCCTCATGGCGAATCGCCTTCATCAGCGGGCTGCTGGCGGCGCTGCCGGGCGTGAGCGCGGGACCGCGCTGGCCACCGTTTATGAGGGCCTCTCGTGAATCCACGCGCAAGCCGCTGAACTGCTTCCCGGCGCCGTGACAGCCGGTGCATCTCGCCACAAGAACAGGACGCACCCGCTTTTCAAAAAGCGTGTCGTCCTGCGCAAAGGCGGCGATGGCGGCAAGGGCAAACAGCAACACGTTCCAGACTCTACTACAAGTGGACCCGGATCACAATTCTCGGGAGAGTCTGTTTCGGGTCGGGGCAGGGCAGGGCGCTCCCCACCAAAGACAAACCCGGCGCTCCGCGGATTCGCGAAGCGCCGGGTTTGCGTTGATCAGTTTGCGGGATTAGAAGCTGTAGCGCAACGAGAGCTGAATGTTGCGCTCGCTACCCTTACCCGTCACCTTGCCGAATGCAGCCGAGTTCGGATCGGTGGTTACGCCGTTCCAGTTCGGGTGGTTCGGAAGGTTGAAGAATTCGGCACGGAATTGCAACCGGTGCCGTTCCGCGAAGGTGAAGCCTTTGAACAGCGCGGCGTTCCAGTTCTGGAAGCCAACGTTGTTGAAGGTGATGGAGTTGCGGTTCTGGTTGCCATAGGTGCCGTTGGCCGGGCGGCTGGCCCAGGGCTGGCCACCGGGACGCGGGTTGAACCAGAAGTTGCTGTCCGAGGCGGATTCGCTGAATTGCTTCGGTTGATCCGTCGAGGACGAAGTGAGATTCCACGGAATGAAGTTGTTCGAACCGATTCCGTAGATATCCTGGCTGGTGCCGACCGTGAAAGGTGTGCCCGATTGGAACTGGATCACACCGTTCACCTGCCAGCCTCCGAACGCATTCTTCGTGAATGCGTTGCCACTCTTGAAGAACGGCAGATCCCAGATGAAGTTCGACACAACCACGTGACGCGTATCGAAACTCGACTTGCCCCACACGTTGAAATCGGTGTTCGAATCATACAGACGGTCGCGCGGACCGGAGGCATGATCCATCGACTTCGAAAGCGTGTAAGCGAAGCTGTAGCTGAAGCCCTTGGTGAAGCGGCGAGTCACTTCCATCTGCAATCCGTTGTACTCGCTGCGTCCGGCGTGCTCCAGCATCGGGATGAACGCGAAGCCCTTATAGGGCCGGAGGAAATTGACGTTGGCGCCCTGGTTTTCGGGGCGGAACGTGGTCCCGAGAGGCAACTGATTGAGATCGCGCTCGCGAGCGAGGTGGTTGCCGGTTGTGCCGATGTAGCCGACTTCAACAGTCGTCTCGAAGCCAATCTGGCGCTGATAGCTCAAGTTCCAGTTGTAAGCCTTTGGCAGCTTGAGGACCGGATCGATGGTCATGAAGAACTGCGGGAACGCCACGCGGGATGCGCCGCCTGGGTTGTCGGCAAGACCGTTGGACACCGAGGCCATCGGCTGGAACGGAGGATTGCCGCCAAGGAAGACTGAGTCGTACACGCCGTAGCGGGAGATGAATCCGCCAAAGCCCGCACGCAGTACGTCCTTGTTCCCGAGCTGATAAGCGAGACCGACACGCGGAACGATGTTGAACTGGCCATCGGTCGGGTAGCGATCGCCGCGGAGCAGGTTGTTAAACTGGCCAGAGTCGATTGCCGGAACACGGCCCTTGCCTGCCGCCGGGAACTCGGTGCCAGGAATGTACACGCCGTTGAAACGGTCACCGCCGAGCACATTGCCGGTCGCCCGGTCGAGCACGGCGGCGCGGCTCGCATCATACAGAGCGGGATCGAACACTGCCATGTTGCCCCACAGCGATTTGAAGTAACCGCTGATCCACGTGCCGCGGAAGCCGAGTTCCAGCTTCAGCTTCTGCGTCGCGCGCCAGGAATCCTGACCGAAGAATTCGATCATCGTTCCCCGGTACGGAGTGAAGGAGCGAGGTCCGATCTCGGCGTAAGTGGAGAACAAGCCGAGCGCCGCATTGCTGAGAGCGACACCGCTGGTCGGTGCGCCCGTACGCGAATCGTCGAACACGAAACGGCCGTTCTGGTTATTGGTTCCACCCGGAACACCGGTCACGTTGATCTGGTCAAAGTCGTTCTGGCCGGCCTTCTCGTAGTAAACGCCGAACTTGAGCTGATGGTTGCCCTGGATCTTCGTGAAGTTGTTCGAGATCTGATAGATCGGACCTGTGGACTGTGCTGGATAGGGACCGCCATCGATCGAGGCGAAATTCTGGATTTCAATCGTCGGAAGCTTGTCCTGAATCTCCTTCGGTTCGCTGAACAGGTAAGGATAGTTGATTCCGCGCGTGGAGCGCAGATAGCGCTCGCCGCGGCGATCAATGCCGATGAACACGCGGTCCACCGACGCCGCCACCAACACTTCGTTGATCATGGTGGGGCTGATGGTCCAAACGTGGTTCAAAGACGCCGTCTTGTTGGGACGGTCCCAGTCCGTGACGGCGTAATCAAAGCCGCCGCGGAATGCGTCGATCGCCGTCCAGTTGTAGTTGGAGTGGCGGAAACGCAGCACCTGATTCTGCGTCAGGTTGTAATCGATGGAGACCGTGTCCTTGCGTTGATTCTGCGGATTCGGCCGGATCTGGAAGAAGTTCGCAGTGCCCTGGCGGAATCCGGGGGTTGGCGTCGGATAGGTGCGCAGGAACGCGATGCCGTTCGGGCTGAGACGCGAGCCGGGAATGATGTTGCCAGCGAAGGGCTGGCCATTCGTCGGGTCGTTGATCGTACGAGCCGCATTGAAGAAACCAGTGGCCGGATTGAGAAGTTCGCTGAAGTTCCCCTGACGCATCAGTTCGCTCGGAACCGTCTGCGTGGAACTCGAGAACTGGCGGAACCGCACCCACTCCTGGCTCCACAGGAAGAAGGCTTTGTTGCGATCCGTATTGAATACTTTCGGAATCATGATCGGACCGTCGATCACATATCCGAACTGATTAAACCGGCGCGCGGGACGAGGAGTGTTGGAGCGGTTCTGCTGCCAGGTGTTCGCGTCCAGCTTGTCGTTGCGGAAGTACTCATACGCAGCGAAGTGGAGATCGCGTCCGCCGGAGCGAGTCACGATACGCACCTGCCCGTTGTTCGACCGGCCATATTCGGCTGCGTAGTTGGCGGTGAGAATCTGCACTTCCTGCACCGTCTCCACGTCGGCGGCGCCAATGGATGTGCCGTTTGTGCGTGTGCGGATGCCGACCGCGCCATCGTAGGTGATCACGGAGTCCTGCGAGCGTCCGCCGTTGATCGACAGGCCACCCGAGGTGAGACCGAAGTTGAACCCGTTCAAAGCGCCGCCGCGAACACCAGGCTTCAGAAGCGCCAGGAAGATCGGGTTGCGGCCGTTGAGCGACAGGTTTTCAATCTGCGTGCGCTCCACGGTCTTGCCGACGGTGGCCGATTCGGTCTGCAGCGTCGCGACGCTCGCTTCCACCGTCACCGACTCCGTGAGTTGGCCTACCGCCAGTTCCACCGAAACGTTCAGCGGAACGCCTGCGTCCATTTTGTTGCGTGTCGTTTCGGACTTCTTGAAGCCCTGCGCCTCAATTGTTACTGTGTAGAAGCCTGGAGGCAGGTTTGTAGCGATGTAGATTCCACCTTCGTTCGTGTTGACCTCGCGGGCGAAGCCGGTGGATTCGTTCTTTACAGTGACTTTGGCGCCCGAGATGACAGCGCCGGTCGGATCTTTCACCAACCCCGTGATATAAGAGTTGTCAGATTGTCCAAAAGCAAACGTGGCCATGAGGAGAACGGCAAGCGCCGCCACCCATGAGCGTACGTAGTTCATGAGGAACCCTCCCTGAAATCTGTGAATAAAACAGTTGGCCGCCCCAACAGCGGCCCCGTCGCATCACACCTAACACGACGGTACTGAAGCAATTTCTTCGATCACTGTAGCAAGTGGCGGAGTACGAAGCAACCGTTCGCGAGTGACGATCCTGTTACTGCTTCAGCAGTTCTTCCAACCGCGCATAGCCCGCACGGCTGACGGCGAGCTTGTCGCCCGTGGTCAACACCGCGACCTTGCTGTTCTTGCCATAGGGTTCCACGCGTGCCACGCGCTCCAGATTGACGAGGTACGACCGGTGGATTCGTACGAAACGCGCAGGATCGAGTGATTCCTCAAGACTGGAAATCGTCTGCTGCTTGAGCACCGTTTTGCCTTCCGAGCGCAACGCGATGTAGTCTTCCTGGGCCTCGACGAAGTCGAGCTTTTCGACGGGAATCAAATGCACTTTCGCACCATCGCGGGCGACGATGCGCTCCAGATACTGCTGCGGCCCCCGCGCCGCGGCGGAGAGGGCTTCGCCCGGCACCGATTTCTGGCCGGTGCGGAGCTTCGCCCGTCCAACCGCGGTGTCCAGGCGCTCCTGCGTAAATGGCTTCAGCAGATAGTCGACGGCGTGCACTTCGAACGCACGCATCGCATAGGCATCGAACGCCGTCACAAAGATCACCGCGGCATCGGCGCCAATGAGTTCCAACACTTCGAATCCGTCCAGCTTCGGCATCTGCACATCGAGCAGAATCAGATCAGGCTTCAACTCGCTGAACGCCTTTACCGCCTCGAAACCATTGGCACATTCGGCCACGATCTCGATTTCGTCATTGAGGTCCAGCATTTCGCGGAGCACGGCTCTCGCGAGCTGCTCATCGTCAACCACAATCGTCCGTAGCTTCCCCATTGCTTAAACACCTGCTCCGTTCCGCAACGTCCGCAACTCCACACGAAACAGCCCGCCCTCCACATGCACGTCCAAGCGCGCGCCTCCACCATAGATGGTCGCCAGGCGCTTGCGCACGTTGGCAAGTCCGGTCCCTGTGCCGGGACGTTTCGGCGCATCGGGATCGAAGGTATTCGTGATGGCGATTCTCAAGTCGTTCTCCCCCACCGTTGCTTCCAAACGGATGGTTCCTCCATCAATGCTCTGCGCGACACCGTGCTTCACTGCGTTTTCGACGAGAGGCTGCAGGATCAGGGGTGGCACAAGCACCGCGGTTGCGGCGATCTCCACATGCTCTTCGATTTCCAAGCGCGAGAACCGCACCTGTTCAATCGAAAGATAGTCGCGCACGATCGACAACTCCTGGGCCAGCGGGATCAGCCGCTGCTCGCCGGCACTGAGGCTCGTGCGCAGGAAATCCGCAAGCCGCACACACATCTCTCGTGCGCGGACGCGATCCACCGTCGTCAGCGCGCTGATCGAGTTCAGGCTATTGAAGAGAAAGTGCGGGCGGATCTGTTCCCGTAGCGCCCTTAGTTCCGCTTCCCGGGCGAGCATCGCCATTTGCACTTCGCGGTTCCTGGCTTCGCGAGCGGTTTCCACCTCCGCCATCAGGTAGTGAACGGTGACGGAGATCAGATAGAGCAAGGCGCCCAAGGCCCACAGCCAGTTTTCGTTGCGCACCATCTTCTCCTCCAAGCCGGCGAAATCCGTTGTGCCTGCCACCAATGCCGCGAGGGCGCGCGACGCCGCCATCCACAGGCCCGCCGACGCGGCTGCGGCAATCGACACCGCGACGGCCACCTGGAGGCCGCGGCCTTCACGAAGCGGCACCCACCGGCACAGATACCAGGAACTCAAGCAGACCATCGAAAGCGTAAGGCTCATCGGGAGAGCCATCGCCACCGCTTCCTGCCACCGCAGGTTGCCACCGCGGACCAGCAACAGAACGAGCATTCCCGCCACTGGCAGACTGGCCAGCGCGAAAACCGCAATCCTACGGCCCGTCCATAGCGGAGCCATCAGTTCTTGATCTCCACGCCTCCCAGCAGCGCAAGGCCCTCCACAATCAGGTGTTGATCCGGTGCGTCAGAGGACGGGGGCAGTGCGGAGTTCTCGAATCCGCCCATGAATGCGCTGCCGCGCGCGGTGACCCGCCAGCCGGACGGCACCTTCATGGATACTCCGCCAAAGACCGCGTCGGCGTGAATCACCGCCGGCGACACCGCGATCTTCGAGTTGGTGAAGTCCACCTCATATCCTCCGAAAAGGGCGAACAGGCTGCCGCCCTCAAAATGAGGCGTGGCGACCTTGATTTCACCGCCGCCGAATACCGCGAACTCATTCAGTCTCGATTCCACATGTTCGGTTCCTGTCCTCACCTGGGGGGGCCGGATCGCGCGCCAGAGAAGCAGCGCGCCAAGCACGATCAGATAGACGGGCCAGAGTTCCCGGAAGCGGAAACGCACCAAACCGAATTTCTCCACCTCCAGAAGAGCGCCGAACAGCACCAGGCAAGCACCGAACGCCAGACCATAAGGCCCCCTCTGGCTGATGAGGAGGTTCACGCCGACAAGCAGGATCACCAGAGGCCAAAAGTGCCGCAACAGGTCCGTCTGCAACAGGTCCAGTCTCTCCAACAATAAGAACGAACCGAGTACGATGAGTACGATTCCCAAAAATATCCCCGACCTTGCCATGCCCTTCTGCTGCATTCTGACCGCGTCCTTTCAACAGCAGATTATCAGGGAAGCAACCGCGGGTTCACCACGGAATCGCCGGGAACACGATGTCTACCGATGAACGCACCGCTTACGCCGACGGCTTGCGCGCAATGACAATCAGAGACGTGGACGGCCAGGGGAGAAAGCGGTCGATTCTTCTCCACAGCCACACGAACCGGTCGAAGATCTTCAACTGAAACGGGCTCACCGTGGGACGCTTGAGGAACTTGCCGTTGAGATACCAGCCGGGAAGTGCGGCGCGGTTGAAATACAGCATCTTCTCCACCTGGAAGCCCGCTTCCAGCACCCGTTCCGTGAGCAGTGCCTCCGAATAGCGAAGCCAATGCCCGAGCATCTCGTCGATCTTCCCGTAGGCCCACTGTCCCTGTGGCACCAGCACGATTGCGCGGCCTCCGGGCACCAGTGCGCCGTACAGGTTCTTCAGACCCTGGCGGTGATCCTGCACATGCTCAAGGACGTTGAGGCAGACGATGGTATCCACGCATTGCCGCAATTCCGTGAAGTCATCCGCGCAAGCCAGGTCGGCCTTGCGAACCTCGAAGATCGGCCGGTGCTGAAACCGGGAGCGCAGACGCGCGATGTGGTGCTCGTCGATATCCGTGGCAATGTAGCGCTTCCGTCCGGAGATCAACTGCCGGCTCAGACTCCCAATGCCCGACCCGATCTCCAGCACCGACTTGCCCACGTAGGGCCGGATGGTATCCGCCATCCAACGGTTGAACTCAATGGCGGAAGAGAATGCTTCCAGCACTTCCGGCCCGGTCTCTTTGTAGATGTCGTTGCTGAACCAGTAGCGAAGGATGATTGCAAAGGCCGCCACGGCGTCGCGGAATCCGATCTTCTTGCCTTCAGCGTAGGTGCGGCCGTGATAGCTGATCGGCACTTCGTAGATACGGGCCTCGCGCTTGGCAAGCTTGATGGTCAGTTCCGGTTCAATGCCAAAGCGATTCGACCGCAGAGGAATGCTCTTCACAAGGGAAGTGCGGAAGGCTTTGTAGCAGGTCTCCATGTCGGTGAGGTTCAGATCCGCGGCGATGTTGCAGAACGTGGTGAGAATGCGATTGGCGAGCGCATGCCAGAAGTAGAGTACGCGCCTCTCTCCGGAGATGAGAAAGCGCGACCCAAAGACGGCATCGGCGCGCCCTTCGACAAGCGGCGCGAGCATCCGCGGATACTCCGCCGGATTGTACTCGAGGTCGGCGTCCTGAATGATGCTGAACTCCCCGCGCGCATGTTCCAGAGCCGTGCGAATCGCCGCGGCCTTCCCCTGGTTGCGCGGGTGCCGGAAAAGACGGATCTCCGGATGCTTCGCCGCAAGACCCTCCACGATCTCCACCGAGCCATCCCGGGAACAGTCGTCCACCACGATGATCTCCCGCTCCAGACCGGCCGGCAAAGGCGCACGGAGCACCCGGTCGAGGATGGCTCCAACGAACTCCTCCTCGTTGTAAACCGGCATCAGGACGGAGAGCATGACGGTGCGGAACTACTTATGCTGGAGTTCCCAGTCGTAGTTGATCCGCGCGTCGTTGTGTGGAATTCGCCCTTCGTCCTTGGGATTGTAGAGCTGGTCTGTGACGTAAATCAGCATCGACGGGTCCATGCCAATTACTTTGTAACCGTGTCCCACGCCAGGCGGAATCAAAATCTGCCAGGGGCGCATTTGGCCAACATAGAGAGTGTTGCGCAGACCGAAGGTCGCCGATCCCCGGCGTAGGTCCACCAGCGCAACTTGAAGCATGCCTTTCGACGGTACCCAGAAATCGGTCTGGTGCAAATGGTAGTGAAAGGCTTTAATGGAGCCGGGGTAGTTCAACGCGGCGGAGACTTGGGTGCTTTCCGGAGGAAACGCCGAAACGGGCCCCTGCTTGAGCCGTGCGACTTCAAGAAAATAACCGCGATCATCCGGCCAAAGCGCGTAAGGCGTCACTTGGACGCCGTGAATGAGGTCCGGCGAGTCAGGCTTCAGGATTACTTTCCCGATCCCTCGCTCGCACTCGGGAAGGACCAGAGTAAGAGAATCCGTTGAGGCGACTATCATTGCAACCCCTCATGATACAATCAGCGAGCAATGCGGGTCCAACATTGGAATGAAGCCGAAGTGGAGCAGATGAATCCACTCACCGCGCGCCAGGTAATCCACACCGAAAACATGACCATGGCGCGGTTGATCCTGAAGAAAGGCGCCGTGGTGCCGGAGCATCATCACATCAATGAGCAGATCTCCACGGTCCTGGAAGGAAGTCTCATCTTCCACATCGAAGGCAAGGATGTCCTGCTGAAAGCGGGCGACTCCCTTGTGATTCAACCGAACGTTCCGCATGGTGTGTCGGTCCCGGAAGACTGTCTGGTGTTTGATCTGTTCGCTCCGCCGCGCGAGGATTGGAAAAGGGGAGACGATTCCTACCTGCGCCGTTAGCAGGTCCCTCGGACTTGAAAGGAGAGAGTTCATGATCCGCCGCACGTTCCTGAAGACCGCCGCTTCGGCCGCCGCCGGTGCTTCCGCAGCCAGCGCAAAGAAGCTGCGGACGCTGGGAGTTCAACTCTACACCGTTCGCTCGATCTTGCCGGACAAGCCGCTTGAGACGTTGAAGGCCCTGGACGAGATGGGATACCGGGAAGCGGAAGTTGTACGCGCTTCGATGGACAAGATCTGGGACAGCCTGAAGCAGACCAAGCTGAAACCCGTGAGCCTGCACATCGACACGCCGCTGTTCCTGTCGAAGGTGACGGAGCTTCCGGCCGCGCTCGACGATGCGGCGAAGCGCGGGTTCAAGTACGCGGTGTGCCCTTACATCGCGCCGCAGGATCGGGGTGGTGTGCCAGTGATCGAGAAGCTGGCGGCGAATCTGAACGAAGCCGGTGCGAAGTGCAAGGCCGCGGGATTGACGCTCGCCTATCACAACCACGCGTTCGAGTTCGAAGCCGCTGGGGCCGCCGGCACCTTGCTGGATGTACTGATGGCGAAGACGGATCCGAAGCTCGTGCAGTTGGAGTTGGATGTGTTCTGGGCCGCGGTTGCGGGTGTCGACCCGGTGAAGCTCTTCGAAAAGTATGCCGGCCGTGTCCCTCTGGTGCATGTGAAGGACATGAAGCCGGGCACGGCGAAACGGCTCGACGAGCGTGTCCCTCGCGACGCATTCTTTGAAGTCGGCAAAGGCTCCCTGAGCATTGCGTCGATTCTGAAGGCAGGTTCGAAAGCAGGGGTGAAGCACTTCTTCGTGGAGCAGGATCAGACACCGGGAAATCCTCTGGACAGCCTGCGCACGAGCGCCGATTATCTGAAGAATCTCGATTTCTGAGCACTCGCAAGTCGCGGCCTTGTGTGGTTCTGGACCTTGCGCAAACACCAGCGGCACGCCGACGGTAGCGCAGGCCCCCAGGCCGCGTCCCCTATCGAGGGGACGCCTTGGGCGGGCGCAGATCCACGTTCCTGCAGCGCCCTGGTGTTGTGCGGCACCCGGCTTGCCAAAGCGCCATAATCGGCGCTGACGTCATGTAGCCCGAGCCGTTCCAACCGCACACGCTGGCGTGCCGCGAATCCCGAATCAAGAACACTTGCAGCGCCCGTGCACGATGACGCCGGTTCTCCCGGGCAGATGCCGTCTGCTACCAGGACTCGGCTCAACACGTGACGAAGCGAACCCCCTGCCCGACGCCTGATTCAGAAGCTGAAAGCCGAAAGCTGATAGCTGAGTGCCGCCAAAGGCTATGCCTAAAAGAACCGCATCGTGTACGAGAACAACACCCCGCGTCCGATTTCCGGGGCGAAGCCTTTGATGAACGACAGATGATTCCGATACAGCCGGTCCGATGCGTTGAACAGGTTGAAGCCGAACAGATGCAGGAAGTGCTTCGAAGTGACCGAATACAGCGCCTTCAAATTCACCACCGCGTAGCCCGCCGTCGGATCCTCCAGTTGATCAACGCGGTCCTGCTTGTTGGCGATGATCACTTCGGGAATCACACTGAGACTCCGCCAGCGGCCTTCCAGACCAACCCGTCCACGAACGGGAGGAAT
>JAEUQE010000160.1 GCA_016789785.1 Bryobacterales bacterium
TTCGCCGACGCCAGCAATGATCTTCAGAAGGCTGTCGCGGAGGGCCTCGAAGAGACGTTCTTCGGAGAAGAGAGCCATGTGTTCGGCGGTGAAGCCGTGGGTACGTGCGTTCTGAGAAGCAGAGGACACTCCTGAATCGTGTTCCACTATGCGGTCGTCCGGCAGGTGCCGATCTCCTCAAATCTGCCGTCGAAATACTTTCGATTGATCCACAAGGCGACATTCACCAGTCCGATCAGCACGGGCACTTCCACAAGTGGCCCGATGACAGCCGCGAAGGCCGCGCCATGGTGGATTCCGAACGTCGCGATGGCCACAGCGATCGCCAACTCGAAGTTGTTGGAAGCTGCCGTGAATGACAGTGTCGTCGCCTCGGCGTAGCGCGCGCCAACCTGTTTGCTCATCCAGAACGAAGCGAAGAACATCAGCACGAAGTACACGGTGAGTGGGATCGCAACACGGATCACATCGAACGGGAGTTGCACAATCATCTCCCCTTTGAGCGAGAACATGACGACGATGGTGAAGAGAAGCGAGATCAAGGTGACCGGACTGATGCGCGGTATGAACTTCGTTTCATACCAGGGCTTCCCGTGCGCCCGGACGAGTGTGAAGCGCGTGATCATGCCGGCAAGAAACGGGATTCCCAGGTAGATGAAGACGCTCTTGGCGATCTCCGCCATGGAGATGTCGACTTCCACCGCCGACAGCCCGAGCCAACGTGGGACGGTCGCCAGGAAAAAGTAAGAATACACCGAGAAAAACAGCACCTGAAAGATCGAATTAAAGGCCACCAGGCCAGCGGCATACTCCCTGTCCCCACGCGCAAGGTCATTCCACACGATGACCATGGCGATACATCGCGCCAGCCCAATCAGAATCAAGCCAGTCATATACTCGGGCTTGTCGCGCAGGAACAGGATCGCCAGAACGAACATCAGCACCGGCCCCACCAACCAGTTCTGAATCAGGGACAGCAAGAGCACGCGCCGGTGTTGGAATACACGGCTCAACTCCTCATACTTCACTTTCGCGAGCGGCGGATACATCATCAGAATCAGTCCGATGGCGATCGGGATGGAAGTTGTCCCGACGCTGAACCGGTCCAGGAACGGAACAATGCCAGGAAAGAGGTATCCGGCGCCCACGCCGAGCCCCATAGCCGCGAAGATCCACAGCGTCAGAAACCTGTCCAGAAACGACAAGCGCGGTTGAGCATCATTCGTCATAGTGATCCTATCCTTCCATTGACAATAGAATTATCGAACCATACTGGCGTTCTTGTCCCGATGCGCAAGCAGGACCGCTGTTTGAATCAGCAACGCGGCCGCCAGCAAGACAATAGACAGGTCGAAGACAGAGTAGGCAACCCACCATAGACCAGCGAGCATCAATCCGCCCGAAGCGCAAGCGATCAGCAGGATCCACGACAGAAACCGTTTGATCACTCCCGGAGGAAGAACGAACGCCGCCACCCCCGCCGCCAGAATCACAATTCCGGAAACCCAGAAGTGGTTGGCGTCCAGCGTAAACCGCTGAAAGGTCATGTACTCCAGAAGCTTTGGCGACAGGGCGGCTGTCGAGAGCGCGATCAACCCGGTGCCCCATACAAACCATCCGGCCCGCGCTCCGTACCCGGCTGACGCACGCTCCAACCTGCGGCCGACGGCGACAGCAATCCATCCAAGCGCCGTGATCAACAGGATGCCGTAGAGCGCCGGCTTCAACGCGACCTCGCGGAAGGCGCCCAGACGGACCTGTGCGGCGGAGAGGCCGATCACTTGATCGTTGGACAACCAGACGGTGTTCCCCGCTTCATCGAATGGGCGTCCAAGGTTGCGGCCTTCAAAGAAGGCGGACTGGTGATCGTGGCAATCCGTGCAGCCTCTCGCTCCGAGCGCTGCCCTTGCGGGCAGCACATTGTGGGAGTACTTGTACACGGAAGAGTATGGGGACGCCTCGTGGGACTCCTTGGCCAGCGTCCGGTATGAGGTCCCCGTGCTGTATACCCGGTCGTCGCTGACATAGACGATGCGCCGCCCGTCCAGTGGGAAGCCCGTGGCCTTCAAATGAGCGGACGTGGCCGCGAGCAGCGCATCGATCTCCTCGGGCCGGTTCACTTCCACCATTCCGTCACCACTGTCGTCGCGAACAGCAGCCAGCCCGGCGTATTTCAGCGGGTCGTTTTTATGCGCCAGCCACATGCCATAGAAATCCTTCATGAACAGTTGATTCAGGCCCGGCTTACCGTCCTCCTCAATCCCGACCCAGGCAGAGTGCACGCGGTCGACGGGGTATATCTTGCCCTTGTAACGGGCCAGTGAAGGGCGAAACTCACTGGCCGATTTGTCGTTGGCCGTGAACAGTTCCAACTCGCCATAGTGGTTCCAGAAGTTCATGTCCTGGTCGTAAAACGTCCAGATTCGCTTCGGTGGCGGCATGATCCGGGGTGCGCCGTTATATACGTCGCTGGCCTGAACGAGCGCGGCCTTCGTGTAGCGGCGAGGAATGTGGCAGGTGACACATGCCACTTTCTCCAGGTGGAGCGGAGGCAGCCAGGAGTGTTTCGCGATGGGTGCTCCCAGCGTTCCCTCGGAGTGGCAGGACTCACAGGAGCGTACCGTATTATCGAGGTCATTGCGCACCCAACCTGACGGATCGTCGCCTTTGCCGATCTGATGAACCTCTTTTCCACGGATCCTCGGGTCGGACGCGTTGCGGCCCGACGTGTGGCAATCCACGCATTTCAGCCCCTTGGCCAAATGAACATCGGTGTGAGCCGAAAAGGAAGCACCGCGCTTCTTCCAGTCGGGTTTGGCATGACAATGCAAGCAGGTCTCATTGCGGGGCGCGGGAGCAATGTGGATCGAAACGTTTCCGTTCTCATCAAAGAGGGCCTTGTTGTACTGAACTTTCGGCTTCTCGCCGGCTGCGACTTTGCCCGTCACCACGCCGAAACCCGCTCCCTCCGTCGCCGCCCAGCGAAAATTGAGGTTCGCCAACTGAGTGTTCCGTTTCTTGTAGTCATATTCCGGCTGGTGGCAGAGGAGGCAATCCGCTTCAATTACTCCAGTCTCCGCCCATCGCGCCTTGAAGTAGTCGCCATCCAGTCCATTGTCACCGCCGGGAGTCAGTCCGCTCGCGGGATCGCTCATCCGATGGTCATAGCGCATGCCGTCCCGGTCGTACTCAAGAGGGCCGCCGCCGGGATGGCAGTTGCCGCATGTCGCGGTGACAAAATCGAACGAGGTCATGTCGATGGTTCGCGGGTTCGTGTTCTTCTTGGCGGCCAACTGCCGGTAGAGCGGCGCGGGCGAGCACCAGTTGCCTCCGTAATTTCCTGGACTGGATGCCCATGGATACCGGGCAGCGAAGTCCTTGGGCATTGATTCTCCCTTGCCCTGCTGGAAGTGGAAACCCTGCGTGATCTTTTCGTAGTCGTGACACCCGCTGGCTCCGCAGGTTTTCTTGGGAGAATAGGGAACGTTCACCTTGGCATCGGCGGCCGGATTGATGATTTTCCCTGCTTCATCCCGCAGCGGAAAGGGTGGGCACACACCGAAGGGCTGTCGCGTAGTCTGGCCGGAGAGCCCGGTGACCAGCATTGCCGAAAACAAAGATAGTCGCAGCAGCGGCATGATTTACTCCTGAACTAAGTCATCAGCGCGTTGAAAAGATACCCGACACAGATAATGCCCGCGGTCATGATGGCGATGAAAGTGAACAGTAACTGTGGCCGCAGCACCTTCCGCAGGATGACCATCTCGGGCAACGACAGGGCTGTCACGGCCATCGTGAAGGAGAGCACCGTCCCCAGCGGGAGCCCTTTTCCCACCAGAGCTTCCGTGATCGGGAGTACACCCGCGATATTGGCGTACAGCGGAACCCCCAATGCCACGGCCACCGGCACGGCGAACGCGTTCCCTGGCCCCGCCCAGCGCACAATCAGGTCCGCGGGGACGTAGCCATGAATTCCCGCGCCGACACCAATTCCCACGACGATGTACGGCCAGACCTTCGCCACGATCTCGCGCGAACTCCTCCAGCCTTCCCTCATCCGGTCCCGCAAGCTCATTGGTGGCAGGCCAGAACCGTCATCGGTAAGTCCGGCCGGAATTTGCCACACAAAGGGTTCCACCCAGCGTTCCAGGTGAAGCAATCCGATGGTGAAGCCTGCGACGATGGCCAGAGTCACGCCGAAGCCGACGTAGATCGCGGTAATCCGGAAACCGAACAAGCCCCACAACAGCGCCACCGCCACCTCATTCACCATTGGCGCGGAGATCAAGTAGGAGAACGTGACGCCCAGCGGAACACCACCCTTTAGAAACCCGATGAAAAGAGGCACTGCCGAGCAACTGCAGAATGGGGTCACCACTCCCACCGCCGCCCCAATCGTATTTCCCAGCAGGCTCTTCCGTCCGCCAAGCCACCGGCGTACCTCACCGGCATGCAGCGAGGTCTGTATTGTTCCGACGGCGAAGCTGATCGTCAGTAAGAGCATCAGCACCTTCGGCACGTCGTAGAAGAAGAAGTGAACGCTGGCGCCGAGGTGAGAGTCCAGTGGAAGGCCGAGGACAGAGGTCACCAGCCACTTGGCCAACCAGTCGAACACTGCGAAAGGGCTCATTGCGCGGCTTCCTCAAGCCGAAAGCGGCAGGTGCGGATGTTCCAGGGCCTTGGCGCAGGTTGCACACAGCACCATCCTCGCTGGAATGGGCAGTTCTTCCACCTTGTAGATGGGAGCAAGCCGCTTGAGGCGCAGCGGCGTCACACGGGCGTGCTCCAGACACAACCCGGCGAAGCAACAATGGCAAAGCCCGACGGCTTCCTGTTTCACGCCCCGGTTGGCGCATTCCATGCATTGCATAGGGCCACCTCGAATCCGATCGCCATGACGGCCTCCGTCGTCTTAGACCAAGCTAGGAGAAGACTTCGAACACGTAGTTGAGGGTGTAGTACAGTCCAACCAGGATGAACACAACGCCCGTCACGCGGCGGGCCCAGTATTCGAGCGCTGCCACCCGCTGGAAACCGTCACTGAGAGCTCTCGCCCCCAATCCAATCACTCCCGCAAAGAGGATCACCGGCAACCCGGTACCCACCCCGTACAAAGAGGGCATTGCGACGGAACTCCCCGTGGCCACCGCAAGGGGGATCAGGCTGCCGAAAAACAGCGCCGCCGAAACCGGGCAAAACGACAACGCGAACAGGGCACCAATGGCCATTGCCCCGGCAAGTCCCCATTGGCTCATGTGTTCCGTCAACGCATGGCTTGGACCGGCGCCCATCGCCCTGACACGAAGCAACTCCAGCACGAACATGCCTGCCAGAATCAACACTGGTCCGAGAATCTGATTCATCATGCGCTGCAGGCCATTCGAAAGGCTGACGGCGTTCACCAGGCTGGAGATCAGCACGGACCCCAGCAGAACATACATCAGCACCCGTCCCAGCGCGTAAAGAGCTCCCGCCAGGAGGATACGCCGGGGCGCCGCAATGCTCTTTCCGATATAGGAAATGGCGGCAATGTTGGACGCCAGCGGGCAGGGGCTGATCGATGTCAGCACTCCCAGCCACAACGCTGTTCCCGCGGCTATCCATTGGCTCTCCGCGGCGATGGGATTCATCAAAGCTTCCGCAAGTAGTCGCGGACCTCCCGTTCCACGTAGCTCTGCATGGCAGGCTTGTCCCCCACCAGTTCCCATGTATCGTTCAGGACTTTGTATTCCTGCTGCCGGCCATTCGCTTCGCGAACAAGAACCAGCGATTTGGTAAAAAGCCCGTAGTCCTGAATGAAGTGCCGGTTCTCCGGCAATTGCACATTGACCAGACGCCATTCCAACGCGCTGCCGTAAGCTCGGGCCGAAAACGCTGGTGAATTACTTCCTTCGAGTAAGCTTCGATGTTACGGCAGGTGGTGCAACGAACCGTGACATGAAAGTAATAAGCGATGATCTTAGCAGGGCCTGTCGAAGCTTCGAGGGTGTCCCCGGCTTTCTGCTTCGCGGCTGGTGCGGGCGCGCTGTTACCCCGGAAGGCGATCCAACCAAGGCTCACCCCGACAAAGGCGAGTAGAGCGGCCGTGACCAGCCTTCGCGGATTCATAAAACCGCCCGCACCGGCGCTGCCGGCAGGCAACGGCGAAGCGCCTCGACCGCTTCGGCAACGCGCTCTTCGGTAACCGGAGTCTTGCCCTTCTCCCACCCGAGGTCCGTCACACGGAAATGCGCGAAGCCCGAAAAGCCGTTCTTTTCCATCGTCTTCCTGGCACAATCACCAGCACAGCCGTCCACGACGAACAGGCGGCCGGCTGCTTTCGTGGTCTGGACCATCGGCTCCACATCGGCCGCGATCCCGGCAAGGCAGAACATCCTGGCTTCTTTGTTCTTGTGGATCGCGCGCACTGCCCGGTCCGCGATCTCCGCCGTATCCGCCGCGCCGGAGCAACAGAACATCATGTAAACAGCTTCCTGAGTGGAGCACTTTGGTGCGGTTTCCATTCCTGCATTCTCCTTCGCTTCACTCAACAGATTTCTGATCTCAGCCGGGCTGGCGACCTTGCCGGCCAGCTTCACTTTCCCATCCACCGCCAGAGCGGGCGTGGTCATGACGCTGAACTTGACGATGTCGGCGATGCCGGTCACCTTCTCCAGTTCAAAGTCGATCCCCATCTCACGGGCAGCCTGCTCGGCGTTGGCGGCGAGTTGCTTGCACTTCGAGCAGCCTGTACCCAGTATCTGTATCTTCATCCCGCGGTCCTTTCAATGGATGCAAACCAGTTCTCTCTTCCTCTCAGCGGCGGCCATGACATCGCCCACGCAGTCGAAGAAGTGAAGAACGCAAGGCATACTGAGGCTGTAATAGACCTGCATCCCGCGCTTGTCATCGGCGACGATACCGGCGGACTTGAGCACCGAGAGGTGCTTGCTCACCGTGGACATGTCGGCGCCCACCATGGCGGTGAGTTCACAGACGCACCGCTCCCCTTTGGAGAGCACGTCGATGATGTAGAGCCGCGAAGGGTGGGCGAGTGCCTTGAGAATTCGGGCTCGCGCCTCGAATTGAGCTTGAGTCCTGGCATCCATCATCCTGGCTCGGGGCAAGCACTTGGCCAATCGGCCAAGTACGCTCCAGCCGCGTTTTCAGGCCTTTCGCCGAAACGGTCAGCATTTGGCGATTGGGCCAAATACCTCAATCGCGTGATCTCACCCAGCAATTCCGCACACCCCAGCCAGCCCGCCCGGCAGCTAATGGATAAAAGCTTGCAACTGGCACTGAAGCACATTGTTCGCCAGCGGTCGGATTCTCTCCTGCCTGACGACATACGAGGCCATCACCTTGAAGCGATTCTTGCGGAGGTAGTAGTTCAGCCCGAGTGTGGTCTGCCTGGTGTCTTTCCCGTTGAGCAGACTCACGTTCGGATCGAAGCCCTCCACTTTCACGACTGCTTGCAGTTTAGGACGGATGAATTTGGCTGCCTGGATGTACCACCCTTCCGCGATCAGATCGGTTCCAGACGTTTGGGCACGGTGAGCTCTGAGTTTGTGTCCCGAGGATTGCCAACAATGGCATGGTGCTGTGACCACGGCACCCGAACCGGGGGGAATCATTTGTTCAGCTAAGGGATTTTTCGGTGCAACTTGGCAGATTCGGGTGACATCTTGCACGGTAATAGGTGTAGCATGCCTCGGCGATTTCTCATTGCTCTTGTACTCGCGGGAATCAGTGGGCTGCCCGCTGCCTGCCAAACCGAAGTGGAAGTCAGGAAGACTCCTATTGGCGTGCAGTATCGCATCACGGATGGTGGTGTGGAGGCGGTACTCACGGCTGGGGGCAAGCGTGCGTCGTACCGGGCGAAGGTCAGCCCGAACGCAACGCCCGCGCGGCAGTTTCAACTGCTTGGGAAGCTGTTTGCGAGAGTACAGCAGGAGGGTCCACTGCCAGCGGCCTTCTCCTTCGCGATGGGGGGCTACGAAGAGCCGGTGGAGCACTTGGCGCGGACAGCCGCATGCAGTTCGGACTGGGACGGAGCGCGCGGGCGGCCCGTGAAGGGCACGGCGAATGCGTATCTGTTGAAGCAGCTTTCGAATGAGGCGGCGTTCCGGTCGCTGTCGGAGTTCTTCCGGGGAATGGGGTACCGCAGCCGGGCCGTGTCGGTCGAGCAGATTCTCCTGGAAACCTGTTCCAAACCACAGTGCGACGCGCGATGCGCGGGGGCCGGCAAGCAAAGGGTGCCCGCCAGCGCGGCGATCAGCTACGAAATCTTCAAATAAGCGGCAACGGTCCCGACGGGAGTCCGCTGACCGCGCAGCAACGGAGGAAAACAAGATGGCAAAACTGCCACAATGGTCCGTCTTTTGGGGCCAGTATTACGACTACATCAACTTCACTTCGCCCTACGTGAAAGAAATGATCGGAGGCGCGGTGAATGCGAGTTGGATCACGAACACGTGCGCAATCCGCATGAGCTACGCAATGAACTACATCGGCTTCCCGATTCCGAAGGGATTTCCCAACTTGAACACGATCAAGGGCGGCGACGGGATGCGGTACTCGTTTCGCGTACGGGAACTGCGGCCTTGGCTCCGTCACACCTTTGGTGCGCCGGACTTCGAGGTGACGAAGAAGGCCAACGAGGCGTTCGACCGGAAGCAGATCGAATCGATGCTGGGGCTGATTGCGTTCGACATCAACTTCAAAGACGCCACGGGCCATCTGGATGCGACCTTCAACGGCACGTTCAGTTCGGAAGGCAACATTTCGAAGGACTACTTCGCTCTGGCGACGAAGGTTTCGATCTGGAAGTGCGCCTGAAGGGGCTCTTCGCTGGCGGGATGAGCAGTTTTTCCGGCCGATTTCACAGTATCCAGTGGAGCGGGCACAATACGAAACCACCCGCCCGCTGGAGGATCAAAATGGCGAAACTGCCATCGTGGCCCGTACTCTGGGCCCAGTATTACGACTATGTGAACTACTCGAGTGAGACCGTGAAGCAGGAGATTGGAGGACGGGTCACTTCAGAGAAGATCAAGAATACCTGTGCGGTCCGAATGAGCTACGCAATGAACTACATGGGGATCAAGGTGCCGGCGAATTTTCCGGGCATGGTTACCGTGGCGGGAGGCGACGGGTTACGGTATGCGGTGCGGTCGCTGGAAATGCGCGAGTGGCTGCGGCATGAACTGGGCACGCCGGACTTCTATCTGAAGAAGAAGGCGAACGACCCGTTCGACAAGTCGACGATTCCACCGATGCAGGGAGTGATCGCATTCAAGATCAAGTTTACGGACGCGTCGGGCCACTTGGACGTATGGACGAACGGGCGTTTCAGCGCTGACCAAATCGCGACGAAGGACTACTTCAACGCGGCGACGCGGATCTCGATCTGGCGCTGCGCCTGAGCGGGAGCGCACGGACGACCGGCAGTGAATCGGGGGTCGATTACGGCAGGCCGAACACCAAAACGGTCGGCCCGGCCTCGACCGCGACATACTGCTTCCCGTCGATCTGATAGGTCATCGGCGATGCCTTCCAGTTGGCGTTGGCCGGGAATCGCCATAGCGGCTTGCCGGTCCTGGCGTCGGCAGCCGCGAAGTCGCCGTTGTCGGCACCGTAGAACACCAAGCCTCCGTCCGTGCTGAGGACACCGCCCCAACTCCGAGCCATGCCCTGTTGCGGCAATTCCCAGACGATCTTGCCCGTCTTTGGATCAAGCGCGCGCAGCACCTTCTGACCCGGTTCATTGGGCACGTTGCGTGTGTTGCCGTTGTAGAAACTCTTGCCGGCTTCCCACGAGCCGCCAGTCCGCGTGTAGATGGTGCACTTTTCGAGTGCCATCACATAGAACAGACCCGTGCCCGGGTGCCAGGCGACCGAGAACCAGTTGGTCGCGCCTTCCACGGCGGGACAGGCCTTCACGCCGCCTGCCGCCGGAGCCGCTTCATCGCGGACCCTGGGCCGTCCCTTGGCATCGATCCCATCCGCCCACGTGAGCGTCTTCACGAAGGGAGTAGCTTGCAGGAACTCGCCAGTCAAGCGGTCGAGCACATAGAAGTAACCGTTGCGATTGGCTTGCAATAGCAGCTTGCGAGGACGTCCCCGCCAGTTCATGTCGACCAGCACCGGAACCTGCGTTGCGTCCCAGTCATGCAAATCGTGCGGAGTGAACTGAAAATACCACTCGAGCTTACCGGTGTCAGGGCGCAGCGCGAGCACCGAGTCCGAATACAGGTTGTCGCCCCCGCGCTGCTCGCCGTCGTAGTCCGGGCATGGATTGCCGGTGGGCCAGTAGACGAGATTCGCCTCGGGATCGTAGGTGCCGGTGAACCAGGTGGCGGCGCATCCGTGCGCGATGTCGCGTCCGCGCCACGTCTCCGAGAGAGGCTCGCCGGGTGCGGGCACGGTGTAGAATCGCCACAGCCGTTCACCGGTGGACGCGCGAAACGCATCAATGAACCCACGTACACCTTCATCGCCGCCGGAGACCCCCGCGATGACCACATCGTTGACAACCAGCGGCGGCGACGTGGCACCGTAGTTCTGACTCGAATCGGCCATCGGGGAATCCCAGAGTAACTTGCCGGTTCGCCGGTCGAGCGCGAGTACGTGCGCGTTGTCGGTGACCAGAAACACCCGCGAAGGGTCCAGCGCGACGCCCCGGTTGATGCCCGATGAGGTGTCGCCCACCAGTCCCGAGGAGCGCGGCCGCCGAAACCGCCAGATGGAACGTCCGTCACGCGGATCGACCGCGAATACTTCGTTCACCGAAGCGATGAACATCACCCCATCGCTCACAATCGGCGTGGCCTCATGCAGTCCGCTGGAGGGAACGTTGAACATCCAGCGCGGCGCCAGTTGGTGCACGTTACCGGCGTGGATCTCACGCAGGGAACTGTGCCGGTTGCCCGACAGCAGGCCGTGATAGAACGGCCAGTCCCGCTTCAGGCCTTTGCTTGGAACGATCGCGCCGAGTGGTTGATCGGGGACGGCGGTGGCGCGCAGAAGCCGGGAGACGAACTGCTCGATGGAGCCGAGTTCCACGCTGGTGAGCGTCATCGGCGGCATCGTACCGCTGCCTTCGCGAATCAATTTGGCCAGGTTGCCGCGATCCGAACGGATGCGCGGACCGCGTTCTCCGCCGAGTCCATCCGCGCCGTGGCAGGCGCCACAGCGTGCGCCGAACACACGGGCCGGTTCGTTCTGTGCAAAGAGCGGCGCCACTGCCAATAGCAGGTAAAGAAGCATTACTCGACTCCGAGGTGGTCGTTTCAGTGTACCCGCACGGGAACCGCAAACGGAGCAGCCCGTGGAGCGGCATTCGCTGCCGCGCTGCTTACGCTCGTGCACCGGCAATTGCTCCGCAGTCAGCAGCCACAGCCGTGAGGAAGTGGTTGCCCGGAGTTCTCAATCCTGCGCAAGTAAGCGGCAACTGACGCTCGAATGCGGCGGAAGGGCTCACTCAGTTGGCCGTCTTTAAGTAATCGATACGGCGCCTGCGCCGTCCTGACGGGCCATTACCGCTAATTGCCAGCACCGGCACAAACTCAGGAGTTACACGATCTTCCGGCAATCCGCGCGGCACTGCTTCCCTGATTACTCTTCGGCGGCAGGCGGCAGGCTCGGGCACAGCCAAGCGTCCCGAGGAGCCGGGACGCGGCATGGGTGAAAGCCTGCGCTACCGTAAGGCGAGCGGCGCGAACTCGCAGAGTGAAGAGTGTTGTCCCCGGTCCGGCGGTCCGGCAACCGGCCTCGTGAGTTCTCCGTTCACTTATGGCACTTACGGTGTGAGCAAACCGCGTACGATAAACACGCTCATCTGCCCGCGGGTGGTGTTGTCATCGGCGCAGTAAGTGGTTGCCGTGCAACCGCTGGTGACGGCGAGTTGGCGCATCTTCTGAATGAAGCTGAAAAACGGGTGAGTCGCCGCGACGTCGGTGAAGAAGGCCGTGGCTGGAAAGGCGAGCGGGTCGCCGGAGGCAAGGCCGAGCCTTGCGCGGATGAGGAACACCGCCATCTGGCCCCGGGTTACTCCGGCGTCCGGGCAGTAGGTGGTGGCGGTACAGCCGGTAGTGATTCCGAGTTCGCGCATTTTCTGAATCCACTTGAAGAACGGGTGATCCGCCGCAACATCGGCAAAGTAAGGTCCGGCGGGGAATGGAAAGTTATCACTGCCATAGATGGCGCGGATGATAAATACCGACATCTGCCCGCGGGTGGTAATCGCATCAGGACAGTAGTTGTTATTCCCACAGCCGGCCGTAATGGAAGCGTCGCGCATCATGGAAATGAAGTTATAGAAGGGGTGCGTGAGGGGGACGTCGTTGAACTGCACGGACGGATTGGAAGCGCTCTGGATTACCTGGTGGATTTCGCCCGCAACCGAGACGCTCGCGCTGCGAACCATGGCGCCGGCATTGGCGGCCACGGTGTAGTTGGCGTTGCCCGGTCCACCCGCGTTCGGCGCCTGCGGGATGGTGAGGAAGTTCTGCGAGGAGATCGCGGTCCAAGGGCAGCCTGCGCTGGTGTTGACGGCGAAGCTGAAGTTGCCGCCCGCCTGAACGGTGCTCTGGGACGATGGACTGATGGCGTAGGAGCAGCCCGAGCCTGCCTGCGTCAGCACGAACGAGCGTCCGGCGATGGTCAGGTTGGCCACACGCGGCATGCCGGCATTCGCCGCCACGGTGATTCGGAGCGCGCCGGCGCCTGTTCGCGGAAAAGTGCCGCCGAAGGTCACCCACGCCGCATCGGATTGCGCGTTCCAGGAGCAGGAGGACTGATTCGTGGAGATGGTGAGTCCCAACGTGTCACCGAGCGGCGAAGCCGTACCAACAGTCCGGTTGGTCGAATAAGTACATGGCACGCCGCCAAGCTGGTTAATGTAGATAGCGATCATGTTACTTTGTGACGTGGCGGCGGTAACCACGGCGAAGTCCATGCTGCCGTTGTTGTCGAAGTCGGCGGCAAGCAGCTTGGCAGGGGATCCTGGGGGATGATGGCGCATGTCCTGAAACGTTCCATCCCCGTTGCCGAGGCGGTAAGTGATATCGGTATCTCCGCAGCAGTTGGCGGTCAGGAGGTCGGCCTTACCATCAGCGTTGAAATCGGCGAGGATCGCGTCGGATGGGCCAAAATCGGCGGTGAAGAACACAGCGTTGTTGAAGGTCCCGTCGCCCTTGCCGGTGAGGAGGGCGGTGTGGAAGCCGAAGCCCGTTCCGGAAGCGGTCACCACCATGTCGATCCGCCCATCGTTGTTGGCGTCGCCGAAATTGACCGATGTCGGGTTCCTGCCGATCGCATAGCGCATTGCAGTCTGGAACGTGCCGTTGCCATTGCCGAGCAGCACGGAGACGTCGCCTGGCATCGCTGTGGAATTGAACTCGCCGTAGTTGGTGGTGATGAGGTCGAGGCGGCCATCGCCATTGAGGTCGCGCAGTTGGACTTCCTGCGGATTAGCTCCAGCGGCGATTTCGACCGGCGCCTGGAACGTACCATTGCCGTTGCCACGAAGAAGTACGACATTGTTGATCACTCCAACGTTGGGCGACTGCCCGGCGACCAAGTCGAGGTTGCCATCGCCATTGACGTCACCCGCGGCAAGGCCTCGGGGTGAGGTTCCGGCAACGGTGCGAACCGCGCGCTGGAAGGTGCCATTGCCATTGCCGGGGGCGACATGAATCGCGGCATCGCCGGTTTCCAAAATCGCGACATCCTGCTTGCCATCCTTGTTGAAGTCGCCCGTCAAGACATCGCTCGCGAAGACATTACCGGAAGCGGGCGCACCGCGCTCGATGTTGACCTTAGTGGATGGGCCGAATGCGCCGCCGTCCTGTGCCGGCAAATAGAAGAATCCTCCGCTCGCCGCACTGACTATGTCCGCGCGGCCGTCGCCATTGATATCCCCCGTCGTCAGTGTCGCGCCGAAGGAACCCACCGCATAGGCGGGCGCCCCATAAAAAGTGCCATCGCCGCGGCCGAAGAGCACGGAGATGACATAGTTGCCGAAGTAGACTCCAGTCAGCGCATCGGGGTGGCCGGAAGCGACGGCGATGTCGAGGTTTCCGTCGCGATCGACATCGGTGACGATGACATTGGCGGGGTCACCACTTACCGCGTAATCCCGGCGGGTAGGGAATGTGCCATTGCCCGCCCCGAGCATGACGACGATACGGCCGGTCTGGGAGTCGGCAATGACTAAGTCGGTGCGGCCGTCTTTGTTGACGTCGGACGGTGCGATGTAATTGGCGGTGAAGTCGGTGCTGAGATTGGTGGGCGCCTGGAAGGTGGCATCACCGTTCCCGCGCATGATGACGAGAAATCCCATGTTGCCGCCGATGAGATCGGCCTTGCCGTCGCCAGTGACGTCGCCGGCCGCGATGGAACGCATGAAGGAAGCACTGGTGAAGTTGGTGGCAGTGGTGAGGGTGCCGTTGGCATTGCCGCGCAGAATGGACACATTGCCCTGCTCCTGGTTGGCAACGGCAAGGTCAGACCGCCCATCCCCGTTGAAGTCGAAGGCGGTCATCTGGTCGGGGTAGCCACCCACTGGATAGGTGACGGCAGCCTGGAGGGTACCGTCGCCGTTGCCGAGGAAGACGGAGACAATGCCGGAAGTCTGCCGGTTGTGGACGACCGCGATATCGCGCTTGCCATCGCCATTGAAGTCGGCGGCGACCAGGCCCTCTCCGTCGCGCTGAATAGGATAGTCCGTGCGGGGTGCGTTGGGGTTGTTGAGGTCGTGGAAGTGGACCGAGAGGTTGTTGCCCTGGAGAAGGCCAACAATGGCCGGAGTAGCGGTTCCCTTGAGGTTGGCGACTACCGGGTTGCGCGAGGAGACGCCTGGTTCGTCACCGAAGGTAATGGAGGGAGCACTGGCGGGATTGCGCGGGCCGAGAGTTGTGCACTGGAGCAACTCGTTCACGAAGTTGGCGGTGGAGCCGGCGCGGGCAAAGGGTGCGAGAGTGCGGTAACGGTATTCGGTGCGCGTGCCATCACTTTGGAGTGCGATACCCGCTACGTAGGCGTTGGTCCCGCCGGTCAGGTAGGAAGTCGATTCCGGCGCCGAGATGAACCGCAGCGCGGGACACAGGGATTGGGCCGGCATGAGACCGGCTGTCGCGAGCAGGCATGGCAGAATCAGGCGCAAGGGAAGTTACCTCTGATGGAATGTGAGCCGAGTCCGCAGAATATCACGCAGTTTTCTTCGATCGAGGATGCGGAAGGGTACTAGAATGACTACAACCCGGACGCGAGGACTTCCGCCGCAACGACGCGAATCGACGCACCGAAGATCAGGCTGTGGGGAAAGCCCGGAACTGTGGCGGTGGCGCTTGCGGGGATGGCGATCACGATAACTTCGGCGCCGCTGCCGGGAGGCAGGGACTGGAGTTGGTATGCGGGGACGGTGATACGGCCCGCGCTGGCTTGCGCGGTGCAGTAACACAGGCCGCCCGCGCTGGCCTTATGGCTGGTGTTGAGTACCAGGGTAAGAACGATGTATTTGGCATCGAGGCCCTGCCAGGTAACGGTAAGGTCGCGGTTCGGGGAGATCTGCTTGAGCGACGCGGAATTCGGGATGGAGAATGTGGCGGGACTGTTGGCGAGCGCCGCAAAGGCCGGCACATCGGCGCCACCTTCCGCCGCGATGCGAACTTCGCCTGGGCGATAGAAGAGCGGCCGGGCGCGGCGGCCCGCTTCGGGCGGATCGCTGCCGAGCGTGCCGACATAGACGCCTGGAGCACCAATTCGCGGCGGCGCAGCCCGCAGGTTGCCGTCGACGGCCAGCGTTACCCGACGCCCTGCGTTGAGGCCCTTGCCCTGCAACTGCGAAAGCAATAGGTTCGTGAAGGATGCCGACATTGCGGTCTCCGGTCCGATCGCGGCACGGGAAGTTCCGCAGAGTCCCGGCGGCGGGATATACACCAGGGGCCCGCTGGGTTCCGCAACCCCGCGCAAATCGAGAAACGAGGCGAGAGCCTCATCCACCGTATTGCCATCACGAATCGTGCGCGCCAGCACGGCGAAGGCGGAGCGGCCCCCGAACCAGTTGGCAAAAGGGAAGTACTCGGGGGCGCGGCAGGGCTTACCGTCGCGATCCAGGGATAGCGAA
The DNA here is from genome assembly GCA_016789785.1 of Bryobacterales bacterium. The sequence goes on from JAEUQE010000160.1 coordinate 16,109, forward strand.
ACCGAGTTACTCGTCACATTGCCCACGCGGAGGAAAACCGGAACGAAACAGCCGCCGGGCGCGGCAGCCGGAATGCGGTATCGAATCTGGTCGGGCTGTTGGCCGGAGCCAGTTTGGATGAATTCCGCCGTTGCCGTTACTCCGCCGGTCACAATGGTGACCTGTTTCGCGGGTGCGCGGCCGAGACCCGTGGCCGCCAACCAAACGAGGTCTCCGGGGCGAACCGGGCGGGAAGGGCCGGTCTCGTGCCGGCCCGAGGGGGAGAGGACTGTGGCACGCGCCGGTCCCCACCCTTTGCCGTTGCGGCTGAACAGTCCGGGGTCCGCGGGGAGGATGCTGGCCGGAAGGGTTGATTGGGTGGCTTGAGTTACTGCGAGTCGCGCGGGTCCTGGCTCGATTGCGGGGATCTGGACGAGTAACCGGCTGGATTCTCTTTGGAGGATGGGGAGATCGAAACGCCTGCCGCTGCGGGAGGAGGTGAGTTGGGCGCGCGCCGACGCGGTGAATCCGGCGCCTTCGACATAGGACAGTGAATGTGGGGCGGCGCTGTTGCCAGCAAGCGATGAGGGGACGCCGCTGGCGGCGTTAACGAGCCCGGTGACCGAGAGAGGTGTCTGGGCGGGCAACACCCCGAGCGAGGCGCCGATGAGGATGAGTAGGACCGGCAATGGTCTCGATTATATCGAGCGTGTTGCCGGGAATGCCGGGGTGAGCATCTACGTAAGCTGGGCGTCACGATGGATGCAGCCGATCGATGCCAGCGCTTGCACTGTCCGAGACTGAGAAAACGGGCTTCTCCCTCGGAGTGATCCGGACCTTGGATTGTCACCTCCAATGGATCGGCGAAAACAGTCATCGCTTCGGCGAAGCTGACGCCGCGCTCTTTCGCGTTGGATTGGGCCTTGACCGCATTCATTCGAGAGCGATCTACCGTGATTCGCCTCAAGGGATTCCAGCATTTCAGTGCACGCCCGTCAAGCGCTCGACCGGCCAATCGGTTCCGCTTCGCTGCGTAACTGGCGCTCTTGGTCCGGAGTCTGTATGAACCTGACGTGGCCGAAAACAACTGAATGCCGTAGCGGGGCGAAGATGGGCTGCGGCGTGGCTATAATGCAGTGTGCCCACCCAGCCCCGCTTCGGAACCGCCTGGATTGTGTGCCGGCTGGCGTGGCGCGATCTGCGGTTTGCACGCCGGCGTCTGATGGCGGCGATTCTCGCCATGGCGGCGGGTGTGGCGGCAATGAGCAGTGTGCAGGGCGTCAGCGCCCGAATGCGGCGGATGATCGCTGGAGATATCCGGCAGTGGATCGGGGCCGATGTTACTGTAAGTTTCGCGGAGCCACTTAGTGAGGAAGAAGAACGGGTTATCGAAGGACTGAAGGGGCAAGGCGTTCGTTCGACGGTGGTCATCGACACGCACGCCATGATCTCCTCCGGGCAAGCGCCTGCCGTGGTGCCCGCGACTCTAAAACTGGTGGATCCGGCCACTTATCCGCTGTACGGTGAGTTTATCCTGAAACCGGCGGGAAGTCTCGCAATGCATCTGCGCGAGGGCTGGGTGGTCGTGTCAGAGAACTTACTGGAGAGGCTCGGGACCGGCACCGGCGGCGCGATTCGTATGAACGGAGTAACCCTGCAGATCGCCGCTGTGATTGTGTCCGAGCCCGACCGTTTCGCGGGATATCCGAGCCCAATGTTGCGCGTACTCATGACGCCGCAAGACTATGAACGCAGCGGTGTCGGACGTATGGGCGCGACGCATCGCTTTCAGTTCCGCTTTCGCGCGGCGCCCGCCCTGGAGGCGATGGAGTTACGGCGGCGTCTGGAGACGGCGTTCCCCTACGCAGATGTTACGGACTACCGCGACCCCGAGCCGGCGGCCATCCATTCCTTAGATACGTCAGTTACTTTCCTTGGATTGGTGGCGTGGATGGCGCTGGTCTTCGGCGTGACGGGAATGGGTTTGACGGCATACCTCCATGTCCGCAGCCGAATGGAGTCGATTGCGGTGATGAAGGCGCTGGGAGGGGCGAGTGGGCGGATCGCTTCCATTTACCTCGTGCAAATTGGAGGCATCGGACTGGTGGGGTCTCTGGCGGGATGGTTGATTGGCAGAGCATTCGAGGAGGTGTTGGCCGCTACAGTGATGCGTTTGCTCGGAACCGGGATCGGCGGAGTGGCTGCGAACAGCGCGGCGTTGCAGACCATCGGCGCTGGTGTTGCGGCGGCGATCCTCGTGCCGGCGGGACCGCTGTGGATGGTGACGAACATTAGGCCGCTGGCCTTGCTGCGGCGCGACTATCAGGTTCGGCCAGTGCCCTGGACGCTGACCGCCGGCGCACCGTTGGCGGGCTTGGGTCTGTTGGCGATGTGCTTGATGAAGCCTTCGGCGGTGACCGCCGGGTTCCTCTTAGGCGTTCTTGTAACGCTTGTATTGGTCGCTGGGATGGTGCGGGGAGGGCTGCGGTCAGCGCCGGCGTGCGTGTGGGCGCTGTCGGCGCGCGTGGGGCGGAAGGGGACCTGGCTGCGAGCCATGGGGTACGGTGCGCGAAGTCTCATGCGTCCCGCGACAAGCGCACCGCAGATGGGACTCGCCATCGCAGCCGGCACTTTCATCATGACTGCGTCGTGGGTGGGCCAGGCTGCGTTGAGCGAGCATGTCACTGCGTCCCTACCCGGCCCTGGCGCGGACTTCTTCGTCATCGGCGCCACGAACAGCGGGCTGATGGAGATGAAGAAATTCGTCGACTCGCACTCCGCTGCGGAGCCACCCATGGAGGTCCTGCCTCTGGTGTGGATGCGGCTGGCGAGGGTGAACGGCAACGAGGTTCTGAAGGAAACCCCGCGCATGTGGTTCAGCACGTGTCTCGATTCGCAACCGGAGCCACTGGAAAAGGGCCGTTGGGTGCGCGCGGGGCAGACGCCAGCGGAGGTGGTGATCTCAAGCATGGCTGCGAACACCATGCGCGCCGCAATAGACTCGCTGCTCGAATTCAACGTGCGAGGTGCGAAGTTGACAGCTCGCGTGGTTGGAATCCGCCGCCTCGATCGCGTGATGGACTCATCCTATGCCGTGACCTTCGCTTGTGATGCGTTTGGCAATCTGCGTCAGGTTTACCACGGGGGCGTGCGCGCGCTTGCGGGTAGAGAGGAGCATTTGCTGCGCGACGTGATGCGCGAGTTCCCGGCGGCAGCCATCGTGCGGCGCGCTGAATTCCGCGGCATGGTGTACACCGCCGCGGGCCGCGCGATGGACGCAGTGCGTTTCCTGGCGGCGCTGGTGCTGATCACCGGCGTTCTGCTTTTGATGGTGCTGATCGGCGCAACCCGCGCATACCGGGCGCGAGAGATCGCGACCTGGAAGATGCTCGGCGCTGATGGGCGATGGATGGCTGCGGAGATGGCGGGCGAATTCGGAACGTTGGGTGCGGTCAGCGGATTCGCGGGAGGCGTATCCGGGTGTGTGTTCGCGAGTCTGCTGGTAAGTGTACTGCTCGCGAAAGCCGTGGTCGAGTTTTCGGTCCTGGCGGTAGTTGCGGCGGCGCTGGGCGGCGCGTTGTTGTCGATCGCGGCGGGAGGGATCTCGACAAGGCGCATGCGGTCCGCGAGACCGCTGGCGATCCTGCGCGAGGAGTGAAACGCAAGGTGATGGATGAACATGGACCAGTGCGAACGACACACAGGAGCCGCATTGTCTCATGGGACACAGGCCACACCTCAGCCGGCGCGAACTGGTTGCTTCGATTCCGGTGCTCACCGGGGGATCGATTCTGAGACCGATCGTCGCGCAACGTCCGAAGATTGGACACGGCATCATCCGGGGCAGCATTAGCGATGCGGCGACGGGGAAGCCGGTTGCGGCGAAGGTTCGTGTGGCCGGCACGGCCGATGGCCGGGCCTACTTCCCGGAGAAGGCCATCCGCCATGCCGAAGAAGACGGGTCCGGATGTGCGGCATTACTTCTACGCGCGCGGGCCATACGAGATCGCCGTACCGCCGCTCCGGTTCCGCATCGAAGTGGTTCGCGGAATCACGCATGAGCCGGAAGTACAGTTCAGCGAAGTGGGCACGGGGGTGACGCATGTCCACGACTTCGCCATGCGCGGGTGAAAGGATTGGCCCTTGGGCTGGTACGGCGGCAACACACATACGCACTATCACATCGAGATCGATGAGGACCCGAACGCGAAACAGCGCTCCCGACCGCGTGGACGTTATGTTTGAAACGATGGCCACCGTGACCGAGATCGGTAGCCTGATTTCCCGACGCCCCGAGATCCTCGGCGGCACCCGGGCATTGCCGGGACGGGTGTATCTGTTCGCCGGATCGCTGTCTGGCATGACATGGGCCTGATCCCGGAAGAGATCGCAAGGAAGTTCGGTCACCTCTCACTGGCGCAGGTTCATGCTGCCGTCGCTTACTACTACTCCACCAAGACCGAAACGATACAGATCTCGATGCCGAAGGACGCGAGGTGGAGGCGCTCGAACAGCAGCATCGTGGCGATCGCCAGTGGACCTAATCAAGATCTACACCGACGAGGACGCGATGGACAGCGATTTTGTCATCGCGCTTCGCTCTCGGGACGGAACTGTGTTCACGCCTTTAGATTCTAGCCCGTCAAATCTGAGAATTGGTCTCTCACAATCTTTCATTCACGTCATGCGCTCCGATGCCGTTCGTAGGGCCGAGCGATCAGGCGTCAGCGGTCAGCCATGCAGACCGGCCCTGTGACCTTTGCTTGCTTCGAGAGGATCGCCAAGTTCACTCCAGGACTTCTGATAGAGCAATTCGGCGAGAGATTCGACACCAGTCCGCAGCGGCCCGACGAGAGGAGATTGTCCCAGGAGGATGATCAAGCGGCCAGGAGATCGACGAGTTTCTGAATCGCAGCGTCGGCTTTGTGGTAGGCCACTTCGATCTTGGCAGGGGGCTTGGATTGGGAATCTGGCCGATGGTGAAACAGCGAGTTGGCCAAAGGGCCACAAACGCGCTGGTGAAATAGGACGAACATCGCCGCCACACGCTTTCCCTTTTCGGTGAGACGGTACGAATAGCGTTTGCCATCGCGCTCCAGCAGCCCATGGCCTCTCATCTTGCGCAGGTCGTACCGCAGTTGAGTCAGGTTGTAGGCATTGGTGGAGAGACCAAACGCGCTCAGGATGGCTTCATGGATCTGCTTCGTGCGCCAGCCGTTGAGTTGAGTGCCGCCGTGAAGCAGCACTTCCATCAGACGCATCATCCG
>JAEUQE010000161.1 GCA_016789785.1 Bryobacterales bacterium
CTCAACGGATAAAAGGTACGCCGGGGATAACAGGCTGATCGGAGCCAAGAGTTCACATCGACGCTCCGGTTTGGCACCTCGATGTCGGTTCATCGCATCCTGGGGGTGTAGAAGCTCCCAAGGGTTAGGCTGTTCGCCTATTAAAGCGGTACGTGAACTGGGTTCAGAACGTCGCGAGACAGTTCGGTCCCTATCTGTGGTGGGCGTAGGAGATTTGAGTGGGCTTGGCCGTAGTACGAGAGGACCCGGCTGAACAGACCTCTTGTGATCCTGTTATCACACCAGTGGTATCGCAGGGTAGCGAAGTCTGGTTGGGATAAGCGCTGAATGCATATAAGTGCGAAACCCGCCACAAGATGAGATCTCCCAAGCGAAAGCTAACAAGGGCCGTGGAAGACTACCACGTTGATAGGATGGGTGTGGAAGCGTAGTGATACGTTGAGCTGACCATTACTAATAGCCCGTTCGGCTTGACCATAAAATTTACTATCGGCATAATTACGCGCAGGCTGTTTGCCCGCGCCCGTCAACCAGATTCAATCCTCCAGAGCACAAACAAGTTCTTACAGCTTTGGGTGACTGTAGCGAGAAGGCCACACCCGTTCCCATCCCGAACACGGAAGTTAAGCTTCTCAGCCCCGATGGTACTGCACGCGCAGGTGTGTGGGAGAGTAGGACGTTGCCCGATTAATGACAAGAAGCCCGGTCAAAAGCCGGGCTTTTTGCTTTTCGCCGCCCCTATTTCCGCCTCCTCTTTTTCCGTCCACATCGCTGGATTCCGCTGTGTCTTCTGCGTTACAGTAACCCTCATGAAAACACGTCTTCTGGGGTTGCTTCTCCTTGGGGCTCTCGGCGCTCTCGCTCAGAGCATCTCCGGCACTCTCCTGGGTACGGTCCGCGATTCCTCCGGCGCTGTGGTCGCCGGAACCAAGATCATCATCAAGAACGCCGCCACCGGCCTGTCCCTCGAAACCACTTCGAATGCCGAGGGCGACTATGTCCTGCCGAACCTCCAGCCCGCCACCTACGAACTCCGCGCCGAGATGGCTGGCTTCCGCTCCGTCGAGATCCGCGCCGTCCGGCTCCTTACCAGCCAGTCCGTCCGCAACGACATCCGCCTTGAGCCTGGCGCCGTCGAGCAGTCGATCAACGTGCAGGCTGCTGCTCCCGTCGTCAATTCCGAATCGGCCTCAATCGCCAACAACGTCGACACGCACTCCGTGGTCACCCTTCCCCTGAATGGCCGCACTCTCGACCGCCTCATCCTGATCACCGCCGGAAACACCTCCGACAGCCCGTCGAATCCGAAACTGGCCGGCAGCCTCCACTGGGGCGGCAACTTCTTCTCGATCGACGGTGTCGCATTTAATGACCTGGGCAATGGCGGCGCGGCGTATTCATTCCAGACTCAGCTCAGCACCACGCCCTCCGTCGACACCATCCAGGAATTCAAGATCGAAACCAACAACGCCAAGGCCGAGCATGAAGGCTCCGCGGCGATCTCGCTGATCACCCGTTCCGGCTCCAACGAACTCCATTTCACGCTGTTCGAGTTCAACCGCAACCGCATCGGCGCGGCGAAACAGTTCTTTGCCACCGGCCTTCCCAAGCCTGCCTTCAACCGCAACGAGTTTGGCTTCACGGTTGGCGGCCCTGTCATCAAGAACCGCACCTTCTACTTCGGCAGCTATGAAGGACTGCGCCAGCGCACCGCGGCGACGCCCTTCCTCGCTCTCGGCACCACAGCCATGCGCCGAGGTGATTTCTCCGGCCTGGCGTCTCTTCGCGACCCGCTCTCCGGCCAGCCATTCGCGAACAACCAGATCCCAAGCAACCGGCTCAGTCCGCAGGCCCTGCGCCTCCTCGAGTTCTATCCGCAGCCCAACACACCCGGTTCGGGCGCCGCAGGCACCGGCCTCAACTACGTCACCACCGTCGGCAACATCATCGATGTGAACCGCTACAGCGCCAAAGTGGATCACCAGTTCAACTCCCGCAACAGCATCAATGTGGTGATGAACTACTCGAAGGGCTCGCCCTACTTCGTGGCCCTCGGCACTCCGGCCAACTACGGCAACTTCGGCGACGGTGGCTACACCACCAAGAGCGCTTCGCTCGGCTACAACCGAATGTTCAGCTCCAGCGTGCTCAATGAGGCGCGTTACTCTTACTTCAATCACGCCAGTCTTCGCATCGGCCAGAACACGGACTTCAACCCCGCCAGCATCTTCCCGCAACTCTACCAACCGCTTCCTATCGGTGGTCTGCCCAACGTGTCCATTGCAGGGTTCGCCGGCATCGCCGATAGTGGCGGTAGTCCCCGCGCTCCGCAGATCACGCAGCAACTCACCGACAATCTCTCGATTGTCCGCGGCGTGCACACCATCAAGCTTGGCGCCGATATCGCCTTCGGCCGCATCTCCACCAACCCCGGAGCTGCCGGCGCCTCCTTTGGCACCTTCGCATTCAATGGGCGCTACTCAGGGAACTCGTTCGCCGATTTCGTCCTTGGCTACCCGGTGAGCTCTGGCCGCCAGACGCCATTCAACAACAACCTGCTCTACAACACACGTTACGGCTTGTATTTGCAGGATGACTGGAAGATCTCACAACGTCTGACGCTGAACCTCGGTCTACGCTACACTCTTCAGACGCTGACTCAGGAGCGGGACGGCTCCTTCGCCAACTTCGACTTCGGCAACGGACAGTACGTCGTCCGCTCCGAAGGAGGCCAGCTTCCGAGACTCGCGATTCCGCGCCTTCTTGAGGCCTATCCCTTCGTCACCTCCGAGCGCAATGGTTGGGGAACCGACGTGATGACGTCGGATCGCAATAACCTCGGACCTCGCATCGGCTTCGCGTTCCGTCCGTTCAGCGACAACAAGACCGTGTTGCGCGGCGGCTACGGAATCTTCTACAACATCATTCCGGTGTACATCGGAATCCGTCAGATCTCGCTCAACAACACTCCGTTCCTGCTCTCGGAGACTTTCGAAGCGGCGGCGGGAGACGTCCCCTCACTCACGCTTACGAATCCCTTCCCAGGTCAAGGCCGGCTCTCGCCCAACCCAGCGATTACGGCGGTGAACCGCGCGGTCCGCAACACGTATGCGCAGCAGTTCAACCTGACCATCGAGCGTGAGATCGCATCGGGCACAGGTTTGCGCGCCTCCTACATCGCCAACAAGGGCACGCGGGTTCCGTGGTATGTCTACAATCGCAACCTGCCGGTTCGCCAGGCACCGGGAACCATTCAGTCGCAGCGTCCGTATCAGCCGTGGGCCGACATCAACACGCTGGACACGAACGGAAACTCCATCACGCACCAGATGCAGATTGAAGTGATCAAGCGCTATACGTCAGGCTTCTTCCTGCAAGCAAACTACACCTGGAACAAGACGCTGGACAACGTCGCAATCGTCGGCACGCCGCAGAACCCCTACGACGCCGCGCTCGACCGCTCGAACGGCGACTCGATTCGTCCCCACGTCATGTACTTCTCGTCCACCTATGAGCTACCCTTCGGCCCCGGCAAGCGCTGGGCGAATGCCAGCGGGCTCGCGGGTAAGTTCATCGGCGGATGGTCTGTGGCGGGCATCGGACAATTCCGCAGCGGCACTCCGTTCAGCGTCGGGTTCACTCCGACGCAAGCTGGATGGTATGCCAATCGTGCCGACGCCGTTTCTTCGAACTTCTATCCCTCGGACAAGAACATCGAAGGATGGTTCAACGCCTCCGCCTTCGCCACACCCGCACCGTTCACCTTCGGTTCCAGCGCTCGCAACATGTTATTCGGGCCTGGACAGAAGATTATCGATCTGAGCGTGTTGAAGGACACTCGCATCGGAGAACGTTTGAACGTGCAGTTCCGCGCGGAGGCGTTTAACATGCCGAACACACCGAGCTTCAGTAATCCCGCGGCGAACATCTCGTTCCCTGCACAAGTGGGCCGGATCCGTGGCACTTCGGTTTCGGCGCGCGCCGTGCAGTTCGGTCTGAAGTTGATGTTCTGAAGCAACTCCGCCGCAGTTTCCGAGCGGCAATCCGGGGGCTGGGTGATGCGCTCCGCACTGGCGCATCCCCCAGCCATCCTTTGAGACGGCAGTGGCACGCGAGCGCCAGCAGGGTGGGCTTGTCATCGTCGCTCAGTTGTGATTTGATCTCCGCGAAGGAGTTTTTTCCGATGCGCGGAACATCGCTCACCTCTACTGTTCTCATACTCTTCCTGTCTGCTTGCTCAAACGCACCCGCGCCGCCCGCCAAAGGGACACCGGCATTCTACTGGCAAGCCGCACAGGAGTCGTTTGCTGCCGGAGACTATCGCAAGACGAACGATCATCTCGAACAACTCATCAAGACTGACAACGAGTTCACCGAGCGTGGACGCGCCTGGCGCATCGTTGTGGTGTCGGGTCTGCTGCGGGGCAATCTCGACATCGCGGAGAAGTTCGAGTACGGCTCACGTGAAAACAAAAACAACCCCACACCGTTTCGAAAGCAGATGAATGATACGCGTTCAGTCGCGTCCAACTACGCCACTCAGCTAATCGAGGTATGGCAGAAGATGAAGAGTGACAAGGCCGCCGAAGTGCAACTCGACTTTCCGTTCCCTGCGGGCAACGCGGCCCAGGTGGCGCAGTTGATCCAAGTGTCGAAGGGCATCCTGGTTTCCTCCGCCGAACTCGACACGGCGATGAAACAGGCGGTGCAACGTGGCGTGGTAATCGCGACATCGAAAGCCGCGGGCGCCGAGGATGCAGCGGAAGCACGCGGCCAATTCAATACTCGCCCCGTCAAGGTAGCCGGACCCGCATTTCGTATGTCGATTGCTGACGCCTTCTACGAGGCATCGACACTCTTCGATTCGCGAAAGCTCGATCGTCCCGATGTCATGAAGATGCTGCTCACCGAAGCGAACGCAGCACTCGCGGATGCTCCCGATGGCAAGCCGAAGAAGGAACTCGCCGGAAAGATCCAGGACGCACTGAAGAAATCGGCGAAGAAGAGCTGACGGGCGTCAACTCCATCGCTCGCAAAGTTCCGAAGATCGCCAAGGCAAGAATCAGCGGTGAGACTGAGGGTATCGAAGTGCGGTGTTCTCTGAGTGGCTTCCCCGGGAGGAGTGCCCTTCGCGCCGGTGCACTTGAATGCAGAAAAAAGGACGGTCGCAGGAAGCAGGATCTCAGAGCGAGCCGCGACAGTTGGGGCTCCCGCAACGGCAAGGCAACTTCCCCTCATGGTGGGTCTCGCCGTAGTCCGCGGTAAGTTCCTCGCCTGCCCGAATGTCACGAAGGGTGTAGAACTCGACGTGTCCGTAGCAGATCCGAATGTAGGTGTTCGGCGAGCACGAGTGGTTCAAATAGCGCATCGCGCCAGTGTTGTAGGTGGCATCGATCGCCCAACCATCGCCCAACTCGACGATCGCGAGCGGAAGGTCTTGCTTCGCACCTTCGCGAGCACGGCGGCGCGCCACGGATTGACGGATGCGCTCGCCCTCAATCTCGCCAATCTTACGCCGCGCGCCAATGCGTCTCACGGCGAAGGTGCCCGTGCCGGCGATCCGGCTCGGGCCAGTGACCACGAAGGAGCCAGGTTCCCTTGAACGCCTGGTCCTGTCAGGCATCCACGTGATTGGCGAAGAAACGGTCCAACTCGGCCTTTTCCACCTTCAACCCATCGGCCATGTTGCGCATTTCCTTTTTCGAAAGAGGCTTGAACGCCTTGGCGTGGCGGATGTTCTCATCAATGTAATCGAGCTTCGGCATGCCGAGCACCGTCGCGGTAACCGGCAGCGACAAGGAATAGTGGATCAGCTTGTCGATCGGCGCCTTTCCCACCAGTCCTTCCTGCCCGAAAATCTTCATCGCAATCACGCCCATCTTCTTGCGGTTCGCAACGGGAAGGGCCAGCAACTCGAAGCTATCCTTCATCTCCGGGTTGATCTCCATGCCGCCCCTGCCGTTCCGCATGCCAACGCGTGCCGCGTTCAAAGCCATCTGCGTGCAATCGAAGTCGTGACGTTCGAGCGCGGTTCGCAGCACTTCGGGATCCGTGTGGCTGGTGACGCCGATGAAACGCGTGAGCTTCTGCTCGCGGCATTTGTAGAGAGTCTGGATGACGCCATCTTTGGCTTCGCACTGGGCGAGGTCGGCCATGTCCCCGAGCGCGTGGATGTGGATCAGATCCACCTGATCCGTCTGCAGCCGCTTGAGCGAGCCTTCAATGATGCGCATCGCTTCCTCGCCGCCGCGGCGCTGTACTTTGGTCGCGAGCCACACTTCCTTACGGCGGGTCTTCATCACCTTGCCAACCCGCGTCTCGCTCACTCCATTGCCGTAGCTGAACGCGGTGTCGACGTAGCTGACTCCGAGATCGAGTGCGCGGTTCAACGCTTCGAGAGCCTTGTCCTCTTCTTTGTAGGAAAGGAACCGGCTACCACATCCGAAGGCGACCACCGATACTCGTGCTCCCGTTTTGCCGAGCACGCGTTGAGGCATGCCGGTATTCTTATCCACCGCGGCGAATGCCGCCAGCGGGGATGCCGCGGCAGCTTCCAGAAAATGACGTCGAGAAAGGGCCATGAGACTCTCCTTGCTTGAGACATCGTATCGTACCTGCATCGCCATGCGCTGTGCGGGGGGCGTTGCGGAGCAGGGAAGCACGCCGTCCGCACTTGCGGGACAGGCGAGCCGGCCGAAATGCGCCCTTGCTTGAAACTTACTCGCTCCTGCGAGTACCATGAAGTGTACCTACCCTCCTCCCGCAATCGGAGTCGGCTTTTTTTCTAGAAATCATGAACAACAAGCAGGAAAGCAAGAGAATCCTCGCTTTAGTCAGCGACCTCCTGTTCACCGTGAAGATCACCGACGCGGCCAAGCGCAACGGTATGCAGGTCGACTACGTGAAGACGGAAGAGGACTTCCTTAGCCGTCTGAAGCCGAGCGCGCCGGCCCTGGTGATCATGGACCTCAACATCGGGTCCGCCGAACCTGTCAGGCTGATTGAGAGGCTGAAGCAGGACTCGGACCTGAAGTCGATCAACGTGCTGAGCTACGTTTCGCACGTTCAGGGCGAGCTGAAGGTAAAAGCGCAGGAAGCTGGTAGCGACCTGGTGATGGCCCGGTCGGCCTTTTCCCAAAACCTGCAACAGATTCTCAAGCGCCACGCCGGTTAGCCTGCCGCCATGCTTTCGATCCCGCGGTCCGTCCTCACCTATCGCGAGCGTATGGGGCTCGCGTGGCAACTGGTGTGGCCGGCCATTGTTCTCGACGTGCTCTGGTGCTTCGGTGTGTACCTCATCTACGAGACGATTCCACCGAAAGCGGAACTGCTTTTCGTCATCATCTACCTGCTTGCAGTGGCGCCGTGGCTGGTTCGGCGCATGATGCGGGGGAAGTATCCAGGCTTCCGTCTGCTGACGCTGGTGGATGGCAAGGAAACCGCGATGGGCTATACCGAGAGTTTCAAGGTGATGTGGCTGCTGAGTTGGCGATCCTCGGTCCTGATGCTGGTGGCGCTATTCGTCGTTTCGCTGTTCGGAAGATTCTTGAGCTTTCAACTCTCCACGCTGGTTCCACCGGCGGAGGAAGCGCCTCTCTTCAATGCGATCGGGCTCAGTATCGTGGAAAACGGGGCAGCCCTGTTCCTGGTTCCCCTGGTGATGCCCGGGATGTTTCACAAGCAATATCAAGGATTTCGCGTATCCGCAAAACGCGTTTGAGGTTTCGCTCGTCTATACTGAAGTAAGAGCATGGGCGGGGCAATCTCGCCTCGCTTGCAGAAAGGGGCTGGTGTATGAATAGCCGCTTCAAGTTCCTGGTTGTGACTTCCTCGACATGCCTGGTAGTGCTGCTGATGATCGGCGCCGTCAAGGGCCGCAGCGCGCCGCCGGAGGATCCCTACAAGCATCTGGCGGTGTACACGGAAGTCCTTTCGCGCATCAAGAGCGACTACGTGGAAGAGCCCGACATGAAGAATGTCACGCTTGGAGCGTTGAACGGACTGCTGGAATCGCTGGACCCCTATGCCAGCTACCTCAGCGCGGACCAGTACAAGCAGTACCTGAAGTTCAAGGATACGCGCAAGGCGAACGTCGGCCTGGTGCTTTCGAAGAAGTTTGGTTATTTGAATATCGTGGATGCGATTCCTGGTTCGCCGGCCGCGAAAGCAGGGCTTGCGACGGGTGACGTATTGGAGTCCATCGGTGGTGTGACCACGCGTGACATGCCCCTTGCCTATGCGGAGATGCTACTGCAGGGCGATCCGGGCACGAGCGTGGAATTGACCGTGCTTCGGGTGCGCCGGGGGACGGAGCCGCAGAAGGTGGGTCTGGTGCGCGCGGCTGTAGCGCTGCCTTCCGCCACGTACAAGATGCTTGCCGATCAGATTGGGCGCATCACGGTAGGTAGCACCGACGTTGGGAAAGCGAAGGAAGTTGCGAATGCCGTGGCGGAGTTGCAGAAACAGGGCGCGAAAAAGATCGTGCTGGATCTGCGCAACGCTCCCACAGGCTCGCCAGAGGAAGGGATTGCGATCGCGAATCTCTTTATGGACAGTGGCCTGATCTCCTATCTGCAGGGGCAGAAGTCAGGTAAGCAGGATTTTAGTGCGCAGCCGGGGAAGGCGATTTGGAAGGGGCCACTGGTGGTGATTACCAACCGGGGCACCGCCAACGGCGCGGAGATCGCGGCCGCCGCCCTGCTGGATGCGAAGCGTGCCGACGTAGTCGGTGAGCGCTCCTATGGCGACGCTGCTGTACGCAAAGCCATTCTGATGGACGACGGCAGTGCCGTGATTCTGTCCGTGGCGAAGTACTATTCGCCGGGCGGCAAAGCGATTCAGGATACGGGTGTTACCCCGAATCATCCCATGGCCGAGAGCGAGCCGGCGGCAGAGGACGAAGAGCAAGCGCCTCCGCCCGCCGCGCCACAAGCGCCTCCACCTCCGCGCGCCGAAGGCGCCAAAACGGGCGAAGATCAGCTTCTGAAGAAAGCGATTGAAGTGCTCAATTCCGGCAAGGCGGTGGCTGAGGCAGCCGGTACCGGCCAGAAGAAGTAAGAAACAACTTAGACATTGTGTTGGGAAGGAAGTAAATGCCTCTGTACGAGTATCGATGCAAACAGTGTGAACGGGTGTTTGAAGTGATGCAGAAGTTCTCCGACCCGGCCCTCACTGTTCATGAAGAGTGTGGGGGTGAAGTGGAGAAGCTCATTTCGCCGCCAGCTTTTCAGTTCAAGGGCAGCGGTTGGTACATTACCGACTACGCGCGCTCCGGCGGTGCGAAGGGCGAATCGAAGAAGGACAAGGCCGATTCGAAGTCCAGTGGTTCCTCGGAGAAGACGTCCGATAGCTCTTCGGCCAAGTCCGATTCGAGCAGCAGCACCACTACCACTAAGGCCACTTAGAGTTCCGCGGCGCTACGCTGCCTGCGTGGCGCCGCCTCCTGCCTACTTCGTCTGGGCTCCGAACACCATGTCTTCCCCAACCGTGTCTTCCCCAACTGTCGCTCCTTCCGCTGCCGCCGTCCCCTATTCCCGAATCCGCGAACTCGGCGAGCTTGCCATGAAGATGGACTCTTCGGTGGCGAATCCCGAGGACAAAGTCCTGCGGCTCTACTTCGGCGAGAGCAACATTCCCACTCCCGAGTTCATTAAGAGGGCCGCGCAGAAAGCCATGGCCGATGGCTACACGTTCTATACGGAGAACGCGGGACTTCCATCGACTCGGCAGGCGTTGACGCGCTACTACCAGGAGATTCAGGGCGTCGCGGTTGATCCCGCCACGCAGGTCGTGATCACGACTTCCGGTGTGCAGGCGTTGAATGTAGCCATCCGCTGCGTGCTCGATCCAGGCGATGAAGCGATTGTGCTCACTCCCGCATGGCCGAACGGGTCGGCCATCGTGCAGATGTGTAACGCCACGGTCCGCCAGATTGCACAGCCGTTTCGTGGCGATCGTTACTCCATCGACTACGACGCGCTGGAAGCGGCAGTGACGCCGCGCACCCGCATGCTGCTCTACACCTCGCCCTCGAATCCGCTGGGCTGGGTTGCGACCGATGAGGACCAGAACAAGCTGCTCGACTTCAGCCGCCGGCACGGTTTGTGGTTGATGGCGGATGAGGTGTATGAACGCCTCTATTACGAGACGCCATCACTTGGCACGCCAGTCCCCTCGATTCTGAAGAAGACCACGAAGGACGATGCAGTGATCGTGGTGCAGTCCTTCTCGAAGACGTGGTGCATGACGGGTTGGCGGGTTGGCTGGATCATCTCACGGCCTGACTTGTGCGAGAAGGCGACGCAGTTGAACGAGTTCATCATCTCGCACGCGCCGAGTTTCGCACAGCGGGCTGCGGAAACTGCGCTGCTCTGGGGAGAGAACTCCGTGAAGGAAATGCTGGCGCGGCTGAAACAGAATCGCGACTTCTGCATGGCCAGCCTGGCGAAGATGAAGGGCGTGCGCGTGCCGAAGCCCGAAGGCGCCTTCTATCTGTTCCCCCGGGTGGAGGGACTTACGGACTCGTTCGAGTTCTGCAAGCGGTTTCTGGTGGAGGCGAAGGTCGGGCTTGCGCCGGGAGTTGCGTTTGGCGCCGGTGGCGAGGGGTCGGTGCGAATCTGCTATGCGTCCGAGTTGCCGATCCTGCAGCAGGCCATGGAGCGGTTGGCGCCGTTCCTTGCCAAACGTTAAGCGAGGCTACGCCTCAGACCGGCCAGGCATCGGACTTCGGCCATCGGCTCCATCGCTCGTAAGGCTGCCAGCATCGCCAATGCACCACTCCTGATGTTCTGTGAGGTGTACAGGAGGGCGATTCGCCATCGGTGAACCTGCCCACTCAATCGCGGGCGTGACTTGCGCCGGCTCACAGGAATGGGGCAGCGCCTTCCAGGCAACCGCTGCCCGTGAGACGCCGAATTGGACTCCTTCCCGGGCCTTGCGGCTTTGTGAGATTTTCGTCTTCCGGCCCCCGGAGCGAAGCTGGGATGCACCTCGGAGGCAGCGTCGGCGATTCGCCTGGCTATGGCTCTCGCAGATACGCAAGGAGCAAAGCACGCGAACGGTGAGCGGGCCTGAATGGACCGCGGTCGCTGTCCAGGCACTCATTCGTCCGGAGGGTGCCAGGGCACTTGACCGCCGCGGTGCACGTGCTTCATCAACGCAGCCGCCAGGTCGTTGCGCATCTTGGGATTCGCTTTTGCGAGATCCGTGCGCTCATAAGGGTCGTTCTTCAAGTTGTATAGTTCGAGCGGCGTGAATGGTGTGTTGTGCACCAGTTTCCAGTCGCCGCGCCGCACTGCATGAATTGGGTTTCCCGCGAAGGCCACGCCCTCCAGCCGCGTCCAGAAAAGATCCCTCGCTGGCAATGCGCGGCCCTGCTTGATTGTCTCCACGAGAGACAAGCCATGCGTTGCGGACGGCATGCGAAGGCCGGCAACTTCGCAGATGGTGGGCGCGAGATCCATCGACAGCGCGACCTCATCGCACTGGGACCCAGCTTTGACCTGGCCGGGCCAGGAGACGATGCCCGGCACGCGGATCCCGCCCTCATACATCTCGCCTTTGCATCCTCGCCAGGGAAGGTTGCGCGCCTCTTCGGGGCAGTCGCCACCATTGTCGGAAGTAAAGATGACAAGTGTGTTGTCAAGTTGGCCAGTGTCGCGCAGCGTTTTCATGACGCGGCCGATTCCATCATCCATGTGCTCAATCAACGCGATCAGCTTCGCGCGCTTCTCGTTCGCCGAGGGTTCGCGTTTGCGGACCCGGTCGAGCCATTCCGCGGGCGGTTGGACCGGGTTGTGCGGGGCGTTGTAGGCGAGATACAGGAATGCGGGCTTGGACGCCTTCCTCCAACTCGCGATCGTCTCCTGTGCCCACGTGGTGAACAGATCCGTGGCATGGCCTTGCTGACGGAGGCGCGTGCCATTGTGCCACACGTCGGGCTGATCGTCCTGGTGGCCCTGGTGATTGTAATAGTCCATTACCATGCCGCCCAACATGCCGCGGAACTCTTGGAATCCTCTCGCATTAGGGAGGTTGTAAGGCTCTTCGCCGAGATGCCACTTTCCCACGAGGGCGGTCTGGTAGCCAGCTTTTGAAAGAACCTCTGGTAAAAGCCGCGCTTTCGGAGAGAGGTAGCCCCAACTCGTTTCGGGACGCCTGCGAATGACACCCGGTACACCTACGGTTTCCGGATAGCAGCCGGTCAGGAGGGCGGCGCGGGTGGGCGAGCACACCGGGCAATTGGAGTAGAAGTTTGTGAAGCGCACTCCTAACGCGGCTAGTGCATCCATGTTGGGAGTGCGAACATCCGGCGCGCCGTGGAGTCCAATGTCACCGTAGCCGAGGTCGTCGGCAAGAATCAGTAACACGTTGGGATGGCGCTTCTGCTGAGCCCTGGCGATTGGTAACTGAACGATTGGGGACAGTGCGCCGGCAAAGGAGCGGCGGGTAATTAATTCGGACATAATTGCCTGATTCCCTGATCAGTGACTTGAGACAACTTACAGAGCCGGTACTGGTTCCGCTAAACTGATCAACTGGGGCGACTTCCGATGATAGCTAACTTTTCATTTCCGATCCCTGTTTCGTTCGGCCTCGGCGCCGTGGAACGGTTGCCCCATGAGCTTGGCGCGCGCGGACTCCATCGCCCGATGCTCGTTGCCGCGCGTGATCAGGATGGCTCAGCCGTGGTGAATCGGGCGCGGCGTCTCGTTCCGGGCTGCTTGGTTTTTAGTGGGATCGACCCGGACCCGACCGAGCAGAATGTTCTTGATGGCGCCGAGACATTCGTGATGGAGCAGTGCGACACGCTGATTGCGGTGGGCAACGGGAGAGTGATGAACGCAGCCAAAGCCATCCGGCTGAAGGTGCATCACCCGCACCCGCTTGGCGATTACGCGAGTGATCTGGCGGAGGCTGCCATAATCACGGCGGAGATGCCTCCGCTGGTTACGATTCCCGCATCCGGTGGCGGCGGTTGCGAAGTAAGCCATTGCACCACGGTGTTAGTGTCACGATCGAGGCGCAAGATCACGATTCAATCGCAGCACTTGTTTCCCTCGCTGGCGTTGATTGACCCCGAGCTTTCGATCGACGCCGATCCGTTTGAGACGGCCGCCAGCGGAATGGAAGTGCTGGGGCGGAGCCTGGAGGCGCTTCTTTCGAAGGCGTTTCATCCGCTCTGCGAGGCCATTGCGGCGGAGGGTGTGCGGGTTGTGTTCCAGTACCTTCCCGTCGTTGTGGGCAATGGCCGCGACCTGGAGGCGCGGTCCGCCATGGCGAGCGCATCGTTGATGGCGGGGACGGCGTCTCAGAAAGGGGCGGGTGCGGCGCGTTCGCTGGCGCAGGTGCTCTCTGCAGCCGCGGGGATTCCGGATGGCGAGGCGATGGCTCTCGTGCTGCCCGCCGTAGTGGAGTTTAACCGCGGTCACGACGGTTCGCGGATCGAGCGCCTGGAGCGTCTGCTGGGCGTGGCCGACCTTCACTTGGCACTCGTGGAACTGAGGACGCAGGTGGGTCTCAATGCGCGTCTGCGATCCATCGGTATCGGCGAAGCCGAATTACCCGCTTTGGCCGAAGCCGCCTATGCGGGTCTGGCGCACCGTTCGAACCCCCGCGACTGTTCGGCCGAGGATCTGCTGTCTTTGTACAAGCAGTGCTGGTAAGTTGAACTCAGCCTGTGACCGGGAGGGCGGCGTCGATTACCTCCTTCACGCCGTCCGGTCCTGTCAATGTCAGGAGCCAGTGCGACTGCCCGCTGGGTGCCGTGAGCCGCATGGCAAGGAACGGACAGCAAAGCCGCTCCAGAGTCATCCACTCGGTGGCTTCCTCGAATGTCACCGCCTCGCGATCCAACTTGAAGAGATATTCCGCCCCGGCTGCGGAACGTTCGGCAATCGCGGCCTTCACCTTCGCCATCAGGATGCGGTAACGAGGGCGATCCGCCGCGGCAATTGCTTCGGGGTGGCATGCGAGCGGCATGCCCTTTGCGTCTGTGACAGGAGTGATCGTTGTCTGGCTCATTTCCCGACTGTAAGACTTAAAGTCAACTTTCAGTCAAGAGGGAACCGCACATGACGATTGGCGATTTGGCAAGAAGGACCGCGACTCCTGCGTCCACCATTCGCTACTGGGAGAAGGCTGGGGTGCTACCGAAGCCTGTCAGAACCAGTGGCCAGCGGCGATATGGAGATGATGCCATCCATCGAATCTCTGTAGTGCGCCTTGCTCAGGCCTGCGGCTTCCAGTTGGACGAAACCCGGCGTCTGCTGCATGGTTTTGAGGCGGCCGCGACGCCCTCGCGGCGGTGGAGGGAACTCGCCACGGAGAAGCGTTCGGAAATCGACCGGCACATCGCGCGTCTCCAGGCTATGCGGCGATTGGTGGATTGGGTTCTGGAATGCAGGTGTGGAGGTCTGGAGGAGTGTGGGCGCATTGCGTCCATAGTGATGGGCGCCTCAGCGCGCGGGCCGGAGAGACTTCCTGGAAAAGTGTAATGTCTGCAATCCGATCGGGAAGCGGTTTCGTAGATTCTGTTGAGTCAGTAAGCTCACCTCGCCCGATTGGGTGATCGGGCCTGGACCGCTATTCCCCATGGCCGGTGCTTGAAATGAGCGTGCCGGAACACTGAGGGGACTTCTGTCTCGAAATTCAGGAGAGGACCCAACTTATGCGCACTGTGCAGTCCGTTGTTGCTGCCGGACTCGCTGTACTGATGGCGATGCCATCCAGCCTGCCGGCCGCAAACCATCGCGAAGCGCCGATCACGTCTCTCGACCACAAGGCCGACATCACCGACGTGTACGCTTTCGTATCTTATGGCCCCAATCAACGCCCGAACCAAACGCCCGAGAAGGTGACGTTCATCATGGCGGTGGATCCGCTGTTGGAACCGGCCAACGGGCCGAACTGGTTCCCGTTCGACGATGGCATTGAGTACGCGATCAAGATCGACAACAATCACGATGGTGTGGAAGACATCGTGTTCCAGTTCCAATTCCACATTGAGCAGCGTTTGCCTGGCGTATTCCAGGCGATGGTGGGAGTGGGCGATGGTGTGGCCACTCCGGCGAATTCGCCTGCGCCCATCGCGCCCGGCACGCCGCTGATTCCTGGCCGCATCACTTCGTTCGATTCGGCTGGTCTTGGCACCCGGCAACGCTACCAGGTGACCTGGATCCGCAACAACCAGGGTGTGAAGCTTCGCAGCGCGGACAGTCGCGAGTTCTACGCAGTGCCCACGAATGCCGGACCGCGCACCATGGATTATGCCGCGCTTTACAAGGCCGGCACCTACACGACACCGGAAGGCATCAAGATTTTCGCCGGTACCACTGACGATGCGTTCTGGATCGACCTCGGCGCGACGTTCGACACCTTGAATCTGCGCACGCTGGGCAGCGGCGTACCCGCCGTGCTCACGGACGCGGAAGACCGCGCGAAGGAAAACTTTGCCAGCGACACCGTTTCGGGCTATGCCGTGAACACGATCGCGGTGGAAGTGCCGATTGAGTTGTTGACGAGCAGCGGGCGCCGCGAACCGGCGACCTCTCCGGCCGCAACGATCGGCATGTGGGCGACGACTTCGCGGCCGATGACGACGGTCCGCCGTTCGCCGGATCCGCTCGAGACTTCGGGTGATCTGCGTCAGGTGCAGCGCATGGCCAATCCGTTGTTCAACGAACTGATCATCGGCACCGGCTCGAAGGATCGTTTCTCGATGGATCAGCCGCGCAATGACGCGCAGTTCGCCGAGTTCGCGCTGGATCCGCTGCTTGCCCGCGTGGTGAATGCGGCGACCGGTGGTGTGGTGGAGATTCCGCGTCCTCCGCGTACCGATCTGCTTCCTCTGGTGACCTACGCTCCGCCAATCGCGGCAATGGGCACGCCTGCGGGGCCCGTGGCCGATATCCTGCGGCTGAATACCGGCGTTCCGGCAACTCCTCCGGATATGGCGAACCGTTTGGGTCTGATCGCGGGTGATGCCGCGGGCTTCCCGAATGGGCGCCGTCTGATGGACGACGTGACGGACATCGCACTCCGCGTGGTGGTGGGCGGTGTGCTGGTTCAGGGCTTCAACAAGTTCCCGAACAACCGTTTGGGTGACGGCGTGAACGTGGACGATCAGCCCTATCAGCCAGAGTTTCCGTTTGTCGGTTACTGCCCGAGCGGCCGTGACCGCCGGCACCTCGATCCGGGTGAACCGGGCGGCGGGCCGGTCCGCTAACCTCTCCTGTGCGAAAACGGGCCGCGAGCATTCTGCAATTCGCTCGCGGCTCGATCCTTGTCTGATGTGCCTGATTGATGGGGAGATGAGCTTGTGATGAGAACACTGATTGCTCTCTTGATTGCGACAACGGGTCTCTTCGCGGACAGCCGCATCACGGCGGCCGAAGCCGTTGTGACGGCTGATCCGTCGCAAGTGACCAAGCGTCTTGATCTCATACAGTTGTTGCTGGAGAGATATCGCTACACGGCGGACCCCGCGCTCTCCGCGGCTGCGCGCAAACATCTGGATGTGGCTCTGCGGCAGGATGGATCGAGCTTTCTGGCGAAGAAGCACGAAGCTTTTCTAACATTGCTCGAAGAGGATTTTGTGGCAGCGAAGAAGCTTGCTGAGCCTCTCAACCGGAAGTCGCCGGACGATGTCGATCTCTATGGATATTTGGTGGATGCCGAGTCAGCGATCGGCAATTACGACGCAGCCGAGAAGCATGCGAACTGGATGCTGCGGCTTCGTCCGGAGAATCGTCAGGGGATGCGGCGCGCTGCGGAGCTACGCGTAGTTTTTGGCGATGTGGAAGGCGCGATCCTGATGCTGAATGAGATCTATCGTCTGTCGCCACGGACCGAAACGGTCGAGCGCGCGTGGGTGTTTGGGCGGCTGGCTCATCTGACAATGACGAAGAATCCGGCGCGCGCGGAGCAACTGGCACGCGAGTCACTGAAGCTCGAACCCGAGTGCTTCGAAGGCGCCACGGCGCTGGCCGCGGTGCTTGCCGCAACGAAGCGCCATCAGGAAGCCGCGGAGGTGTTGAAGCCGCTGGCGGATCGCACGCAACGCGCATCGGTGTTCTTTGCGCTGGGACGGGCACTGACCGGAGTGGGTGATGCCGCGGGCGCGGAGACTGCATTCGCGAGGGCGGCGAAACTGACGAAGGACAGCGCCAGGCTGAGTGATGTCCACGCGCAGATGGAGTATCTGCTCGAAGTGAAACGCGATCCGGTGACGGCGCTGCATCTGGCAGAGGCGCATTCTTCGTATCGGAATGTGTGGAGCCTGACGTGGTACTCCGAGGCGCTTGCCGCCAATGGAGCCACTGAAAAGAGCCGCGAGATTGCGAAAGCAGCGCTCGCCGCCGGTTCGAAGGAACCACGATTGATGGCGATTGCTACGAAGCTAGGGGTGAACTGATGCGATTCCGACTTCCGTTGTTCCTGTTGGCGCCGGCGTTGCTACCCGCGCAGTTGTTGGATCCGCCAAAGACCCAACACGTTGGGAGCACGCAACGGCAGGTTGTGGAGAGCAGAGTGGACCGGCTCAACACGGCGCAGCGGATCGCGCTTTGGGAAGGCCGCCTCAAGGAGGAGCCCGCCAATCCGCAGCATGCGATCCGTCTTGCCGAAGCCTACATCCAGAAGATGCGCGAAACCACGGACTACGGCTATCTCGATCGCGCGGAGAAGCTGCTGGCACGCGTGCTCGGCAAGGATGCGGAGAACTACGAAGCGTTGATTGTACGCAATCAGGTGAACCTGTTCCGTCACGACTTCCATGCCGTTGTCGCGACGGGGCGGAAACTGGCCGAGCGCAAGCCGAAGGATCCCGCGAACTGGGCGATGTTGGGCGATGCGCTGATGGAGATGGGCCAGTACGACCCGGCGGCGGATGCTTATCAGCAGATGGTGAATCTGCGGCCGGATCTGATGAGCTACAACCGGATCGCATGGTATCGCTTCATCACAGGTGATATGGACGGCGCGATTCAAATGATGACACGCGCGGTACGGGCGGGGCGTCCTGGTCATGAGAACACGGCGTGGTGTTTCGTCGAGTTGGGCAATCTGTACTTGAAGTCGGCGAAGTGGGCGCAGGCCGAGTGGGCGTATCGCAACGCATTGGAGAACTTCGCTGGAATGCACTCGGCGCATGCGGGCTTGGGGCATGTATTTGCGGCGCAAGGGAAGACGGAGGCTGCGATTGAGAGTTTCCGCAAGGCACAGTCGATGGCGCCGATGATCGACTATGCGGGTGCGCTGGCGGATCTGTACACGCTGCAGGGCAAGCCGGAGGAAGCGCATAAGCAGATTCAAACGCTCGATCTGGTGGCGAAGATGGAAGCTGCCAGCGGTCAGAAGGCGAACCGTCAGCTTGCATTGATCTTCGCGAATCACGGCCACAAGACCGGGGAGGCGGTGGAGATCGCGAAGGCGGATCTCGCGGTGCGGAAGGATGTCTACACGTGGGATGCCTATGCTTGGGCGCTGTTCCGCGCGGGTGATGTTGCGGGCGCGAAGAAGGCATCGGAGAACGCGTTGAAGGCGGGCACGCCGGAGCCCCTCTTCTACTACCACGCGGGTATGATCGCGAAGACTCTTGGCGAGGGGGACCGGGCACGGACGCTGCTGCGGAAAGCTCTCGACCTGAATCCGAAGTTCGATGTGCGGCATGCGGCGGAAGCGGCTCAACTGGTCGCCGGCGACGGTGCCACAAGCGGCACGAATTGATTGAAACAGAAGGCGCGCGTTCTGTTTGGAACGCGCCCCAGCAGGGCCGCGCGGCGGTAAGCGGCGTGCAGTGACCGGCGCCCACCCGAACGCTTCCCCTCGACGCTGTATGCCGGGGGCCGGCGTTACGGTGTGCGTGAATCGGAGCACGCGGAATGTAGAAACGCCAGAGGCGCGTTCTGTTTGGAACGCGCCCTGTCGATTGTGTTTCGGCCGGTGTGCCGTTCAGGCTCCGTAAGCCTTCTTTACCTGAGCCCTCAGGAATTCCAGATCCTTCGCGATGGCTGCGTGTTCGTCCTTCGTTTCGTACTCGACATGGAGAGATAAGGGGCCTGTGTACTTCGCTTCAGCGAACGCCTTGAAGACGCCTGCCCAATTGACCATGCCTTCGCCGAGCGGGCACCATTTCAACTTCCACTTTCCGCTGGTTTTCTCCCAGTAGAAGTCCTTGATGGCAACCATCTTCATTCTCGGCGCAGCGAGGCGGATGCTCACCTGCCAGCCGAAGAGACCACCTTCGACGGTGGCGTGCGCGGGATCGAAGTAGAAGCCGGCCCACTTCGGGTCGAGTCCGGCGAGGATTTCGCGCGTATCCCAAATCGCGGTGCCGACGTAGTCGCCCGAGTGATTGTGGAAGCCCAACTCGACGCCGTGCTCCTTCCCAATGTCGACCAGTCCACGTGTGGCCGCCTTCACTTCGGCGATCTTCTTTTCGGGATCGGCCGCGCCGTACTTCCAATAGCCGCTCTTGAACTTCGTGATCTTGAGCCGCCCGGCCGTTGCAAGCGTCGGTCTTGCGGCGGGGTCCTCCGGACGAAGCAGGCCAGTAGTGATCATTGGCACCGACACGCCGTGGGCGCGGATCGCCTCGTAGGCGCGCGGCAGATCCTCGGTCACCTTTTCGGGCAGCACGTGCCCGCCTGGACGAACAGCGAGATCCACGCCGTCGAAGCCGAAATCTTTCGAGGTCTTGCCGAGCTGATCGTAGTTCAGGTTGGCGAGGTGCTTGGAGAAGATGCAGAGGGGCGGCAGGCCCGAAGAGGGCATGGCCATGGCCACGCCCGCAACAGAAGTCGTGAAAAATGTTCTACGCGTCACAAAACATCCTTAGCCCAATTTGTAGGGAGCCCGGTACTGATAGCTCAGATACTTGTTTGCCGCGGCGTTGTTGGTGAAACGCTCGGCTTTGCCATCCCACTCGAGATAGGCCTTCTGCTTCAGCGCGATGTTCGCGATCAGTGTGGCCGCCGTGGAGCGATGGCCTTCGAGAATGTCGCAATTGCACTTGGCGCGGCTCTTCACGCAATCGAGGAAGTTGCGGGCGTGGAAGGCCGTGTCGGCACTCCCCTTGCCGGATTTCGGCTCGATGGTGCTCTTTCTCGATGGACTGTAGCCGCGCTCCAGATCGCGATTCACGGGCGAGCGCGCGGGCACTTCGACATCGGTGTAGCGCTCGGGGACCACCTCCCATCGATTGCCATGAATGTACATGGTGCCCTTTGTGCCTCGAATTTCCATTTCGGCGCCTTGAATGTTACCCGGCGCGGAGTTCACATTGTACTGCGAGAAGACCACCATGGTTCCGCCATCAAACTCCCAGAGCGCTTCGAGCGTGTCGGGGATTTCGCGATTGTCTTTCACGGCGTACTTGCCGCCCATGACGGTGACGGCTTTCGGCGCATCTTTGCCGATAGCCCATCGCAGCATGTCCATGTAGTGCACGCCGAAGTTGGTGACCTGGCCGCCGGAGTAGTTGTAGAACCAGCGGAAACGATAGTAGGTGCGGTTCTTGTTGTAAGGGACTTTCGGTGCGGGCCCGAGCCACATGTCCCATTCGGTTTCGCTCATTGGCTTCTCGTCGGGTGGATTGCCGATGCCGTTCGGCCACTCGTTTTGGAGATGCCAGCCCTTGCAGACCGAGACATGGCCGAGCAAGCCGGATCGCACCACATCGGCGGCCTCCTTCAGGTGCTTGCCGGAACGGCGATGAATGCCGACTTGAGTGACGCGCTTCGTTTTCTCGGCGACCTCCACCATGCGGCGCCCTTCGGCCACGGTGAGGGAGAGCGGCTTCTCGACATAAACGTCTTTGCCGGCGTTGCACGCGTCAATGAACTGCAGGGCATGCCAGTGATCGGGTGTGGCGATCACTACGGCCTGTACGTCTTTGTCCTCAATCAGCTTTCTGTAGTCCTTGTACTGCTTGGGCGTCGCGCGCGAGATCTTCGCGTTGTGCGCCATGTAGTCGTCGCGAAGGTCGCACAGGGCCACGGTGAGCTGGTCGCCGTGTTCGAGAAAGGCCTCGTGCACCTGAGTGCCTCGATTGCCGACGCCGATGTATCCGATCTGCAGCCGGTCATTTGCGCCGAGGATGCGGGAATAGCTGAGGGCTGTCGCGAGTCCGGCAGCTTTTGAAAAATCACGACGGGAGAAGTCGCTCATAAAGATCACTCCGTAAGAAAGATGAAACGTACTTCGTTTATGCTTTGCTCATGATACTTTGTTTACCGGCGC